>JAUVZL010000003.1 GCA_030602565.1 Candidatus Stahliibacteriota bacterium
TCAATGACAATAACCAGAAACTTGGACACATCTTTGATAGCAAATTTGAACTGCATCAACATCAATCCAAACCCATCATACTTCCCCTCCCTTGACGGGAGGGGGTAAGGGGGAGGGAGATTTTTTTCATAATTTAATACATCCCTCACCTTTGTCCTCTCCCTCAAGGGGAGAGGATTTTATACTTTTGCAGTTTAAAATTTGTGTCCAAGTCTCTGCAATAACCTCCAGTATTTAAACAATCAGGCTGTTGATTTAGTGGAGTAGGGGCTTTAGCCCCGTCAAAAGCAAGTCTCTGCAATAACCTCCAGTATTTAAACAATCAGGCTGTTGATTTAGTGGAGTAGGGGCTTTAGCCCCGTCAAAAGCAATGAAATTTCATCAGTTTTCACGAGCATAAATGCTCTACTCCAGTGAAAAATGACTTTTTCAACAGCCTGAATGATAAAGAGGAAAAGTTATGGATGAAATAAATATCGTGGTTTTTATTTCAAAAACGTGAAATCGTACGACGATTTGAGGGGTTTTACTTATTGACAACAAATCAAAAATGATTATAATTTACCGATAAGAAATGTTATTAATACAAGAGAGACTTAATTGTTACAACACGTGCTCTCTGTTTTTGTTTTACTAGGACATAAGAAAGAAAGGAGGCAACTTGATCAGCCTAATCACAATGCTGCTTTTTAGCCAACTAGATCACTTTGGCTTTGATAATATAAGTTCCCCTCAGATAGCTGGTACACCATTTCAGATTACTATTCGTGCGTATGATTCTGGTGGTGGCAATTATCCTTATAATGGCTGGGCTAATATCTACACATCCTGGGATGTCCCAGCAAACCCCATATATTGTAATGAAACTGTGCAATTCAGCAATGGTGTTTGGTCAGGTAATGTAAGCGTGTCTCTTGCTGCTGATACTATGTCATTGATATGTGATGATCGGGGCGGGCATACAGGTTTTTCAAATCAGTTTCAGGTTAGATCAAATATCCCAACTCAACTATTATCAGTGCTTCCAGGTCAGATGTACACACCTGGGTTATCCCCAGGCAGAGTAAATCCTCCTGCTCCTCAAACCGCAGGCGGGCAATTCAACATCACTGTGTTTATAACTGATGATTGGTTCAATATCGTGGATACTGTAAATCATACAATTAGCTACAGCTCAACTGATTCTTTTGCTGTGCAGGCACAGATCCAGTTGGTGAACGGCATGGTAAGTTTACCTTTTGCATTTAGGACCGCAGGGCCGCAGCACCGTTTATTTTTTGATGATGTGACATCCACGTTCATAACGCCGGATACATCGTCACAGCTGGCGATAAGTCCTGGTTCTTACATGTCGTTACTCGTTATTCTGGATGGGGAAACACAGCTGCCCGGTGATACAACAAGTACTACTTTAGCTACACCTGGTAAAAATGGAGAAGCCCAGGATAAATACGTGAACGAAGACTTTGGTGTATTGGTCTATGCAACAGACTCGATGTGGAATAGAACATCAGCAACTGGTTATGCTATACAACTCCGTTCGCATTATCCCTTCTCTAATCCATCTCCAGAGAACCTTGAGAACGGTGAAGCGCAATTTACCGTAAGTTTTTCAACCGCTGAAGACAATACATCACTTTGGGTTGAAGATAACTCAAATAGCATCACATCCGATCAAAATTATCTCGATATAATCGATACGACCGTAGTGCCGGATAGTTTCTATGCTTATCCCAACCCCATTGGTATCGAAGGTAATACGATGAATTTTGTCTATTACCTCAGTGGTTCATGTAATGTAATTTTTGCGATTTATGACCCATTTGGGAATCTGGTTTACAAAAAAGATATTGTACCGGGTAGTAAAGGAGCACATGGTGGTCTTAATGAGATACCATGGAATGGACGTAATGGTGAAGGTGAACGAGTCGCCACCGGATTATACTATGCCGTAATAAAAGGCTGGACACATACGGCAACGATATTTGAAAAAAAGATGAAGGTAGGTGTGGTATGGTAAGGCAAATTCCAAATTCCAAATTCCAAAGTCCAAATCAATGTCAAAACCCTAATGACAAAAAACATTTGACATTAAAACATTGGGATTTCATTTATCATTTGTCATTTGATATTTGTCATTATTGCATTTTCTTGCTGCTTACTGCCTACTGCTTACTGCCTACTGTTGTTGAAGCCCAGGATGGTGGTGTTCCTGGCGCCCTTTTGAACTATGGGATGACGCCGAGAACGATTGCGATGGGCAAAACATTTACCGGTCTTGCAGATGATCAAGAGGCAGTGTATTTCAATCCGGCAGGTTTGGTCCAGCTTCTGTCTCATAATATAAAGTCATCCTATTTGTCACTTTTGGGCACTCAAGGCGGTTATCTTGGCTATGCCCTACCGACGAGAAAATTCGGCTCATTAGGTTTCGGATTGATATACCATGGTTCAGGCGATGTTGATTCTTGGGATGTAAATCGTAATCCCTTTGGTACGTTCAAGTTTTACCAGAGTTGTTTTCTATTCTCTTATGCCTACCAGCCGTGGCGACCCCTTGGTGTGGGTGTAAATATTAAGGTAATGATGAGTAAGATAGCCCAGTATAGTGCTCTGGGTATGGGTGGAGATTTAGGTATCTTGTTATTCCCGCGGGGTAATCTAACGATCGGACTTACCTGTCAGAACCTGCTTGGTCCAAAACTGACTCATGATACGCAAACTGATGAGGTGCCGATAACTTTTCGCGGTGGCGTCGCGCTGAAATTGTATAGGGACAGACTGATCATTGCTACAGATATTGTAAAGGACGTGCTGGATTACACATCGGTTGACTATCATGTGGGTATGGAGTTTATCCCGATCTATCCAATGGTAGCTCTCCGCGGTGGCATTGATCGCAACCATATCGGTGCTGGCTTGGGGTTAAAAAAGGATTGGAATAAATTCTCAGCTGGGTTGGACTATGCCATAGAATTGCATTATGCCTCAAGCTTTCTAGTACCGCTGAGACATAAAATAGGGGTCTTTGTGAATTTCTCAGGCTTTAGAACCTGGGTTGAGGCTTCGCCCAAGCAGTTTTCTCCGACCCCGGGTCGGAAAGAGAATATCGCATGGATGGATCTTCATTATAATGCAAAAAGACCAATTGAGCGCTGGCAGCTTTTGATAAAAAATCAGTATGGAGAAGTAGTCCGAACTTATGCGGGGTGGGAAGCTCCGCCTTTGAGGCTCTCGTGGGATGGACTCGATGATATTGGTCGAGTCGTTGCCGATGGTAAATACTATTATGAAATGCTATTGATCGATGATATTGGCGAAACACTGAGTTTCCGTGATTATCTAACGAGAGTAGCCACCTTAGGTCCTGAAGGCGAAATTGAGTTCCTTCCGCAAGAATAGATTCGCGGATACAGATGAACATTGAGAAGGGATAACTCATGGTATTATTAATTGCATTTCTGTTCGCGGTAGACTATGATCAATTGGTGACTGATTATGAAATCGGCCACCAATTATTCCTCCAGGAGAATTACCTTGATGCAAAAGATTATTTCAAGGCAATGGTTGGAAAATACTCAGGTGGTGAGTTTGTGGATGAAATCCGATTCCGTCTTGCCGAGTGTTATTTCAACCTCAATGACTATTATAATGCCAAGAAGAATTTTAAGAAAGTACTGGAGCATGGAAATCTAAGCTATCTTGAACCAGAATGCCTTTATGCAGTCGGTTTAATTGATATCCTGCAGAATAATTTCATTGAAGCAGAGGATATTCTGCAGACTTTGCTAAAGAACCCTGCATATCAGCAAGAAGAGCGCGCGAATTTCGCGCTCGGCGTACTTCACTATTTCCGCGGAAGTTATGAGGAAGCCAAAGAGAAGCTGGATGGGATAGACCTCCTGGAAGCTAAATTCTACTATGGCAAAGCCGTTTCAAGGTTAGGCGATCCTCTCGAGGCATTGGCTGCCTTCAAGGAAATTATCGATCAAGCTTCCAATACGCCAATTGCAGTACTGGCAGAATTTTCAAGGGCTGAAGCTCTTTTCTTTAACCGAGATTTTGACGGTGCCCGCATTAAATTTCGGGATTTTATCCTTGACTATCCGCTTTCGTCGCTCAATGATTATGCTCACTACTTCCTTGCGGCATCTTTGGTTCATGCCGAGGATTACGCTGCAGCATCAGAGCATCTATTGCCTTTGACACGCCATTTTGATAATCTTCTTGCCGCGCACAGCAGTTATTTTCTCGGCATCTGTCGTATGCATCTGGGTGATGGGTTAGGTTCGGTAAGTGCTTTCCAGAGGGTGAGAGCGAACTATCCCAATACCCAGATTGCGTCCTTTGCTAATCTTCAATTGACCAACGCTTTATTGGTTTCAGGAGATACTCTGCAGGCACTTGTTTCTGCATCCCAACTGGCGACCATGTTTTCGTCCGGGGAGCTTTCGAGTGTCGGTGAATATCTGACCGGCATGATATACTTCCAGAAAGCCGACTACTACCATGCCGCCACTAATTTCGAATTGCTTTTACAGTATTACCCAAATTCCAGTTTGCGTGAACCGGCAGCAGCTATGTTACTGTGTTCGTTGAACAAGTTGAAACAATATGACCACACAATAACCTTTGGCAGTCGGTACATTATAGATTTCCCGGACGATGAAACTCCATGGCGCGGTAGAACGCTCTATTTCCTTGGTGAAGCCTGTTACTATAGAGATAATTTTGCTGATGCCGAAAAGCACTATCTAAAAGTGACCAGGGCGTTTTTCGGTATTGAGATTACTCCCTATGCCAGATTGGGACTTGCCTATGCCATTTATAACCAAGACCGGACAAAAGAAGCTTTTGAGATTTTCAATAGCATGGGACAGACACCTTTTGATGATTCTTCATTAGTAATTGCGATTTATCTGGGCATTGGTTATACACGCTATAATCAGGCTGACTACAGATCAGCACTCGATGACTTTGAAGCAGTATACAGCACTTATCCGAAAGACGAGAGAAGTGCGGTCCCTGCCTTATTTTATGCTGGCATGAGTTATTACAAACTTGAGTACTATGGTCAGGCGATTGAGGCATGGGAAAAACTGTTAGGAACTTTTCCGCTCAGCACAAAATCAGCCGAGGCTGGTTTCCGAGCTGGTGACACTTATTTTAAAGCCATGGAATACGAGAAAGCCCGCGCTCTGTTCAGGTGGGCAGTGGAGAATCACCCGTTGAGTGAGTACGCGCGTTCCAGTCAATTGGCTATTGGGCAGAGTTATTACAACGAACAGGTTTTTGATGATGCAATCCGTGAATTCCAGAAATTTCTGGATCTTTTTCCAACATCAGATGAAGCGACGAGTGCACGCAAGAGTATGGCGATGTGCTATTATCGAAAAGGTCTTGAATCTATCGATGATATGAAGTTATTTGTCGCCAAATTCCCCCATGATGAGCTTGCCGCAGATGGTCAGTACCAGATTGCACGCAATTATTTTGACGAAGAGAATTATATTAGAGCAATTGATGAGTTCCTCAAGGTTACAGTTAACTTCCCGACATCTTCCTATGCACCAGATGCCTTGATCTATGCAGCTGAATCCGCCGTGAACATTGAGAACTGGAAAAAGGCGTCAGAGTTATACAAAAGATATCTATCATATTTCCCCAAGGCAAAACAAAAAGATGGTGTTTATTTCAACCTTGGGACAGTCTATTATAATTTGAAAGACTACGGCGAGGCATTGGTTAATTTCCAGGCGGTAATTGATTCGTTCCCTAATTCAACAAACCTTCAGAATGCTCGTCACAACGTTGACATATGTAAGAAGCTACTGGGTGAAGGTGGCGTTGCACCCCCCGCGCCAGTTACCGAAGAGGTAGTTGCCGATAGTCTTGAAGGAAAAGAGTGAGGTATATAAAAAGGAGGTTGAATGATACTGGGCCAACCACTTATTGAAATCTTCAAAGGAAGCATTGTAATGTGTATATTGCTTGTCTGTTCGGTTGTTGCTTTGGCACTCATTATCGAAAGGTTCATATATTTCAGAAAGAAAGGATTTGACGCGCGTAAAGGATTTATTCAATTCGGTCAAACACTAAGAAACCAGGGCGTAAGTGCTGCCCTCAATTATGCCGCGCAAAAGAAGAATACCTTAAACGGTTTGTTCACAGTTGCGCTTAATAATCGACATCTGGAATCAGATAATCTGTTTGAGATCCTTTCAAGCTTTATAATAGAGGAAAAAGTGAAATTCGACCGGTACCTTGGTGGTATGGGTACTCTGGCTAATGCCGCAACATTGCTCGGTCTGCTCGGTACTGTGATGGGTTTGATAAAATCATTTCACAATATCGCAATTACCGGCTCGGGCGGCCCAGCCGTGATTTCAGGGGGTATTGCCGAGGCGCTTATGACCACGGCATTTGGTTTATTCATTGGTATTCCAACGCTTTTTTTCTACAACTATTTTACCAAAAAAAGCAGCGAAATGGCGATGGCGCTCGATGGCGTAAGCGATCGGATTGTGGTTACGTTCGATAGATTAAAGAAGAAATCGGCTGGTGCCAAAGATGCAGCGGTGCCAAAACCAGCTGCAAAGCCTGCACCCCAGCAGTTCAGTATGCCTGAAGCAGACGCTGAGTGGAAATTCTAAAATGAGAAAGCGTAAGCGATTGAGATTTGAGCATGAACCGCAAGGACTAATTTTAAATTCTCTCGTTGATATCGCTTTGTCATTAGTAATCGGCTTTATCGTGACTATACCGTTGTTTTTTGAATCCGGCATTTTCGTAAATGCACCGGGTGTTGCCAAGGCTGGAGCCAGTGATGTAAGCGACATAAAGGTCAACATTCACTTGCTCGATGATGGCGCGATATTGCTCAACGAAGAGATCGTTACTTACCAGCGACTTACCGAGCTGCTGCCCGAACTCTTAGCGCGCAGTGTAGAACGTAAGGTGATTATATCAACCGAAGCACATGTAAGATATGAGCGAGTTATTACCGTCCTTGATCTCGCAAAACAAAAAGGCGCTGGGCAACTTGCTTTGTTAAGGAGTAGAAGATGAAAAGAATGGCAAATATCGATATCTTGCCAATGGCTTGTGTCGGCTTGATCTTAGTTTTGACGATGATGATCCTTGCACCATTAGTTATGACCCACACTCAGACCCAGGTTGATGTACCCAAGGCACATACTTCAGAGATCAAGACCGAAGAAAACCTGACAATAACTTACACGATTGAAGGCCGTCTGCTGGTCAATGATATCGAAATCTTGCCTGAAGAATTGGATCAGGTAGTAGCTGAGGAACTGGCAAGAGATCCCTATCAGCTTGTTATTGTTCGGGCTGATAAAGATGTTTTACACAATGACGTTCTTGAAATTCTCGCCAGCGTGAAAAAAGTTGGTGCTAAGCGTATCGCTTGCGCCACCAAAAGACCGAAGGATGATTGATGTTAAAAGATAAAAGACTGGATATCGGTATAGTGTTTTCCATCGTTATCCATATTGCATTATTCATACTTTTATCAGGGTCAAGTAAAACATCTGATATCAGTTATGATGACATCAAGGAAATCACCTTGATTGATCAATCATATCGCCCTGAAGTTGCTAAAGTTATTGCCAAAGGTTCAGTCTGGAGTGATATTCAGGAAACATATTCGGATGCCGAGCCGGGTGGTTATGGCAGCGACATTATCACGCCGGCAATAGACCTTGATGCGAAGCTTGATAGAAGCCAGGCTACGATCGATCTTGACCGCTATATGGCTAGTGATGTCGGGGTTGGTGATGTGATAAAGATTGGCAGCAGCAAAGACGGGTCAATGAAGAGCACTGCTGAGATTCTTGCTGAAAAACCCATATCCCTGGCTAAGAATCTTCCAAGAGGAGCCGGTGGTGAAGGCGGTGTTGGAATCGGCAGTTCAGGTGGTATTGGAGTAAAAAAACAGGCGCCCGCCATAAAGATAAATAAAAAACCGCCGCCGCCAAAAACCTCAGCGATTGCCAAAAAGATCGAGCAAAAAGTCGAACAGAAGCTGAAGGTTGAAGGCGGTAAGACCAAAATATCCCTTGCTGGACCTATTGCCAATCGTCAGATACTCAACAAAATCCTGCCAAAGTATCCTAGTTGGTGTTTGCGCCAGGGGATATCAGGTGTTGTAAAAATCCGGATCTGGGTTGAGGCATCAGGTTCTATTCGAGAAGGCACCTTGATCGAGGTTTCGTCAGGTTATCCAGATTTGGATCAAGCAGTGATCAACGCCTTAAAATCCTGGAAGTTTGCACCGCTGCCATCGAATGTTGTTCAAGAAAGCCAATGGGGAATAATTACCTTCAGATTCGTATGTGGGTAGCTAAACATAACCTATGCAATATTAGAGGAGTTTGAAATGGGTTTGTTATTGATAAGCTTTCTTTTTATGCAAGAAGCAAAAACAGGTGAGCATGATATCGGTGAAGAGATAATAAAAGGTGAAGCAGAGCTTAAGATTCAAGACAGAAAGATACTTCTCTGGCCAGAATTAAAACCCTTTGCGCCGTTAGATTCAGTTATATCTCAGGAGAGATACTTATTTGATGAGAAACTTTACTCAACAATCGATGAATTGAACACACCCATCCTGTATCTGCACAGTGAATATTTACGCGTGCCCCTATTAAGCAGGTTCATGTATAGAAGCATTGCCTTGTTCATTCCAAGATTCGAGAAGACAGTTTCTTCCTGGGAACTAATTATCACTGACACCAAGGGTGACATTATACGAAAATTTGCGGAACGGGGTTTACCACCTTCATCCATTTCCTGGGATGGCAGAACAGACAACGGTGATATGAGCAATATGGGCGAAACATATAACTATGTGTTCACCGCCTTTGATGCGGTGGGTAACCCGACGAGGATTGCCGGTCGTTCATACAAATTCAACGGCATTGTCTATGATGAAAAGGATACGAAGATCGTGGCGGTTGCTTCCAACGAGCTCTTCAATGAAAAAACATCGACGTTTTCTCGTGATGCACCAGGATATCTTGATGAAGCTGCTAATATTGTGAAGGAAAATTTCAAAAGAGAGGTCGTTGTTTACTCTTATTCGGAATCTGAAGCCCTTGCCAGAGCGCGGGGCAATGCAGTAATGAATGCAGTAACTGAACGAGTTGTTTTACCTGAGGGGGCGATCAAAATCGCACCAAGGTTTATCCCTGGTCTCCAACCAAAATATTCAAAAATAGAAATAGTCATACAGTAGACAGATAGCTGCTTCATAATCCAATATTACGAGCACGAAAAACGAATTACGAATACGGATTAATCAGACAATGCCCGATAAACCTGTTCTGCCTGTCCCGAGTATATCGTGGACTTTGGTTTATAATGAGTTTCATATGCACGGCCACAATGACTTAGAACTAATATTCTATCAAAGAGAAGATGTCATAGCCCTTTAATTTGTCTGAGCCTTTTAAAAATGTGAGATTGATAAGAAAAACGCAGCCAATAATTTTCGCGCCTAGTTTTTCTACAAGTTGACACGTGGCTTGGACCGTCCCGCCAGTTGCCAGGAGATCATCGAATATCAAGACCCTTTCGTCTATCTCGAGTGCATCTTTATGTATTTCAATAGTATTTGTTCCGTATTCAAGCGTATACTCCATGGTGAGTGTCTCTGAAGGCAGTTTCCCTGGTTTGCGAACCGGTACAAAGCCGCAATTGAGATTATACGCCAGGACACCACCAAATATATAACCGCGCGCTTCAACCGAAACTACTTTATCAATATCTTTGTTTTTGTATTTGCTGACGATTGAATCAATTGCATATTTAAATGGCACGGGTTCTTTTAGCAGGGTTGTAATATCTTTGAAAATGATTCCCTTTTTTGGAAAATCCGGGATATCGCGGATATATTGTTTTAGATCCATATAATCTCCCTCTTTCTCAGTATCTTATATCAAAATCATCAAATCCAGAGTCAGTATTATCCCACTTTACATTGATACCTGTAACATGAGCAGAGGGAGGACCGATCTTCAATCGCTTGATGAATTCATTCAACATGCCTTTATCACCCTCGGCAACGACCTCAACATTGCCATCAGGAAGATTACGGCAATAACCTCTAATATTGTATTGCTTTGCCATATCGACAGTGAAAAATCGATAGTTAACACCCTGAACTATACCCTGGACAATTATTTCGGTCTTCATGTTAAAAGTTCCTCGAAGATTATTTTTACTGCCTGCGCTGCACTACTTGCTTTTTTAATAGGTGCACCAATGTCCCAGGTATTGATACCAACGACCGGGACATTAAACATTAGACAGTATGCTATTTCAGAAAGCGTACCATATTTGCCGTTGATCGCTACGGCACAATCGCAGGTTCGGGCGATAATGATGTTCCTTGCTTCGCTCATACCAGTAACAATCGGTATATCAATATAAGGATTGGCGTGTGCTTTATTGTCAGTTGGCAGAATTCCAATAACCAGACCATTGGCGTTCTTTGCCCCTCTTGAAGCCGCATTCATGACGCCGCCCATGCCGCCGGTGATAAGCACGGCTCCTTTTTGAGCAATTAAAGAACCAACCTCTTCAGCGATTTTTAGACTTTTCTCGTCAGGCTCTGAACCACCAATGACGGCTATTATTTTTTTTGCCATTATTGTTCCCTGTATCCTGTTTCCTATTCCCTAATAATCGGGGCGGTGGGATTTGAACCCACGACCTCATGGTCCCGAACCATGCGCGCTAAACCGCTGCGCTACGCCCCGTACGAATTTTACCCAAATCTGTGATTTGGCGCAGTAAAATTCAGTATCCCGAGCCCGCCATGATCTTTGGTGGGTCGAGGGGTTACATGTGATTTCTTTAATCTCACTTCCACCCTCCTTTACCTACTAAAGGGACGAATGTACAACCAAAAAATTCTTTGCGATAGATACGTCCCTTGTGTTTTTCTACAAAATTAAGCGTTTGGGAAGCCTCATTACCGACTGGGATGACCATTCGACCGTTATTCGCGAGCTGCTCGATCAATGCATCTGGTATTTCTGGAGCGCCAGCAGTAACGATGATGCCATTATACGGCGCGAACTCAGGCCATCCTAAGGTTCCATCTCTGACAATCAGGTTGATATTACTAAAACCCAATTGTTTGAGCGTCAGTCGTGCTTTCCTGGTCAGTTCAGAGATTCGCTCCACTGAGTAGACCTTTGAGCACAAAAGTGCCAATATTGCTGTTTGATAGCCTGAACCTGTGCCGATTTCAAGAACCCTTTCATCATCCTTTAATTCAAGTAATTCAGTCATGGAAGCAACCATATAGGGTTGAGATATGGTCTGGTTCTGCCCGATAGGTAAAGGATAATCATTATATGCCTGATGATAGTATGTTTTATCGATGAACAGATGTCGGGGAACCTTCTTCATTGCTTGAATAACCCTTATGTCTTCAACACCACGTGCCACAATCTGTTCTTTTACCATACGTTCTCGCTCGTGCTTCCATTCACTGACCTCAATCACTATATTAGGATATTTAAAATGATTGAAAAGTCAATAATGGAGAATGTAGTTGCCTCTGCCTGAGGCAGACAGGTGATTTACCCACGCCCCTTATGAAGGAGCGGGGTTTATCAGGCTGCTCAATGAATCCAGCTCTTTTGTAAAAGGGCGGGATGAATTGAGCAACTACAAAGGGCATAGGACCTATGAACAAGGAAGAAAAAATAGACGGGACAGACAGTAGTTATATTTTTGCAAATATTGATAAATCCAAATCCTGGAAGCAGGAATCCTGCTCAGCTACATCTTTTAAGAAATTCATTGCATCTTCACTGGGCTTTTTTCTCTCAAGAACTTTTGCCAAATACATGAAGTTCTCAAAATGACGACTAAAGCGCAGTTCTGCGTAATCGCGTGCACTCCACGTGGATATGAGGAACTGCCAGTCAGAGGACTGCAAAAGCAAGAGCTCACGACCGAGTTGCTTGAGCAAAGTTAATTTGTTTTTGTCTTGCGTATTTGAAAAGCGGTCATAGAGTGCATAGAATTTATCCTCAGCTTGATAGATTCTTTCCCATGTCCAATCAGTCCATTTGTTCAACCAGATATAATGAAAACCTCCTTCTCCCCATGAACCTTCAGGTAAAGATATGATTTTTTCAGGGTCATATTCTTTAAGGAGCATATTACCAGTACTCAGTTCAATCTCAGGGTCTTGTTCAACCGCCTTAAGGATATGATACAACCAGCGAGGACCCTCAAACCACCAGTGTCCGAATAGTTCGGTATCAAATGGCGTACATATCAGAGCGGGTTTGTTAGTTTTCGCATAATATTGATTTGACAACTCTTTTATCAAGGATAGAAAGTGCTGGGCATGTTCTTTTATTTTGTTTTCAACGATATCTGGATCATAATTTTGCTTCATTGCCAAATCAACCTTAGGATCAGTGACGCGCCAGTATCTTAAACCACTGGGAAATTTCTTTTTGTGAAAATCAAGATACAATGATTCTCCAGGATACCCAGCTCCACCGCTCCAGACCTGGAGTGCGGTTTGAGGATCGCGGGTAAATATAGCGACGGGCTTGAACTGAGGGTTTGAGCAAACCAAGTAAACCTCATAAGGGGTTTTGTCAAAATCTTCCTTGATTTCAACAAAGCCCTTTTCAAAGTGCTGCCAAAGATTTGCCAGGGCTTTAAACCTTGCTAAATAAGCACCGATTGCCTTACCGCCTTTTAAGAGGTGAGTATCGACTACGAAATAATCAATATTATGTTTGCTTAAAAATTCATCGATACCCTGTCGTGCATAGGTTTTCCTATCCGCGCCAATGACCGGCGTCCAGTCATAAGCCGGTCGGTAAGCACATTCTGGCAGCCAGATACCGCTCGGTGGTTTATTGAAATTCCTTTTGTAAGTCTGCACCCCGAGTTTGATCTGGGCATTAACCGAACGGTCGTATTTGAGCAGGGGCAAATAACCATGCGTTGCAGCCGAAGTAATGATTTCAATGCAGCCTTGCTTTTGCAGGCGGCTGAACGCACTTGTCAAATCCTTTTTGAACGTATCTATGAAATCATGTTCAATATTTACATAAAAATCGCGCCACATCTTTGCTACACCGAGAAATTGCTTTTGACCCTTGCGCCTGAATTCGGTAATATCATTTTCAGCCGCTTCAATCTTGTGTTCTAAATAAAATTCAAACTCGTTGTGAAAATGGTGCGACTTTAACTGCTCCTGTAAAATCGGTGTGATACCGATATTAATACGGGGAGAGTAGCCTTGTTCGATTAACCTATTTAACTGATTTAAGATCGGGATATAGGATTCAGCAGCTGCCTCGCTCAACCAGTCTGTGCCATGAGGCCACCGGCCATGGCCTAAGACCCAGGGCAGGTGGGAATGCAAGGTAAAAGATAAATACCCTTTGGTCATTTGTTATTCTATATATATATTGCCAACGGTCAATACCAATCCCGGATACTTCCTCTTCCTTGACGCCTGTCCGCCTCAGGTGGAGGAGAGGATCCCCAGACAATTCCCTCTCCCTTGATGGGAGAGGGTAAGGGTGAGGGTGGAATATACAGAGATTGTCATTGTAAGAGAATGGATATATTTCAGACATGGTGAGGCAATTGAGGATTCAATATCCAAGTGCATATTATCACGTCACCTGCCGTGCTAATGAGCGCAATAGAATATTCGAAGACGATGATGATCGGCGACGATTTCTGACCGCATGAAAAAGCGGCTTACTCAGGATAATGTATTGCAACTTCAGTATGGTAATATCGAGCAGACAATAAAGGAAAGTGTTGAATGTTGAGATTTGACCCCATTTACATTTCTCGGTCACTCTGTCTAACCTTGACATCACGCATTGTATTGTTATAATGATTTTAGAGGAGGATTTGTGTTACTTTTAACATACTTATTTTTTTTATCGGCTCCGGTCGTTGAATTGTACTGTTTTGACGATGATTACATAGAACTCTGGTATCAGATACCGATAAGTTCGGTATTATCAAAAGCTGAACAGGAAACATTACGGTTAGGTGATTCAGTTTTTGTATCATTCAAATATCAATTTGATATCTATGATGTGTCAAATAATGACTCAGCATACATTGAAGGAACAAAAGGAGCCTATATTATTGCTGAGCAAGAAGACAAGACTCTGGTTGATTATATTTCAGCATCTTTGTATGCTGGTGATTTCCACTATTCGTTTTCCATAAATAATAACGAATACGATACTTCATTTATTGATACCTTTAAAATCCTGCCAGATACGATTACCTTATGGAGTAGTGATATAGTGTTTGGTAGAAAAACAGATCGAGATGATGTTCTCTTTCATAATTTTCCTCTCATCCCCGTAGTCCATTCTACTTTTTCTGATCAAGATACTCTGCTCGTATATCTGGAGCTCTATGGTTTAGTTCCGGACAGTCTCTATTATCAAGTAGAGTATCAGGTTATTGATAGTCTTGAGCATACCGTGTTCGCAAAGAGCGTGCAACGCTTGAAATATGATTATTCCCAGGTTGATACGGTGGATATATTGCTGGCTGATTTTATTGAAGGCACGTACTGCTATAGAATCACAGTTCAAGACCCAGCATCTGGTGGATCGTTTTCATCGACTAAGAAGTTTCACATTGAATATCTATATGATGAAGCATCCCTAATGCCGTTTTACCGGGATATTCAGTATTTGGTTAGCATTGGTGATTATGAAAGTTTCAGTCGCCTCAGCCAGTTTGAAAAAAGAGGTTATCTCAAGAAATTCTGGTCAAAGAATGACTACTGGTTGTTCGAAAGAAGACTCCTTGAGGCGGATGATGAATTTTCAACGCACACTCTACAGGGCAGGGATTCAGAAAGAGGGAAATATTATATCAGAAATGGACCGCCCGATAAAATTGAGGATAAGCCAATGACTAGTTGGGGTAGACCGTTTGAGATATGGTGTTACTACACAAGGGGTTACCGTGTAGTGTTTTGTGACAAGATGAGTAGCGGTAATCCTGAAGTCGTGAAAATCTTCAGACCTGGTGACGACATTGGTGATGAGCAGTGGTTGTATGATATTGCGCCGGGAACATACAGCATTGAGACAAAGACACAATTGGAAGAAGAACTTGAAGAAGAATAGAATAGTAAAAACAGCGGCAGTTATTTCTGCACTTTTAATTATTTACTGTACTGCAGTAAACATATTTGCTGCACGCTACTACCGTCTGCTTGAATTTGAAAGAAAGATATTCCTTGGTTTAAAAGCAATCGATACTCTGGCAGCAGAAGAATATATCAATTTACCATCAGCATCTGAGCGCGGAAAATACTATAACGCCTTTTGGGAAAACAAAGAAGCTGCAGACCGCGAGCAATTTGAAGAGAGGATAGAGTATGCCTTTCGCCAATATGGCAAGCATTCGCCAATAAGTGATGAGCGTATACAGATATTTGTTAAATACGGTGAACCTTCAAAGAGAGAAGAAATCTGGCCCCAAAAGAAAATTGCCGTGAAAGTCAAAGAATCAGTGAAGCCTGCCGAAATATGGACATATAAACGAGAAGGTTTGATTTTTGATTTTGTCAGGTATGCGCGCGCCTATAAGATGATTGCCCGGTCAGAATTCGGCGAGCATGTGAAAGTACCTCATTTAAAAGAAGTGCATCAGGATAGCTTTATAGAAGTTGAATCGACATCGTTACTCGAATTTGCTATGACTACCGGGAGATTTCGACAAAAGAAAAATTTGACCCGTCTTGAAATATATTTATCCGTATTGATTAATGACACAACCGGGATTTCTTTTTCAAGACAGGTAAAGCTGTTTGATAACCAGGATAATATCGTTAAAGAAAAGAATAGTATTCTAATCCCCGTAGACAGTGACCATGGGGTTTTCTTTGATGAGGTTAATTTCTGGTTCGATCCGGCAGAGTATCGGCTGGAAATTATAATGAGCGACATCAGTAACCGAACCGTAGGTAAGAAAACACTTTGGGTCAACCTGCTCGATTATCAGGATGATGCCAAAGAGATTAGTGATCTGGTTCCGATGTGGTTGATCGATAACACTTTTTCGCACGAAAAATTCAACAAACCAGTGGGCCGGGTCATCCCGATGACCCAACCAGCATTATTGATCCACACCCCTTTTTACTTCTACGCCGAGGTCTATAACCTCGAAACTAAGAATGGTATGCATCAATTGAAGATGACTTATGAAGTCATCAATAAAGCGAAGATGAAAAGAGAAATTGTCGATGTTGTGATCAAAGACCAAATAGAGGCGGGCGATGTCGCCTATTTAGCAGCTCTATATCACCCTATGGATCTTGAACCTGGTTTTTATATTATTACTTTACGGACCGCGGATTTGCTAAGTGGTAAAGAACGGACTGCGGTCTGTGAATTTGAACTACACCCAATAGAATAGCAAACCCCGTTGGAAAATATCGTCCTTTGAGGGGCAGGTGCTGAAGAATAAATAAATCATGGGTTTCCTACGGGGTTTGTTATCCAACGGGGTAAATTCGGTAAGGTAGGTATTACTTTACAGTATACGCAAGGTTGCAGATGACTCTAAGCAGGCGATAGAATTCAATAATATTTTTTGTCCGGAAAGTTACTTTCCGTGCCGATACCCTTTTCAAACCAGGTACTGGTTCAATAACATCGCCGATTACGGTATTAATAACCTCAATTTCTGCATTTATTGGTGGGTGGAAAATAAAGGGGTTCAATTTTTTTACCTTTTTCACTGCTAATTCAGCTTTTTTCTCTATTTCCTGTTGGATATCGTGGGGGTGTCGGCATTTTGCGGCAAAACGCGAGATACCGTACTTGGTGATGATGACTTCTACTTCTTGCCCAAAGAATTTCCTGACTTCCTTAGCCAATTTATCATCACCCGATACAAGACCTAAGGGTACTTTGTAGTGGCCTGCGACCGCAGCATTTATTTCAGTTTCTCCGACATACTTGCCATTTAGCTTGATATTGTAGATTGACGAAGAAGAGTATGAATGGTCCATACCGGCACCTTTGGTTCCGATCATCGCATGATATCCGATAAAGAACAGGATATCGAACTGTTGATTTATTCCTTCAACCATGTAATAATTGCGTGGTGTTCCTTTTACCAGGTGGATTCCAGTTTCAAGCGCGTCGATCAGGAGATTTTCACCTCCGGCGTGTGAATCACAGATAATTATTTCACCAATATCCTGGCGTGCGTTTCTTATACCACGAATTGCTGCATTAACTTCTTCGGTAGCAAGTTCTCTTATCTGTGCCAATGAGGGTGACTCTTTTTTCAATTCTTGCCACGAAGTCAGGCAACCCACGCCCTCCATATCAAAGGAAATAAAGGCATTGAAATGCTTAACCATTTTCCATTATACGCCGGGGGTTGAAATTGTCAATAATATTGACATAAGAGGTAAAATAAATAGAATTAAATATGAACACAGGACTCTTTGTTCAACTAATCGTTGCCGTATTTTTTCTGGGTGTTCTTATAATTCTCATTGTCGCTTTGTCCAAAACGAAGAAAAAGACGAGAGTACTGAATAGCGTTGAAATTCTTGCTGATGAGCTGGACCGGCATAAAAAGGAGAATCTTCATCTACGCGAAGAACTCAGGCGGATAGCTTCAGTGGATAACTTATTCTTTGCATCTATGATAAGGCTTACTTCAAGACTTAATCCAGAAGAAATTGCCAAAGAAATCAAGGATTTGTTGATCAATTGCCTTGATCCAAAAGGAACGGCTGTTTTCCTTGCTGATCAGCGAAATAAAAGGCTTACTGTTGTTGCGCACCAAGGGCTCAATGACAATTGGTTGCCCAAACTCGTCTATGAACTGGATAATAAAAATAGAATGGGTAAGGTGGGTGTCAGTTTCAATGAAAAACATACCATTACCAGACATGAATTTGCCATACTGGGTTTGAGCGAACCCTTCCCGGTATTCGAACCTGACGTCTGTTACCCTATTTTCTTTCAAAAGAAAAGGTTTGGAGTTATTGCCATTATTCGTAAGAAGGACCTGGATGAACGCGAGAAGAACCTATTAGGTGTTGTTGCAAGTATTGCTGGTGTTGCGCTCAACAATACCAGGAGTTTTGCAGATATTACATCTACCGCACATACTGATCCACTGACAAAAATATACAATATTGGATACTTCAAGGAATTAATGATCAGCGAACTGGAACGTTCCAAGAGATTCCAACACCATCTTTCAGTATCCATTATCGACCTTGATAAATTTAAAGAATACAACGATACATACGGACACCAAGCTGGAGACCACCTTTTAATCCAGTTAGCTCGGATTTTCGAAAAACATTTTGCAGAAACTGATACCGTTGCTCGATACGGTGGTGACGAATTCATTGTTATGTGTCCTGAAATAAAAAAGCAGGAAGCCGCCAGAATTATTGGAAACCTACTCCATGATCTTGAGATGTATGATTTCACACGTGGCACCGAGGAAATCAAGGTAACGTTCTCGGCAGGTGTTTCTTCTTATCCAGATGATGCTACATCAACTGTAGAACTCATTAGGTTAGCGGATGCTGCGCTCTATGAGGCAAAGGGAGCAGGTCGCAATACAGTTAAGGTATACCGTCCAAAGATTGAGAAGATTTAGTTATTATACCCAATCCGGATTAGCAGATTGATGCACAATATTATCGAGAAAATTATTCAGACGATAGGCGATTTGAGCGCTAAGCAAATTAGTCTAATGGAAGTCTGCGGTACTCATACTATGTCAATTGCCCGTTCTGGCATTAGAGCAATGATGCCTGGGCAATTGAAATTATTGTCAGGCCCTGGCTGTCCAGTCTGTGTTACTGCTCAGGAAACCATAGATTACGCGATCGCGCTTGCTCAGGAGAAGGATATCGTTATCGTAACCTTTGGCGATATGGTGCGTGTGCCTGGTACTGTATCGAGCTTAGAGCCTTATGCGCCAAAAGTAGTATATTCATCTCTGGATGCTTTAACTATTGCTGAAGACAATAAGAACAAGGATATTGTATTTATCGGCGTTGGTTTTGAGACCACATCGCCAACTATAGCCGCGACTGTCTTGGCTGCTGAAACAAAAGGAATTGGTAACTTTTATGTTTTACCGGCTTTTAAAGTCATACCACCAGCCTTGGACTTCATTGCCCGCTCACCGCGCATAAATGTTCACGGGTTCATTTTACCCGGCCATGTATCCACGATAATTGGAACTGAACCCTATGAATTTTTAGCCAAGAAATATCACATGCCTGGTTGTGTCACCGGGTTCGAGCCGATCGAGATCCTGTGCGGTATACTGAACCTCGTAAAACAATTTGCTGACGAGAAAGCCAATATCAGTATTACATATAGTAAAGTTGTGAAACCAGAAGGCAACCAGAAGGCGCTTGAGATATTATATACTGTTTTTGAACTATGCGATGCAGACTGGCGTGGGATTGGGTTGATTAGAAAATCAGGGCTGGCTTTTAAGGAACAATATCGCAAGTATGATGCATTGGAAAGATTTTCTGTAGAAGTGCCGAAATCGGTCATTCCCAAGGGGTGTATTTGCGGCAAAGTTCTGCTCGGGATAAGTCTGCCAGTCAAGTGCAAATTGTTTGGCAAGAAATGTACTCCATTAACTCCGGTTGGTCCCTGCATGGTGTCATCTGAAGGCTCCTGTGCCGCTTACTATAAGTATGGATATGGTTTAGAGGGCTTAAAGAGGGCGAAGAGAGGGCGGAGAAAGGGCTAAAACTAAGGGTAAAAAAGGGAGAAAGAAGGGTAAACAAGGGATAATAGATAAGTGCTGAGAAAGATTACAAAAGAATTGATTGAAGAATTTTATAATCTACTCTCGCCTTGTCGGATCTGTCCACGTGCATGCAAGGTTAAAAGGCTGGAAGGCGAAATCGGTAATTGCAGTGCCGGGATAAAAGTCAAGACTTCATCATTTCATCGACATTTTGGCGAAGAACCGCCGCTTGTAGGGAGACATGGTTCTGGAACAATTTTTTTCACGAATTGCAATTTGCATTGCGTATTTTGCCAAAATTATCAAATTAGTCAACTCGGCATGGGTCAAGAGACAACACTGGAAGAGCTTGGCGAAATGATGCTCAAGTTACAGGATCTGGGTTGCCACAACATAAATTTTGTGACACCGACGCCATGGGTGCCGCAGATTGTAAAGGCGCTGGCGATTGCACAAGACAAGGGCTTGGACATCCCCATTGTCTATAATTGTGGTGGTTATGAATCTCTTGAAACCCTTAAGTTGCTGGAAGGTATCGTTGATATCTATATGCCGGATATCAAGTATGCTGATAACCGACACGCTGAAAAATATTCAATAGTGCAAGATTACTGGGATGTTGTCAGACCAGCGCTGAAAGAAATGTATCGGCAGGTTGGTGATTTGAAAGTGGAAAATGGTATTGCCCAGCGAGGTCTTTTGATAAGACATCTTGTATTACCCAACGACATTGCTGGCAGTAGGGGATGCTTTGAGTTCATCAGTCAACATCTCTCAGTCCATACGGTCGTGAACGTCATGGCGCAGTACTATCCAACCTATAAAGCCGGTCAGTTTCCTGACATAAATCGGCGCATTACTACCAAAGAATACAGACACGCTTTGACCGAATTGGAAAGATGCGGACTTGATGAGGGTTTCAGACAGACCATAGATACGATATTCAGGGCTGCAGTGCCTGAATGGACTGATGATCTCAGTTTAGAATAAAGACATCTTTGCCGGAGTAAAGCCTTCATTAACTTTCTATTATCTCCCAATACAAGCAAGGGCTAAGATAGCACCGCACATTTCATCTCAGCAGATATTTTTTTCAATCCTGCAATAACGGTCTCCACTGCCTTATCAATACCTTTTTTTACTTCTTCGTGAATTCTTTCAATAAGAATAGGATCATGTAGCGGCTTTATTTTCATTTTACCTCCTGGTTCTCTTTATTCCAAAACATCACTGCCTGATTCTGCTGCTCAGAAGTACAATCTGAAAATGATTCTACACATTTTCCAGAATTTGTCAAGCTGGCGATTGTAGGAGATTTCTGGAAAAATTCAGGGATCTCTGTGCTAACAGAAACTTGGACACATCTTTGATAGCAAATTTGAACTGCATCAACATCAATCTAAACCCATCATACTTCCCCTCCCTTGACGGGAGGGGGTAAGGGGGAGGGTGATTTTTTTCATAATTTAATACACCCCTCACCTTTGTCCTCTCCCCTGTCTGCGTGCAACGCACAGGCAGGCGCAAGGGGAGAGGATTTTATACTATTGCAGTTTAAAATTTGTGTCCAAGTTTCTGGTGCTAAGTGTTGACTTTGCCTGAATTATGAATATGCTATGCTGTATTTTTGATATTCGAAAATACTCTCAAGACTTTTAGGTATTTACCATCAAGGAGGTATGTTGAAGGTCCACGAATATCAGGCAAAAAATATTTTTAATAAATACGGTATTCCAATACCTGAAGAAAAGATGTGTGTAAGCGTTGACGAGGTTATTGCTGTTTCTGGCGAACTTGGCTTGCCCTGTGTTATCAAAGCCCAGGTGCATGTCGGGGGTCGAGGTAAAGCAGGTGGCATAAAGGTTGCCAAAACCGAGCAAGAAGTCAAAGAATATGCCAAGCAGATTCTCAGCATGGAGATTAAGGGTCTTCCAGTGAGAAAAGTCTTGGTATCTGAAGCAGTTTCCATAGCCAGTGAGGCATATCTGGGCATCATAAATGACCGAACTGCAAAAAAAACCGTTATGATGGCATGTAAAGAAGGTGGTGTTGAGATTGAAGAGGTAGCTCGAAAAAAACCTGAGGCGATATTAAAAGTCTATGCTGATTCTTTAATCGGATTCTTGCCCCACAAGGCGCGCCAAATAGGTTTGTTTCTGTATGATGACTCTAAAACAGCATTCGTCTGTGCCAAGATTGCTGAAAAACTGTACAAGATGTTCATTGAACTCGATTCATCCCTGGCTGAAATCAATCCGCTCGTTGTGACTGATTCAGGCGAACTTATTGCCCTTGACGCCAAAATTAATTTTGATGACAATGGCCTCTATCGACATCCGGATATTGAAGCGATGCGCGACCGTGAAAGCGAAGATGAGAGTGAACAGATGGCGCGAGAATCTGATCTATCTTATGTAAAACTTACTGGCAATATTGGTTGTGTTGTCAATGGCGCTGGTTTGGCTATGGCAACTATGGATTTGGTGAAACATTTTGGCGGTGAACCCGCAAACTTTCTCGATATTGGCGGGTCTTCTTCACCCCAGAAAGTCAAAAACGCATTGGATATTTTGCTGCGCGATAAAAATGTAAAGGTAATATTCTTTAACATCTTCGGTGGAATCACACGCTGCGATGATGTGGCTAATGGCATATTGGAAGCGAAAAAAGAACTCAAGATAAAACAGCCGATTGTCGCCCGTTTGACTGGTACAAATCAAGAAAAAGCAATGGAAATACTAAAAGAAGCAGGTCTTATCTTTGCCCAAAGTATGGATGACGGTGCGAAAAAGGCGATTCAACTACTCAAATAGGCTGAAAGGAGTGATCGAATGAGTATTTTAATTAACAAAGACACGAGACTTGTGGTGCAGGGGATAACTGGCCGCGATGGAAGTTTCCACACCAGGCAGATGATAAAATATGGGACCAGGGTTGTTGCTGGAGTGACTCCGGGTAAGGGGGGTATGGAAGTTGAAAGTGTGCCAGTCTTTAATTCTGTAAACGAGGCGGTCAAGAAAACCGAAGCCAACGCCGCAGTTATTTTTGTCCCCGCCAAATTTGCGACAAGTGCTATTTATGAAGCGATTGATGCTGGTGTGAAATTGGTTGTGTGTATTGCTGAGGGGCTACCGACAATCGAATTGGTTAAGATTACTGCTTATCTTAATGGTAAAGACTGTCGTCTGGTTGGGCCAAATTCGCCGGGCATTGTTTCTGCTGGTGAAGCAAAAATTGGTATCTTACCCGGCCATATCTTTAAGAAAGGTAAGGTGGGCGTCATATCACGGAGTGGGACCCTTACCTATGAAATCGTCGACCATATTACAAAAACCGGACTCGGTCAATCAACCTGCCTCGGCATTGGCGGTGATCCGATAATTGGAACCAAATTCATCGATTGTTTAGAACTTTTCGCCAAAGATGACGATACTGAAGCAGTTGTTATCGTCGGTGAGATTGGTGGTCGAGATGAGCAGGATACTGCAGAGTATGTGAAGAAATATTTCAAAAAGCCAGTTTTTGGTTTTATTGCAGGTAAGACTGCACCGGCTGATAAACGTATGGGTCATGCTGGAGCAATAATATCCGGCACTTCAGGCACCGCGGCAGAAAAGGTTAAGGTGTTGGAGGCATGTGGTATTAAGGTCGGTGAAACACCTGCTGAGGTTGCCCAGCTTGTTAAGAATAGGTTGGCATAGTTTTAGATAACATTATTCTTCCTCAGTTTCAATTGCCTTAGCTAATTTCCATTAAAGTTCGTCCAGCCAGCCTGCAGTGTAGTTAAGCTTACGTTTGAAAAGCTTACCTAAGTTCTTCGGGTCTCTTGCTTCGTGATATCTGAAATACATTTCATCATCAACAATACCAAGTATCTCGATCTTACCAGTACGGTGTGACATCACATAGCGGAATCTCTTGCTATGACCATTGAGTTTTCGCTTTGCCTTACTGATAATCATATATCCTTTGTAAAGCGGTACCTGGAAATTCTGTTTGACGCGCTTCACAGGTCTGCATTGAAATATGTAGTAGGGGATGATGCCGATGCCGGCTAATTTGTTCTGCAGATCAGCGATAATATCAGGGTCATCGTTCACGCCCTTGAGAAGCACAGTTTGGTTATTTATGATAATACTCCGGCGAATGAGTTTATTAATCGCGCGAATTGCTTTTCTGGTCAATTCCCGGGGATGATTAAACTGGGTACTTATGTATAATTTTCTTTCTGGAGTTGAAAATCTCTTCAGCACAGATAAAAGGTCTTTATCCTGTAATATACGTTCCGGGAAGATCACTGGAACCTTGGAGCCGATTCTCATAAAATGCAAATGTTCTATTTTAGCAAGTTTCTTGAGGAAATTTTCAATTATTTCAGTCGGCAAGATCAACGTATCGCCGCCGCTGATCAGAACATTTGTGATTTCTTCATGTTCATTTATGTACTCAACCGCTTCGTCGAACTTGCTGATTATTTCTCCGGTTGATAAACCAACGAGTCTTTTTCTAAAACAGTACCGGCAGTAGGCAGTACACCGGTTAGTTGACAAGATCAGGGCAGTGGGTGCGTATTTGTGCTGTAATCCAGGCATTTTTGTTATTTGCAGCTCGCCGCTTGGGTCCCAGGAACCGGACAAGTTCAATTCCTCGACTGATGGGATTACCATTTTCCGGATAGGGTCATTTGGTTCTTTTTTGTCGATTAGAGACAAATAGTAGCGGGTGATGCTCATGGGATGTTTCTCGATAACCCTTTTCAGTTGTCTTTGTTCAAGGGGTGTTAAATCGATATATTCTTTAAGTTGTTCGATGGTGCAAATATTTTTCTTGAGTTCTGCTTCCCACGACATATTACCTCCTTCGGCGTGAACGAGAATCCTCGTTCCATTGGAACGGGAAACCCACATTTAAAATTGCTATTGCTTTTTTTGGCCACAGCTGTTCTCCGATTCACCTCTTCTCCCCTGCTCCGTTTCTAAAAATCGGGGCAGTGGGATTTGAACCCACGACCTCATGGTCCCAAACCATGCGCGCTAAACCGCTGCGCCACGCCCCGAGTTTTGAATTATACCCGAAATATCGGTACATGTCAACCCCCACACCTAATCGACCGTTTTCTACATGCGATATTTCGTAAGTCATCCGTGTTGTTCAAACATAAGCATTTGCTGATAGCACCAGCATAATGAAGGATTAGGTGTGGGGGTTTCTTGACACCTTGTATTTATTGTATATAATCTCCAATGCGTATACTCATGCTCAGCGGCAAAGATGCACTAAAACGACAGATTAACAATATTCTGAACCTGGAAAAGGCAGTGCAAAAATACATTAAAAACAAACGAATACATCAGGTGATTTTCTTGTACTATGATAGAAAAAACCGGTTTAAGGTAAAAAAAACAAAAAAAGATGCACGATCAATCAGAAAATTTATCCAACAACTGGAAACAAAATGGGGCAATATCGACTGCTTGTTGATTCTGGGCGGCGATAAGGTAGTGCCTTTTTTTCGACTTAAAAACCCGTGTGATGACAACGATAAGAAAGTGCTGTCTGATAACCCATATGCATCACGGGATAATAATTTTCTTATCCCGGAACGTGTTTGTGCACGGCTCCCGGATAATAATGATGCCGGTTTTATTATCGGACAATTGAAGAAATACAGCAAGGTTACGCTGAAGTCATTTGGTATAAGTACGAAAGTCTGGAAAAAGGCATCAGAGAATGTATACCAGCAAATCGGTAAGGTCAGAGATATGAAGGTTTCACCGCCGGTTAAAAGCAAGACATTCAAAGCTCGATGGCTCCAAAATAAGGACTTTTTATACTTCAACCTACACGGCAGTAAACTCTCAGCGAATTGGTACGGTCAAAAAGGTGGCAAATACCCGGTTGCCATCGGCTTAGAAAATATTAAAAAAGCATCAGGTGTGGTTGGGTGTGAAGCTTGTTATGGGGCATATATTTTGAACAAATCCCAAGAAAATGCAATGTCCCTCAAGCTTCTTGGTGAAAAAAGAATTTACGGATTTTGTGGTTCAACGACAATTGCCTATGGACCAGTTGCCCCACCGTCGAGTGAGGCTGATCTCATGGTAAAATACTTTTTTGAATATGTGAACCAGGGTCTCACATTGGGTGAAAGCTTTAAGAATGCAAAGCTTGATTTTGCGCGGAAAGTGTTGAGACGTCAAGGGTTTTTAGATGACGATGACCAGAAGACGCTACTCCAGTTCGTCTTATATGGTGATCCCACGTTTCGACTGGAGCACAAAATTTTTAAGAAAAAAGGGAAGAAGCAAAAATGATTAATAAGAAAACAGTCAATAGAATAAAAAGGATGGTTTCTAAACAATTCCCGGAGTTTAAAGGGATTGACCCGAAAATACTGGAGAGGAAAGTTAAGCCGCAGAGTGCAATCTACAGAAAACTGTTACTTGGTACACCGAAGATATTGGGAAAAGTCTTTCGATTGAAGTTCGAAAAGAAAGTGACAACTGTTGATGAGATGGAGATTGACCGGATTTTGACCGTGACCCTCAATGAGGCGGGTAAAATAATAAAGATAACTGAATCACGATGATAACAGGAACTGACGATACAAGGTATGCATATGTAAATGGTATCATACGCGCACGCGAGGCTCGGTTACTGACGAAAAGTCATTTTGACCGACTCATCGCCAGTACCTTAAGCAATTTTGCGACAATACTATCAGATTCACCTTATATTGGGCATGAAGATGTTACCGCAGGTTTTGATTTGGAGGAGAATCAGATTGGGGATTTATTCAGAAAATACTGCCAGCACAGTGAGATCCAACAGTATATTGACTGGCCTCAGCAGATTCATAATATAAAGGTGAAATTGAAAGGGGGTAGTGATTCTTTACTTTATGCACAGCCCGGCACGGAAATCGAAGACTGGCCTGAAACTATTGAAGAGATTGAAAGATTTACGGTGGACAAAGACCCGTTTATACTCTCGGCAAACCTCGATAAAATTTTGTGCAAATACCTGTACCAAACTGCCCGGACAATGCCGTTTTTTAAAGGCTATTTTCAGATTTATTTTGACCTTGAAAATATCCGTAGTTTTTTTAGAGCACGTCACTTTGAAAACGCGCGCGAAATATTTAACCAGGTATTTATAGAATACGGCAGCCTTGGTCGAGAAATATTTGTCGATAATTTGACGAGTGGGTATGATGTACTGGGTAAAAATTTCTTTACAACACCTTATGCTGGAGTAATGGATAAAGGAGGAGCATATTTTGAGCAAAATAGATCCTTTCTGAAACTGGAAAGGATGTGCGAAGAGCTGAGGTTAGAATTCTTGCGCCAGGCACGTAAGATGACTTTTGGCGTCGAACCATTGTTTACGTATTATCAATTTAAGCTTGCAGAAATAAAAAAACTGCGGCAAGTTTATTGGGGTAAGTTGAACGAAGTCCCGGTTGATGATTTGAAGGAGAGTATCCCTGATGTCTGGTAAAGCAATGGCAATAATCGGGCAAAGAGAAACAATAATGCCATTTCTGGCAACTGGGGCACATGTCGTCTATATTAAAGAGGGCGAAAGTGTTAATATTGTTGAGGAACTTGTTGCTCAAGGCTTCAAGATTATCTTTTTTACTGAAGAGTTTATCGATGAATTAGATAGTGTTTTGATGAAATACCGTAATCAAACCATTCCTTGTTTGATTCCCATCCCGACTGGAAGGGGTAAGACAAAACTTGCTATTGAAAGGATAAGAGGTGTGATTAAAAAAGCTGTTGGAGTTGATGTCTTCTTGGAGGAAAAATGAGGAAAGGTGAAATTACCAAAGTATCAGGACCACTTGTTGTAGCGAAAGGCATGAAAGGCAGCAAGATGTACGATGTGGTTCGGGTGAGTGAAGAGCGTCTGGTCGGCGAAATAATCGGGCTTTCTGGCGATACCGCGTCAATTCAGGTATATGAGGAAACATCTGGTATTGGTCCTGGTGAGCCGGTTTACATAACTGACAAACCCCTCTTTGTTGAGCTTGGACCTGGTCTTATTGAATCAATTTATGATGGTATTCAGCGACCTTTGGATATTATCAGAGATCAAACTGGTGATAATATTGCTCGTGGTGTGGAAATCCCTGCATTGGAACGCGACGTGAAGTGGGTGTTCAAGCCACTTGTTAAAAAAGGTGATGCAGTATCCAGTGGTGATATTATAGGTGAGGTGAAAGAGACCGTACTTGTTTTACACAAGATAATGGTTCCGCATAATATCGAAGGCAAAATAAAGAACATTAAACAAGGTGAGTTCCTGGTAACTGATACGGTGTGTGAGATTGAGACCAAGGATGGGGTTGTTAAACTTACAATGATGCAGCATTGGCCAGTACGTTTACCGCGTCCTTATAAGAAGCGGCTTGCGCCATCACTCGTACTATCGACTGGGCAGCGGGTGATTGATACATTTTTTCCAATTGCTAAGGGTGGTACGGCTTGCTGTCCTGGTCCTTTTGGAAGCGGCAAGACTGTGATTCAACACCAATTAGCTAAATGGGCAGATGCGGAGATAATAGTTTACATCGGGTGTGGTGAACGAGGTAATGAGATGACCGATGTGCTTATGGAATTCCCCGAGTTAAAGGATCACAGGTCCGGTGAATCACTGATGAAACGGACCGTACTGATCGCCAATACGTCGAATATGCCGGTCGCGGCACGAGAAGCTTCAGTTTATACTGGTATTACGATAGCTGAGTATTTTCGAGATATGGGGTATTCAGTGGCGGTTATGGCTGATTCAACATCGCGTTGGGCTGAAGCGATGAGAGAAATATCAGGTAGGTTAGAAGAGATGCCCGGAGAAGAGGGGTACCCTGCTTATCTCAGTGCAAAAGTCAGTTCATTTTATGAAAGAGCAGGTAGGATCGAGGCAATTGGCAAACCAGACCGAGAAGGTGCCCTGAGTGTAATCGGTGCGGTATCGCCGCCAGGCGGAGATTTGTCTGACCCGGTTGTTCAGGCGACGCTGCGTGTTGTGAAGGTTTTCTGGAGTCTTGAGGATAGATTGGCATATCAGCGTCATTTCCCGGCGATTTCATGGTTAAACTCTTATTCTCTTTATATCGACGACATCAGTGAGGAATTGAATACGACTATTGCAAAGGATTTTACAGATCTAACAAAGGAAGCCATGCGTCTCTTAGAACAGGAAGCTGAGCTTCAGGAGATCGTAAGGCTCATTGGGGTTGATGCTTTATCTCCAGAAGATCGCTTGATTCTCGAGGGCGCGAAGTCTATTCGCGAGGATTTCTTGCATCAAAATGCATTCCACGAAGTTGATACGTATGCTTCTCTTGAGAAACAATACAAAATGCTTGCGGTGTGTTTGTTTAACTACAATAAGGCAAAAGAGGCGTTATCACGCGGTGCTGCATTTAACGACATCATCAAAATGAAAGTTCGAGAGAAAATATCGCGTATGCGGTACTTGTTAGAATCAGAGCTATCAATTATCGATCGGTTGCAGGATGAGGTGACAGAGGAATTCAAAAAACTCGCAAATCCAGGAGGAAGAAATGATAAAGGAATACAGCAGCATTCTTAATGTATCCGGTCCACTCTTGCTTATTGAAGGTGTTGAAGGCGCAAAGTATCAAGAATTGGTTGAAATCTACACACGAGATGGTGAAAAGAAACGTGGCAGGGTTCTGGAGGTAGATAAAGACAAGGCTTTGGTTCAGATTTTTGAAGGGTCCACAGGTATTGATGTACAGGATTGCCGTGTTAGATTTCTCGGTCGGACACTGCACATTGGTGTATCATCTGATATGTTAGGCAGGATCTTTGACGGACTGGGTAGGCCTAAAGATGGTGGTCCTGAAATCATCCCTGAAGCAATGCTTGACATAAACGGCGCACCGATCAATCCAACTGCCCGGGATTACCCAAATGAATTTATCCAGACCGGGATTTCTTCAATCGATGGCATCAACACGTTGGTAAGAGGTCAAAAACTGCCGATCTTTTCAGGTTCTGGTTTACCCCACAACCGGGTTGCCGCTCAGATTGTGCGGCAGTCAAAGGTTCTTGGTGGTAAGGAGGAATTCGCAGTTGTGTTTGGCGCAATGGGCATCACTTTTGAAGAAGCGAATTTCTTTATTCAGGATTTTACCAAATCAGGGGCATTGGAAAGAGTCGTGCTTTTCTTAAACCTGGCTGATGATCCGGCAATTGAACGTGTTTCCACACCCCGCGTTGCCTTCACCGTTGCCGAGTATCTTGCCTTTGAAAAAGGTTTGCACATCCTTGTTATCCTTTCTGATATGACTAATTATGCTGAGGCGCTCCGGGAAATATCTGCGGCGCGTAAGGAGATTCCAGGACGACGTGGCTATCCTGGGTATCTGTACACTGATTTGGCAAGTGTCTATGAACGTTCCGGCAGAATAAAGGGTAAGAAAGGCTCGATCACACTGATACCTATCCTTACGATGCCTGAGGATGACAAAACTCACCCGATACCGGATTTGACCGGTTACATAACTGAAGGTCAGGTAATTCTTTCAAGGTCGCTTTATCGAAAAAAGGTTACCCCGCCGATCGACGTGCAGCAGTCATTGTCCCGTCTAAAAGATAAAGGTATTGGTAAAGGTAAAACGCGTGAAGACCATGCTGATTTATTTAACCAGTTAATCGCGTGTTATGCACGAGGTAAAGAGGCTGCTGAACTATCCGTAATATTAGGTGAGGCATCTCTGTCTGATTTAGATAGGATATTTCTTAAATTCTCAAACCAGTTTGAAGAACGTTATATTTCTCAAGGTGAAAAAGAGAATAGAACGATCGAGCAAACTCTGGATCTTGGTTGGGAACTACTGCGTATGGTACCGCGAGCTGAAATGAAGAGAGTGAGGGATGAATACCTGGAGAGATACTATGACCACACAGATGACACAGAAAAATAAGGATGCACAGATGAACCACGATGATAATTTCCCCCACAAAGAGGTTACATACAACATTATCGGTATTGCTATGAGAATCCACAGGGAATTGGGTTCTGGTTTCTTGGAAGCAGTCTATGAAGAAGCTTTGATCGCTGAATTTAATGAAAACAACATTTCTTACAGAAACCAAATCCCTCTCGAGATACATTATAAAAGTACGAGGCTAAAGAAAAAGTATCGTGCTGATTTCGTAATAGATGGGAAAGTTCTTGTTGAAATAAAGAAAACAAAAGACCTTACTAAAATAGATGAAATGCAAATGATAAACTATTTAAAGGCTTCGAACCTAAAAGTAGGGCTGTTATTGAATTTTGGTATGGGGAGCTTACAATGGAAAAGGATAATATATTGAATAATCTGAGTAATCGATTTATCACAAAATCTGTGGAATCAGTGCTATGAAGCTGGATATTCCACCGACCAGGATGCAGTTGCTGCGTTTGAAGCGACGTGGTACAATTGCCCGGCGTGGCCATAAATTGCTCAAGGATAAACAGGATGAATTAATGCGCAGGATTCTTGAACTCGTTGGCAAAATACGGGATTCCCGTTTAAAGATTGAACAGGAGTTGAAAAGCGCGTTTGGCTATTTCTACTTTGCTTCGAGTAAACAGTCTCCCAAAGCCACTGACGAAGCGCTTTTGGCAACGACCAAAGCTATTGATGTGGACTATACCACAGAACGTATTTTGAACTTGAAAATCCCCAAGTTTAAACAAACGATATCAGGTGGTTTGATCGGCTATGGTTTCATGACCACATCAGGTGATTTGGATCTCGCCCTTTTGAAGATCGACCAGCTCATTTCGAGATTACTTGAGCTCGCCGAGCTGGAAAAAGCACTTGAGCTTCTTGCTACGGAAATTGAGAAAACCCGTAGGAGAGTTAATGCATTAGAATATATCCTAATACCGTCTATTTACGAGACGATCAAGTTTATTAAGCTGAAAATGTCAGAAATGGAACGGGGAGACCTCACTCGGCTTATGCGGGTAAAAGAGATAGTGAGGGGAAAATAAGAAGGCTCAAAGAGAGAGAAAAGAATAAGAGAATAGAAGATTTTTTAGGTATTTTGGCATTTAGGCATTTACCCAAGCCCGTTGCAAATGGGCTGGGTTTAGGTATTTGATTTGTACAAGGAGGTATCATGATTGAAGGTTTAGTGAGTGTTTTGATATTGGCTTTCCTTACCTTAATCTTTGGTTTAATAAAAGATCTGCTTATTGTCATTATCCCACAGATTATTTTAATCCTCGTAGTAATCTATCTCTTGGTCCGTGTACGCGTAAAAATCTCCAAAGCTGAAAAGGAAAAACTAAGAACCAAGATAGATGAATTGGAAGCAAAGATTGGGACTATAGGAACAAAGAAAGAGTAACCAGAACTGAAAACATAGCAGCCGTGCTGTTATGATGTCCTTATGTTATACAATAAGGGTTTGATTTCATGAAAAAACTCCTCGGGATTATTGTTTTTGTTATCATCGCCACCTTATCCTATATCTTGGTAAGTAAAGCCGTGTTCGTTTCTAATGAGTTGGGTCTTGGTTTGGCGTCAAGCATATTAGACCAAGAAAACAAGTGTTTTGATCGATCATATAAGCAGATTTCCGATTCTTTATTGTCAATATGGGATACTCTATTTAAGACATCAGGGGTTAGAGATAACCCCTTTGCGATGATGCTTTATTTCATTGAATATTTCAGAGCCATGGACCAAACAGATAGTGATGAGTGTTTTTCTCTCCACGAGATAATAGCTAATAATAACACTAATTTAGTAAGCTCAGTGATCGCAACGTGTGCCATCATGCAGAAAATGGGCTGGGATTTTCAGTCCTTTTTCAGTGAAAATGAATGTTACCTGGGCATTCATTTTACTGGAGATTGGCAGGTAAGAAAAGGCAATTGGGTTGAAAAAGATGGAAAGAGTTATTTCTTGAAAGAGTTTGATTATGAAACACCAATTGGTGAATTGAAGAACGATAACCCTGCTTCAACATATCAGTGCCTCAGGAGTTCTAAGGTGGATCTGGAGCCAATGCCTTTGGTTAATGGTCTCCCAGTATTTCACGGTCCGAGTAATGAAAAACACTTGGTGTGGTTTTATCAAGGTAAGAAGTATGCTGTTTCTGTTTGGATTCCTCAAGGACAAGCTGAATTTACCAGGAATCTACCGGCAAGCCTATTTGGTACTATTGCATCAGGGGTTTACGAATTCAGCAATATGGGCTTGATCGATAATTTGAAATATCTCGTAGAAGATTTTGAAGAATATGATAAAGTCAATTTCCTTTTTAAATTAAGTCAGTCAGAAAGCATTTTTGTTTACGATAATAAGAAGCCTATAAAAAGCGTTACCAATCAATTGATTGAAGGACATAATGACTGTGATGGCAGGAGTATTTTTCTTTATTGTTTACTTGACGCTGTTCTTGGCTATGACAGTACAGATATAGTTTTTATCAACTGGACAAATCATCTGGCGATCGGGTTGAGACCCAGGACCAGAACAGCTGAAGAAATTTTAAAGGAACAAGATGCCGTATATGTCGGTGATAAATACTACATACTTGATCCTGCTTATGTTGGCGATACACATTGGGGCAGCAAGATGGAACGGCTCTCAGGTGAGTGTGAGATAATTAAGTGATGGGGTCAACAGGCTGACCGAGAATTAGGAGTAGGGGCTTTAGCCCCGTCAAAAATTGTCGAAATATCAATCGGATTAACGAACCCCGTTTAAATACTTATTCCAGTATACCAAAAACATTTTTCTATACCTTTATTTAACGGGGCGAGCCTAAAGGCTCTACTCCAAGAAATTTCGACATTCTCGATCAGCCTATCAAGATTTGACCCCAACTACTCAACTACCGGAGACCAGTCCGGGGCATTGGCAGCAATGCCGTCAGTTAATTTGCGCTCCCGGGAACCATCCCAGTTCATTGTATACAACTCATATATGCCGGTCCGGTTTGATGTAAAAACGATGTGTAAACCATCAGACGACCAGGACGGTTCTTCATTGTTCCCATCATAAGTCAAACGGACTGGTGAAAAATCATAAGGGTCAGTAACGTATATTTGTTGTGAATGGTCGTTCTCTCGGGAAACATAGGCGATTATGTCGCCGCGCGGGGACCAGGCTGGCGACGTATTATAGTCACCGTGGAACGTAAGCCGTCTCAGGTTGCCGCCATGAATATCCATCACATAGACCTGCGGATTGCCGGTTCGGTCTGATACAAAGGCGATTTCCCGGCTGTTTGGTGAGAACGCAGGTGATGTATCAATCGCCCAGTTATAGGTAAGCCGATTTAGTTTCTTCGTAGCCAGGTCCAGGATATATATTTCAGCATTACCGTCTTTTGTTAAACTCAGACAGATTTTCGAAGCATCAGGCGACCAGCAGGGGGCAAAATTCAAGCCCTTGAAGGAAGATATGACCTTAATTTCTTTTCTAACTAAATCGAACAAGTAAATACATAAACGGTGCTTTGTGTGGGTTGAAAAAAGTATCCTTCTACTGTCTGGAGCCCAGGCTGGGAAAAGGTTTAAGCGACCGTTTTTTGTGAGCGGTGTGAAGTTAAAACCATCATAATCGACTATTGCTAATTCCTTGTTGTTACCAGTTCGGTAGGAGAACACTATCTTGGTTGAGGCGATGCCTTTTTCACCGATAATATATTCGACAACCTCGTCTGATATTTTGTGGGCAGTCTTGCGCAGTGCATCTTTGAGTGGGTAGCTTTGTTCGAAGATCACTTCATGGGATGCGAGATCCTCGCAGATAATGGAAAGCTGCGTCATGTCTGCTTTGCCCTTTAGGAGAATCCCCTGTTTATTAGAATCGCTGAGTGCTGAAGTGTCGTGAAAGACATCGAAATAAAGGGAGTACTCAAGGTCCTTAGCTATAACGATTTCGACATTCTTAACTTTGGTCAGTAGTTCATAAGAAATCACCTGGGTGGTGAAAGGTTCAATTACGAGGTTAGTCTTGCCGCCCCCGTAGTCCGTAAGCCGGAGATAGATATCCTGACCAAGAGCAAGACCGTTGAATGCGAACAGTAAGAGAAACAACGTCATTACGAGGTGGGCGTGTAAATGTTTAGAAGATTCGAATTTGATGTTTTGAATTTGTTCCGTGAAACGAGGATCCTCGTTTTTCAGATCTGAAAAACGGGATTCAGGATTTCGTGCTTTGTATTTAGAGATTATATATAAATTCACTGTGCGGTGAGGAATTCCAAATGGACCTTGAGATAATCATCAGCAAATTCCTTGGGAAGCGGCGGTAGCTTCTTAGCGAGAGTTACCGCGCGGATTGTAGTTTCGTTGTACATGTTATCGCCGGAACTCTCTTCCAATCGTACATTATAAATCTTGCCTTTTTTATCAACTTCGAAATACACTGTACTATTCAGGACGATGTCCTTTCCTTTGTATGGGTTATGCCAGTTTTTGTTTATTTTATTTAAGAGGATATTCAAATAATATGAATAGGTAAAACCCCGACCACTGCCCGTGTAAATCTTGGGTTTGATATCAGGCAGCCCTTTTTTTATTATCTTTTCGGATTTTTCTAGTTTCTTTTTTTCCGTCTTTACCGGGGATGATTTTTCTTTTGGTGGTGCCTTTTCCTTGGGTATTTCTTTCTTCTTTTCTTTCTCTATTTCCTCTTCTTGTACTGGTTCTTCAATGTTTAGTATCTTGGGCTGGGGTAAAGGAGCGATACTTACTTTGTAGACCTCAACCTTGGGGATGGGTTTGACGCTGCGGCTTGCTATTAGCAATACCGAAAAAAGCAAAACGTGTACGAAAGCGGAGATAAAATGAAATCGATTCATTCCAGGGGTATTTCAGCTACTAATCCTAATTCCTTGACCCCCGCTTTTCTCATTCTGCCGACGATTTCTATCGCATAACCATAATCAACTTTCTTGTCCGCACGCAAATAGACGATAACGCCTGGTGGTTTACTCTCCAGACTTTTTTTCAGCACACTTTCAAAGTCTTCAATAGCAACTTTGTCATTGTCGATGTAAATCTCGCCGGTATTTTTTATTGAAACAGTAATTCCTTCTTCGTCATGTGGTAACGAAGCGTCGGTGCGCGGCAGGTTTACATCAATACCAGGTGTCATCATGGGCGCGGTAATCATGAATATCACGAGCAAGGTGATGCTGACATCAGCCAGCGAGGTCATGTTTATTTCTGAAATCAACCCTTTAGTTTTCACCGCTGGAAAAGTAATTCTTTACGAAGCCTGGCAAATACTTCGTTAATAAACTGATCGAGCTCAGCACCGTAGCTGTTGACCCGCGTCCTGAAAATATTATAGAAGATCAAAGCAGGTATGGCAACAAGGAGTCCGTAAACAGTAGTAATCAATGCATCTGATATCCCTGGTGCAACGATAGTAATATGGGCTGAGCCGCGCAATCGGATGTCCAGGAATGCTTGCATGACACCCCAAACAGTCCCCAGCAACCCAAGGAAAGGACTGACACTGACAAAGGTACTGAGTGTAGGTAGAGATCTCTCCAGTTCGGCAAGCTCACTAATCTTTGTGCGTTCCATTGCCAGACGAATATTATCAGAAAGCTCTTCCATTACTGAACCAGGTGAACTTTGAGGGTTTTGTTCTGGTGCCGTGAGTCTTTTTCCGACCTTTAACCTTTTGAATTCTTCTACACCATTTCTCAAGATTCTACCGTATGGATTGTCATTTAGCAAAGGACCCATGTTTTCTAATTCTTTAGTATGTTGATGAAAACGATAAGTGGACATGAACCGTTTGCTCATCTTTTTGACCTTTGAAAAATCGAAGAGTTTCTTCAAGAATATTGCCCAGGACCATATGGAAAATATGGCAAGTAATGCCATGATGATCTGGGCGGCAATGCTCGATTCCAGGAATGTCCTAAAGATATTCATACATTACTTCGTAATGTGGTCTTTGGCTAAGGCGGCTTCAGCAGAATTTGGGAAATCCTTTACTATTTGATTGTAGTAGTATTTTGCACTTTTTAAGTCGCCGGTCTCTTCATGGATGATCGCGATTTTATAAAGTGCGGTTGGTCGTTTATTACTGATTGGATACCGCTTAATCATTTCATTGAAGATGTCCACAGCACGTTGGCTTTTACCCATGGCAGTATAGGATTCGCCTATCCAGTACAGGGCATTATCAGACAGTGGAGAATCGGGCGATATCTTTAAGTAGTTTTCAAAACCACTTATTGCTTCATTGTAATTGCCTTTTACATAATTGAGGTAAGATGATTCATAGATCATACGTGCTTCAGGGCTGATTTTTGAGATGTCTTCAGAATCAACTGGGGCACCGTGTTGCGGTCCAATCCGTTCATATATACGCGTCAATTGGGATTCCGTATCAGCGAGTCGCGAATTGAGTATTTCGATCTTATCGCTGAGTTCATTAGACTTAGTGTAGAAATCAATACGTAAATGGTTTATTTCTTCATTCTGATACTCAAGCACGCTGTCGAATTTTACAGTATAGTATTTCAGGCTATCCAACTGCCAGTTGAAATTATTGAATCTAGTGCGGTTAAAACAGCCGCAAATGACCAGACAGCATAGCAAGAAACTTAGTTTCTTGGGCAACTTAAGATTCAGGGTTTTTAGTTTTACCCCGTTGGAATACCTCGCTTTTTATGGCGGGGTTTCCTACGGGGTTTATTCAACGACGAATTCGCAGCGCCGATTGCGTTCGAGGTTAGTTCGGTCCAGGGGTCTTTCTTCGCCGTAACTTACAGTGCTGAGTCGGTCCGGGGTAATCCCTAAGATTAATAGGTAGTCACGGGTAGCTTTGGCACGGCGTTCGCCTAATGCTAAGTTATACTCGGCAGTGCCTATTTCGCAGCAATGACCTTGGACAACTGTTCTTATTTCTGGATAAAGCTTAAGCATTTCTGAATTCCCCTGGAGAACCTCTGCAGCATCAACGCGGATGTCTGATTTATCAAAATCAAAGAAGACAGTTCCTAATACGAATTCAGGTTTTGGTGGTTCTTCGGGAATTTCTTCGGGTATTTCTACTTCTTCAAACGGTATTTCTTCCTCGACCGGGATTTCTTCGACCGGTTGGACTACTTGTTTTTTTGCACAACCCAGGCAAAGCACGAGGATCAACAATGCTGGTATAGTTAGTTTAAAATAACGCATAATACCTCCATTTTTCTTAATTATAGTTATAATTATAGTAATGTCAAGGATGGAGAAAATTTCTGTGAGTAGTTTCTTGCCTGGCTCACAAATGTTTCAAGGCGCATTGCCTCAACCGCATGTTCTAATCCATCGAGTGAGAGTACGAAAAGCGGGAAGTCTGGATATTCATCTTTTATTCCCTTATAAAGCGTAGTTACGATATTACCCGGCATGCACGTGAAGGGCATAACATTGACCACCCCAGAAAAATTATCGTGGATGCATTCAATCGTCTTGCCGATAGTTAATATTGTCTCACCTTCAAATGAAGGGTGGACATATTTCTCGGCAAGGTTTAGCAAGGTAATGATATCTGCTTCTGAATTCACCCCTAAAACCTTGTAGATTTTGTTCTGACGCCATTTCATGTATCGATCGAATAGCTTGGTAAAAATTAACCTTCGATACTGGTTAAACCACCGGCAGTTCATTACTCTCGTGAAATTCGTATAAAAGATCCATTCACCGATTGAAGGCATTGATACTTCGCAACCAAGTTCCTCAAGCTTTTCAATCAGATAATTGTTGCTGAATTTTTGGGACCGTACATATATTTCACCCGCGATGCCAATTTTTGGCTTGGAGTTGTTCCTATCTATTTTTACAGCATCAAGCTTTTTGCGCACGCGTTTGAGAAACGGCAATACCGGCTTGCCGTGTTCTATCATATTACAAATTGTATCAAGGGCGTTGTCATAGACCTTGTCGGTTTCACCAGCTTTCTTTTCGTAGGGTCTAATCATACGTACTCTGGCTTCCAATCCGTCAACCACGCACATGCCATCCCAGGCCGAAATGAGAAATCTCAAGCCTATTGTTCCCAGGTCATCAAACAGACTGGGTCCTTGATTTGGAGCGTAGATCGGCACCTCAGACAAGCCCAAATCGTCGAGGATTATTCTATGGAGCTTATAGTACTGGCCGAAACGACACGGACCAGAACCCTGGGCCATGAAAAAAGCACTCTTTGCCGGGTCAAAATTTGGTTCATTAGCTTTCTTGACCATATCACCAGCTGTGATAATAGCCGGGAGACATTCTTTTCCAGATGTAAATTGGCGACCAATGGTCACTGATTCTTCGTCAGGTGATGGTAATACCTTTGCATCAATGCCGGCGTACCGCATTGCCGCAGCAAAAACCTTAGCCGTATCACACATATCAGGTACATATATAGTTCTATCCTTGCGGATTTCGCTTTTTGCCTTTATCTTTCTTGATGTTCCTATATTTTTTGCGCCTTTGATGCTATCATAGAATGCTTCACATCTTGTGATGAATCCAGCATCACCTGAGTGCTCGTCGATTTCAATAAGGAGAAATGGTTTCTCACCGAGTTTTTCCTTGAAAAAACGCGTTAGAAAGGAATCAGGACCGCAAGCGAAATTAGAAAGATAGACAGCAAATAAATTTTTGTTCTTGCTGATGGTTTCAGCGGCACCTAAGATACGTTGACCATAGTGCCAATACATATTGTAAAAATCTTCCTTAAGCGCTTGATAATCCATTGGTATGAAATCAATAGGTAGTGCATGTACACCGAGATCTCTGATTTTCTTGGGAATGTCCAAGTTCAACCCAAGGTCATAGCCATTATAGGGTCTTGAGCAAACGACAAAAGCAAGGTCTTTGATATTAGCTAATGCCTGTTGCCCTAAATCACTGATCTTTTCGCTTGTTTTTTGATAATGGATAGTTGCCTGCTTTATCGCATTTCTTACTTGTTTTGCAGTTTTACCAAATTGCTTACCGAATTCGATAAGCGATTCCTCAACACCAGATTTGCCGCGGTCAAAATAGACGCTCGGTGAAAGGACGCTGATTTTACTACCAAAGATTGCCCTTGCCATACAAGGGATAGTCTGCACATAGGGGCAGACAAAACATCGAGTAAATTTTTCATCCTTTTGTTGCATAGAAATGATGCTGGGCAGGAATACTTGATTGACCCCTTTGTTTAACAGATTACGAATATGCCCGAGCGCAACTTTTATTGGTAAACATGTATCGGCGACCGAGAGTTCAGCGCCGCTCTCAATGGTTTTGCGGTTTGTCGACTCTGAAAGAACTGGTTTGAAACCGAGCGTGGTGAGGAACCTGTAGAAAAAAGGAAAAAGCTCATAGAATCCAAGGCAGCGCGGCATACCGATCTCAATCCCTTCTATATTTTCTGTTTTAAAAAAAATCTCATTGCGCAGCCTAAAATAATCAGGTAACTTAGATCCTGTTTTCTTTTTTTCTTCATATCTTTCACAACGACCGCCATAAAATATCGGATTTTCGCCTTTGATAACGATCTTGTTTAGTTCACATTCATTGCTACAATGCTTACATATAAATGATTCTGAAGTGTATTGCCGGGTACCAAGATCAAACCCCCGGAATTTTGTCTTTTCAAGGTTTGCTTCACGGGCAAGCAGAGCAATGCCAATGGCACCGGTTATGTCATAGTTGGTCGGCACGGTGATTTTTTTCTTCAAGACCTGTTCAAAAGCTGAAACAACGGTTTTGTTCGCGGCAACACCACCCTGAAAGAATATTCTATTACCGATCCGTTTACCATTAACCACACGATTGATATAGTTAAAGACAATAGAGTAACCGAGTCCAGCAAGGAGGTTTTCTCGTTCTGTAGTATCACTTTGGTGATGGATCACCTCAGAGCCAATGAATACAGTACAGCGGTCGCCGAGATTTATCGGTGATTTCGCATTAAGCGCTATATCACCGAAATCTTCAAGTTCAATACCAAGCACTTCTGCCTGTTCTTCTAAGAAAGAACCTGTACCAGCGGCACAGACCTTATTCATTTCAAAATCAACGATTGTCTTGTTGCGCAGGCTTATGTATTTTGAATCCTGTCCGCCGATTTCAAAGATCGTGTCAACTGTTGGATCTATTTCAATGGCAGCTCTTGCCTGCGCTGATATTTCGTTCTTTATAATGTCGGCGCCAATGAATTCACCGATCAAATAGCGACCAGAGCCAGTCGTACCAACACCGGCGATCTCGACTTTAGTGCCGATTTCTTTTGCCAGTTCTCTTAAACCCTGGAGTACAATATCAATGGGTCGTCCTTGTGTCCACATATATCTTCGGGCAAGGACATTGCCGTTATCGTCGATGAGAACCAGATTTGTCGATATCGAGCCTACATCAACACCAAGGTATGTTTTTGTCTTACGCGCGGGTGATGAGAATTCAGTTATGGGGTGCCATTTTTTATAGCCATCCAAGGGTGCCAACCGTTTGACAACCCGGGGCTGGGTGAGCCATTGTTCAAAAGCTTTAAGACCCTTGAATTTTTTTGTACCATCAGTTTTCCTTGTACTGAGCACCGCGCCGATTGCACCGATGCAATTGTAGTTTTTTGGGATAATAAGGTCACTTGGAGATATATCGAGGATTTCCTGGAATGCTCTGATCATCCCCTGATTTCCAGCCACACCACCGACAAATACAACGGGTTTTGATATCGGTTTGCCTTTTGCAATAACGCTCTTGAAATTGCGCGCCAGAGCAAAACAGAGTCCAGACATTAGATCCTCGGGTTTTGTACCTATCTGCTGGAGATGGATCATGTCGCTTTTTGCGAATACTGAACATCGACCGGCAATCCTTGCCGGATTTTTTGAACGCAGAGCAACTTGACCAAAATCTTCAATATTAAAACATAGTCGGCGTGCTTGCTGGTCAAGAAAAATACCTGTGCCCGCTGCGCATATTGTATTTGAAGCGAAATCTTTAATTATTTTATTGCTTATATTTATCAACTTAGAATCTTCACCGCCGATTTCTATTATCGAACGTATTTCAGGATGGAAATAGAGTACGCCTTGGGTTGTCGCTTCGACTTCATTGACATAGGCAGCACCGAGTATATTATGCAGATGTTTAGCACAACTGCCGGTCAGTACAAGCCGATCAACCTCAGTGAATGTTTTCAGAGTCTCGAAGAGTAGATTATACGGTTTGCCGTGATGTTTTATATATCTGGTTTTGATGAGTTTTTCATCAATGAATTCAGCAAGCTTCAGGCTTACTGACCCGATATCCATACCGTATTCGTGCATTTGATTAACTATTGAACCCGAGTTTTATCCTAATAATCATTAGTATCTTTTTCATAGAATCTCCAAGATGAGTATTATACTTTGATTTGAGGGAAAGTCAACCATTCCTCACTCGTTACTGCGAGCGTAAGCGCCTGCCCCATCAGTTAGTAAACATACGGGGAAGCAATTTCTGGTAATACTATAGTTATAGAGCTTGCGAGATACCCCCTCACCCTCACCCTCTCCCCCTTATAGGGGGAGAGGAAAAAGGAGAGGGGGATGTATTGAATTGGGCGACTACATCCAACAAAAAAGGCGGGCAAAGCCCGCCTTTTTTTATAAGCCGTTCGTAAATTAATGTTCTAGAATACGCAGACCCTGAACTGGTTGGAAAGCAACTCGAACTTCAACTTCACCGGTTCCAGTATTGATGCTTTTTACCTCAACCATACCAAAGTAGTCGTCGCCAGTATACACACCATAAGCAGCACTTGTTGCTGTTACCTCTGTGTGATTGTAATAACCTGATGCAGGAAGAACTGTTACGTCATCAAAAGGATCCGGGAGAACCTCAGTAAAGCTGCATGAATTCCAGGTACCTGACATAGGCCATGTAACACCAGGATCAGTCTCAACAAGGTCTGGTGTGTAGAATTCATAGGTACCAGCATAACCAGCAGCCCAATCTGAGAAATAGAAATCAATCAAAGCTGCATTAGTTGCATCTGCCATTGTGTATGTTGTCGCTGAACCATCGGTTCTATCCCAACCCAGACCACTATTCCCTGTTGCATTAATTTCGGCAAGAGTGATATTGTCAGCAATGACCGGTGCTGTACTTTCGGTTGTGCTGGGGTCACTTTCGTCCTCATCAAGATATGCTGTTACATAATAAGTACCTGTTTCCTGTGGGTCAACATGTGTGTAGCCGGCAGTTGTAAGTGTACCTATTGCAGCCGTATTGAAATAGACGTAGTAACCATCTATTTCTTCTGTAACCACATCCCAGTCGAGAACAACATCAACTTCATTGGTTGCAGCAGCGATGGTAAAGTTGCCTGGCGCGACTAAGGTAACTTCGTCACCACAACCTACCATGACTAATAGAGCTGTAAAAGCAAGTGTTAAGCCTAATAGTTTCTTCATCTTTCCTCCTTACTTTACCTTTACTTTTGGTGGTTTGCTTGGTGCTGGTGGTTTGGGTACAGGAGCTGAGCCTTTATCAACTTTTGCTTTCAGAGCATTATAGTCTTCGATTAGCTGGTCCAGGGACGCATGGACATTATCAAGATCAGTCTGCATGGTTTCGACCTGTGTTTTGAGCTCATCAAATGCCTCTTGAGAGACTCCACCCATTCCTTCTGGCGGTTGACAACCGATCACCATTAATGCAACGACGGCAATCAGCAATATTGCCATTTTTCTCATTGTTTCCTCCTTATTTTCGTAGGGCGCCATGAATGGCGCGACTACAGTTCCATTATTTACGAACAAAGAATTGCAGCTTCACAATATCTTCATTCCTTATTTCAAAAAACATCTTCAAGATAACCTCGCCATCGCTCGGTTATCATGCTAATTCTCTCCTCTTGTTCACTCTTATAGGAGAGTATAAAAACGTGGGCCTAAGTGGAATTGAACCACTCACCTCACGCTTATCAGGCGTGCGCTCTAACCAACTGAGCTATAGGCCCAGATAAGGTTGTGAATTATAGTCACTAATATAGATTTGTCAATAGTCAATATCGAGCTTTCTGAGGAACTCAGAAATCTTTGATTTCAGTGATTTTGGAAAGATTATCCCGGTCTATCATATTCAATATAGTGATATTGGAAGACCGAGGATCCCGCAAAGCGGAACAGCGATGGTCATTTATTAAGGGTTTTCTGATCGAGGTCATTGAAGCACATCTTCTTCATCTGGTCAAGCCATGTTTGTCGTGATTTTTCATTAGTTTTTTCTGCTGATTCCTGGGCATTATGAATTGAGCCAAGGTAGAAACGGTTGAAAAGAAGGCTAAAAACAAGGACTGCGTCAATATACTTTTTTTGCTTCACAGCATTATATATCAGGTATCCAGAGCCGAGATTCAGAAGAAAATCCTGGATACCGAGCCGAGCATTACCGGCATAAATTTCACCAGCTCCAGGGCATACTAAAGATAATAGCACAGCGGTTCGCAGCGATTTTTTTGGCATTTCAAGGTGGGTATTAATTTCGTCTACTATCACTGAATCTCCGATCGAGCCAAATACATCACGGGCACTGTATAGTCTATTATCGAAAAGAAAGGTATAAGCCAATAATCTCTTTTCACCGGTTTGAATGAATAATCCACTTGCTTCATGGGCATAGCCTGAATCAAGATAACAGCAAGCGATATCGATTTTTAGCTCAGGAGCAAGGTCTGGTTTGTTCTGCAATATGTCATGGAATTCTCTTATACCTCGATATTGATCTGAATGAAAAAGCGAAATTGCATATCTTATCCTTTTTTGCAGATTTGATTCCAATTCCGGATAGAAGAAAAAGGTTCTTTTATATTCTATATATGCAAGGTCATAATGGTGATGATTGTATAATGAATCGGCGAGAGCAAATTGGGTGAAGACAAGGAGTGTTATAAGCATTTAATACAAAAATGGGAAAAGCAACGAGGGGACTGCCCGTATGTTTAGTGACTGACGTGGCAGGTATGACTGGATTGCCCGATCAAGTCGGGCAATGACAGGGAGGAGTGATCGGGCAATGACGCAGGTGTATGGATTAGGCACTGATTTCTCTATTGTCATTATCCAACTTGATTGGATAATCCAGAGGAGTAGTAAGTGGGGTCAAATCTCTACATTGAACAAGACAATTCAAATAATGTTGGTGCATGAGTTCCGGCTGATGCTTGTTCAATGTAGACAGGCTGACCGAGAATACCGGAATTTAGCCTTTAGGCTTTCACAAATAAACAAAAAGTCTTGAAATTTCATTGTTCTTTTTGCGCGAGACAAGTCTCGCTACTCCATTTTTTGAATTCTCGGTCAGCCTGTAGAGATTTGACCCCAGACGGTACCCAAAACTCACTCGATGATTCTCTGCAAATATTTCTCATTTTGATAGTAATTGTAATTTCGCACGGCATTGATACCGCCATAGATATTCGCGATATAGAAAAGCCCGGTTGCTCCGAGACAAATACCGTATTTTATATCTTCATTCTCATGAAGGTAGTAGTAGGAGAGGAGCGCTGAGGTACCAATAAGAAAAAAGGAGAACATACCGTCACCGAACCTGCCGCAGTACCAATGCCCGCCGCCCGGGAACAAAGCACAGAGTGCACCTAAACCAGGTTTCTTGTAGGTCGGTTTGTCTGGAGGAAGACTTAGATACTCTTCTGCCTTTTGGAATCGAAATTCAAATGCATAGCTCAAACCGATGATTTTATTAGCTTCTTTATTATAAGGTTCTCTAATATCAATAAGATGAGTGCGTGAGGAGTCGTATTGTTGAGCCACAAAGAAGACAGTGCCCTTAGTGAATTCCCTTTGCACTTCATCTTTGATATCATTACATTTAACTAATGCTTCATCGTACCTTTGTAAATTGATCAGGCAGTCAACGATTCTTGCCGGGATATCGCTGCGCATTGAATCAGTAAGAAACTGGTACCTTTGATACTCATTTAGCGCTGCTGCATAGTCTTCCTGAATATATAGGTGATCGGCAAATGCCAGGATATTCTCTTCGGAAAAGGTGTTTATAGGCTGGGCATAAAGTAATAGCAAAAGCAGGGTCATTTTTCTAGCAACACTCTATAGTACGACAACGAGGGGACTCCCCCTCACCCTTACCCTCTCCCCCTATAAGGGGGAGAGGAAAAAGGAGAGGGGGTGAATGGAGATCGCAATGACAAGAAAGAGTATATCGTGATAACACAGGAGAGAATATTTCATGATGACCAACTTTTTTTGTCATTGCGAGGTCGCTGAAAGCGGTCGCGGCAATCTCACAAATTATTATTGAGATTGCTTCGTCACTTCGTTTCTCGCAATGACAGAAAGGGGAAAATTCCTCGCAATGCTTTATCATTATTTGCACACCACAACTAGTCATCGAGCGTGGTATCCGTTATCCTGCGTTTTTTGAATATAAAATTATTCTCAACTGGGTCATAGATCTTGCCGTTCTTTATGCCGGAGTAATAGGTGTTAAAATGCTCTACAGCCCAGGGGTTGCAGCGCATAAGCCGATCAACTGCCATTAACGATCCGCAGATGACACCATATTTTTTTAACGCTTTTTTACTGAATCTTGAGCATGATGGCGTGAAATTGCAGACATCACCCTGGGTTGGTGCCACAACTTTTTGATGGATAGTAATGCCTGTATTAATCACTATTTTCAGTGGGTTGGTTTCTCTGGGGGGTTGCATGAGGAGTAATGCACAAAATAAAATATGCATATAGTATTTTAAGCATTTATTTTAGAAAATCAAGTAGCCTGCAACCAAGGACTTCCCCTCACCCTTACCCTCTCCCCCTTACAGGGGGAGAGGAAAAAGGAGAGGGGGTATTTGTAGCTTGATTTTTTCGCAGGATTCAATATGCTAAGATATGATACGACAATATATCAAGGAAATCAAACAGTTGGATCTTGAAACTGTCATTATTGTTATTTACTCGACTTTTGTACTTCTGTTTGGTATATATCTACGTCGTATGCATTTTATCTTTTCGACGCGTGAAGAGATCTTCCTTGATAGATTAATTATTATGGGTATATTATACGGCATTTCACCGTTGCCATTATTTTTCTTGTTCAAACGCAAGCCCAGAGATTATGGGGTCAGTCTGGGTAGGGTTAGGCAATGGCTAAGAGAAGTCGCGGTTTTTTATCTTATAATGGTATTCATTCTCTTGGTGGTATTCAAATTCACCGGCATGAAAGATTATTACCCTTTATACCGCAAGGCGGCAAGAGGTATGAACTATTTTCTGCTGTATCAAGGCATACAACTATTCCACATGTTCACCTGGGAGTTCTTTTTCAGAGGGTTTATGCTATTCGGACTGGAGAAGAAGTTTGGCAAGGCGAGTATCCTTGTTCAAACAATCCCTTTCGCCATTATGCATTACAGAAAAAAACCTTTAGAAGCCTATGGATCGATATTTGCCGGCATATTTTTGGGTATCCTTGGTTTACGTTCCCGAAGCTTCTTACCCTGCGCTCTACTACATTTTCTGGTCGCTCTAAGTGCGGATTTACTGGGGATAGTGTTTTGAGTAATTTATTTTCTTGATCTGATTTATATTATCGTGGCTAAACAAGGGTATTTTGGCTTCAAGGTGAATAGAAAAGATTATTTCAACTGGTCAAAGGAGGATTTAATCCAAAGGCAATGCATAAACGATAAAACCGAAGGATTAACCTTCTTGACATAAATCATGAGAAAGATATAGTTCATACATGGAGGTAGTGAAATAAGTGCATGAAAAAATTGACTGAATCAGAAGTAGTCGAATTAAAACCAAGTTTATCACAGGCTGATAGGATTGTGGAGACGGTGGCGGCGATGGCGAACAGAAATAAGGGTGTTTATTGTTTCTGTCTACAGAACTTGACAAGACGTCTATTTCTGTTTATAATGAAAAACAGAAATAGCGAAGTGCCTTATTTCTGTTTCAAATAGAGGAGGCTCGAAATGCGCAGTGGCTGGTGGCTTAAACAACTTTCCGGTGAATTGGGATATCAAGCATTTGTGCCTAATAAGTTGCCCTATGAAAGCACACCACAAATTGATGAGCTTATTCTGGATCTGCTTTCCGAGGCAAGCATATTATTGGGACGCCTTGATGGTATTACTGAACTCTTACCTGACCCAAATTTTTTTATCTTAATGTATATAAAGAAAGAAGCAACATCTTCAGCACAAATAGAGGGAACACAGGCTACCTTTGCTGATTTGTTAAAGCATGAAGCAAAAATTAAGGATCCAAAGATTCCAGATGATGTTAAGGAAATTGTTAATTATATAAATGCAATGAATTATGGTGTAAGAAGATTGGAAACACTGCCATTGTCACTACGACTTATTAGAGAAATACATAAGATTCTTCTAAAAGATGTCAGAGGACAAGAGCGATATCCTGGCGAATTCAGAAAATCACAAAATTGGGTTGGAGGTAGGACAATAAATCTCGCGACCTATGTTCCACCACCTGCCCATGAATTACCGGGACTTCTTGATAATTTCGAGAAATTCTTGCATCTAAAGACGAAGATGCCAATTCTCATTAAAACTGCTTTAACTCATGCACAGTTTGAGCTCATTCATCCTTTTTTGGATGGAAATGGCAGGACTGGAAGACTTCTTATAACTTTTTATCTATACCATGAGAAAAAATTAAACAGACCTCTGCTTTATCTTTCAGATTATTTTCATAGATACAGACAGGAATATTATGATCATTTGAATGCTATTTCCAAACGCGACGATATTGAAGGCTGGATAAAATATTTTTTGGATGGCGTCATCACTGTCTCCAAGGATGCTATAATTCTCGCTCAAAAAATAATCAATCTGAGAAAAGAAGACGAGAAAAAAATAATGACCTCAGGGAAAGCGGCGAAAAGCGGAATTAAACTCTTAGATTATCTATACACAAACCCGATTGTAACAGGAAATCTCACTGAGGAAATTACCGGTTTATCTCCCTCTAATGCAAGAAATTTGATAAACAAATTTATTAAGATGGCTATTTTAAGACAAATGGATAAAAGACAGCGGGGAAAACGGTTTGTCTATGAACGATATATGGCATTATTTTCTGATGAATCACAGAATTCTAGCGAGAGGTTAATCAGAAAACAGAAAGAAGAATGATAATGATGCTTGAACGTCAGTCAAGATCTTTTAATCCACTGATAGCAAAGGCTTTTTTCTGGATAAAATATATCGAGGAAGTCGGCACCGGGACAAATAAGATAATTGAGTGGTGTAAGGATTGGGGCATTGCGGAACCGGATTTTGAGTGTGCAGGGTCAAGCATTGTGATTACAATTAGAAAATCCAAACTGACAGAAGAATATTTAACGAATCTGGGCTTAAATGAACGAGAATTGGAAATTATTGAGCAAATAAAAGCAAATAAAAAGACGACAAGTGGTGAGATTCAAAAATTGTTTAATGTAAGGAGAAAAGCAGCAAATAGTTATCTAAAAAGATTGATTGATTTGAAACTTATTAAGAGGATGGGAACAGGCAAGGCGGTTTACTATGTTCTCACGGCTAAATAGTTTTCACAGTCTTGCGTTTCCCTTGCGTTTCCTTTGCGTCAAATATGCGTCAATTTTGTATCAGATTTTGCGGTGCATATACGGGGAATCTACGACATATGCGTACGATTGACGGACAATTATGCATTATAGGAATAACCATGCTTGAGCGGCAGACTTTTCAGAATAAAGATTTGGTTCTTAAAGTATCACCAAATTATAGCCCAAAGAAATTTGACCCGAATAATAAGGAGAAAATTAGTAAAAAAGATTATAGCAATTGGTCAGATTTAGAATAATGAAAAATGAAAAGCGGTGTATGAGAAGTATAATAATGATAATGAAGGCAGAAATAAACAAGGGCTGGATGGGGGTGAAGAACAAATTTGGTGACGGCATTTATAAGATGATATGTTATAAGATTCTGGATTCCCGCCTCCGCGGGAATGACAATGTCGGAAATGAACACGGGAATGAACCTGTACAACTTCGTTTTACGGGGCAGGCATAAGGTGTTAGGGAATGACCCGGGATAACTTCGTTTTACGGGGCAGGCATAAGGTGCCAGGGAATGACAGTCCTCCCTTTTCCGTCATTCCTGCGAAAGCAGGAATCTAAAGAATAGATAGTAGATGACAAAATTTTATGTCTACATTTTAGCCAATAAGAGAAATGGAACCTTGTACATCGGCGTAACCAATAATTTGATTAAAAGAGTATATGAGCACAAAAATAATTTAGTTAAAGGCTTTACTCAAAAATATAATGTCCATAAATTGGTATGTTATGAAGTATTTGATAATGCGTACGATGCCATTACAAGAGAAAAACGGATAAAAAAGTGGAAAAGACAATGGAAAGTAGCGTTGATCGAAAAGGAGAATCCTAATTGGGAAGACTTATTTGAGACACTATTGTAAGGATCCTGGATTCCTGCTTTCGCAGGAATGACAAGGAGGAAAAGACAGGAATGCTAAGGAGGGCAGGAATGACCCCGTACAACTTCGTTTTACGGGGCAGGCATAAGGTGCCAGAGAATGACAAGTAGATAAACCAATGATTGATAATTATTTCGCTATTTCAACAATCCTTTTTTCCTAAAGCAGTGTAAAATAGGTAATGTCGTATGCAGTAGTTCAATTACCATTGATTAGAAAGTGGGGCATAACATAATGTAAGAAAATAAAACATCATATTGACAAATTATCTAACATGAATATAATAACTAAAAGGAGATGAAATGTCTAAAGTTGGTGAAAGAATAAAGAAATTACGAAAAACTGCCGGTTTTACCCAGGAAAGACTTGCTAAATTACTGGGTATTTCAAGGCCCGCAATTTCGCAGATTGAAAATAGCGAACGAAAAATCTGTGCTGAGGAATTGCAGAAATTGGCAGAGATTTTTAATGTCTCGGTTGATAGTTTGCTAAATCCTGAGAAAGAGCCAGCAGTGATTATAAGAGAGAACCGAGCAAATTATAAACCAAGAGTGGCTAAACAACGAATTAGAGTCAATGTACCTCAGAAGAACCTTGAAAAATTCAAGGAAGTTTTTCTCTATATTCTCTCTAAGGTAGGTTCAAAACCGAATGTTGGCGAAACCGTAATTTACAAGCTACTCTATTTTCTTGATTTCGATTATTATGAAAAATATGAAGAGCAGCTAATTGGTGCAACCTATATCAAAAATCGCCACGGTCCTACGCCTTTAGAATTCAAGAAGATAGTTGAAAAGATGATAAAAGAAAAAGAGATTGAAAAGGTTGATAGCAAATATTTTGAATATCCTCAGACAAAATACTTACCACTGCGAAAACCTGATTTTTTGAAGTTGAAAGCAACTGAAATTGAGGTCGTTGATGAAGTTCTGAATAAGCTTTCGGATATGAACGCAAATCAGATAAGCGAATATTCTCATAATGATGTGCCCTGGTTAACAACCGGAGAAAATAAAGTCATTGAATATGAATCCGTGTTCTATAGAACACCGCTTTATTCAGTAAGAGAGTATAGTGGAAATATTCAATGAGATATTCATACTTCCGGAATTTGCGAAAGATTTAAAGCACCTTCTTAAAAGATTTGGAACTCTTGAAGACGACCTGAAAATATTCATTGAAAAAGAATTGTATCTATACCATAAATTAAAAATAGATAACAAAGGCGTATTTCGAATTGAAGGTTTAGGATATGAAAAATTTAAAATCTATAAAGCAAAGAAATTCGCCTGCCGTTCCCTCCGCGGTAAGGGCGTACATTCGGGTATCCGAGTAATATATTCGTACGATGAGGAATCAGATAAAGTTGAGCTAATTGAAATCTATTATAAAGGTGACAAGAAAATTGAGGACCGGAACCGGATACACAAACACTATGAAAAATGAGTTAAATTTCAATCTTACAACAAAAATTTAACATGAATAAAAGAAATACGAGACGAAAGTGGAAGAGGTGGTTAAAGAAAGACCTGTTTTCTGAATTTGGATATCTGGTAAAATTGAAAGTGGTGTTGCAATGATTTTCAACATTTTGAAAGAAAAAGAAAATGGTTTATGACATCTGCAACGTCCTCGGCGCGGCAGGGTTTGAGTATTTGAGAGAAGTGTATGAGAAGTATAATAATGATAATGAAGGCAGAAATAAACAAGGGCTGGATAGGGGTGAAGAACAAATTTAGTGGCGGCATTTATAAGATGATATGTTATAAGATCCTGGATTCCTGCTTTTGCAGGAATGACCCGGGATAACTTCGTTTTACGGGGTAGGCATAGGGTGCCAGGGAATGACCCGGGATAACTTCGTTTTACGGGGCAGGCATAGGGTGCCAGGGAATGACAAGTAAGATAAAGCAGTAAAAATTCAGCTGGATTCCCTGGTCAAGCCAGGGAATGACAGTTTACCTTTTTTAGATTGTAATCCGTATTCTAATAATTGATAACTTTTCTCAATCTTAAATCTGCAATCTAAAGTCTGAAATTACTTCGCTATCTCAACTACTCTTTTTTCTCGTATTAGCGTGACTTTGATCTGTCCAGGGTATTGCGTTTCTTTTTCGATACGACGGGCAACTTCCTGAGCAAGATTTTCAGCTTCAATATCAGATATTTTTTCGGGCTGGACAATTACTCTAATTTCTCGTCCTGCCTGTATGGCAAAGACCCTTTCCACACCATCGAAAGAAGACGCAAGTTCTTCCAGTGTATTCAAGCGTTTGACGTACGCCTCAATGCTTTCGCGTCTCGCGCCAGGTCTGGAACCAGAGATTGAATCAGCTATTTCCACGATCCCCGCATATGGTGAGGTGGGCTTGATCTCTTCGTGGTGTGCTTCAATTGAATTGACAATAACTTCAGTTTCGCCAAATTTACTTGCAATTTCAGCACCTACGTGAGCGTGTGAACCTTCGATGTTTTTGTCAGCCACTTTGCCCAAGTCATGAAGCAATCCAGCCCGTTTCGCAACCGTTGCATCCAAACCTAATTCCTGAGCAAGGAGTGCCGAGAGATTGGCGACTTCTTTGGAATGCTGAAGAAGATTTTGACCGTAACTCGTACGGTATTTCATTCTGCCAAGGTAACTGATGATCTCTTGGGCAATACCGATAATGCCCATTTCCATAATCACATCTTCCCCCGTGTTCTTTATTAGCGTATCAAGTTCAGTGCGTGATGCTTTGACGACTTCCTCAATTCTGGTTGGGTGTATCCGACCGTCAGAGATTAGTTTCTCCATTGCCATACGGGCGATTTCACGCCGGATTGGATCAAAGCATGAAAGAGAAATGCTTTCAGGTGTATCGTCAATAATAACTTCAACTCCAGTAAGGTTCTCAAACGATCTGATATTCCTGCCTTCCCGACCGATAATGCGCCCTTTCATTTCATCCGAAGGGATACCAACTACTGAAATCGTTGTTTCTGCAGTATGGGAAGTAGCACAGCGTTGGATTACCTGCAAGATTATTTCGCGCGCAGTGATTTCGGCTTTAGCCTTAGCTTCATCTTTGATTTGATTTATCAATGCCGCAGCTTCGTGTCTTGCTTCTGCTTCAAGGTTCTTCTTTAGTGCATTTTTGGCTTCTTCCTTTGATAGATTGGCGATTTTTTGGAGGGCGGTATTCTGTTCTTTTATCATCTGGTCAAAACGCTCTGATTTTGCGTGGATGATCCGCTCTTTGTTTTGAAGGTTGTGTTCTTTTGTCAGAAGCTCTTTCTCTTTATCAACGATGAGGTGCTCACGCCGTCCTAAAACTATTTCTTTTTCAACAAAGCGCTTTTCGGCTTTTTCAATTTCTTTTCTTTTGGAAGCAGTTTCTTTCTCAAACCTTAGCTTTTCCTGATACCACTGTTCTTTGGCAGTTATTTCAGAGGATTTTTTGTAGTTCTCCGCTTCTTTTTTTGCCTCTTCGATCATTTTTGATGCTTCGAGAGAGGCATTACTCAATTTGGTTTTACCAAATTTTATGTAAAAGTAAATGACTAAAGCAACGGCAAGAAAAGCAATGCCGATGCCGATGAATATTTCTGGTAATATCATGGCTACCCCTAACTTTCATAAATAAAACTATCAAATTAAACGTCCCCGCCTGTGTCGTGTGGGCAAAAGTCTCTGAACCCAGGTTAAAGGTGGGAGCCTGTCGACTACGAGAAATTCCCATAGCCGAACCGAGCTCCCTACAGATGGGTGTTGGCTCAAGACTAAATACCCATCACGAGCACGGCAGAGAACGAATTAAGGAACAGCTTCGTCCAGTTTCAGGATTAGTGATCTAATCCTTTCTTCTGTTTCGCTAATCTTCTTTGTCTGCTGATCCTCACGCTGCAGAAAGTCATCCACCAAATTCAAACAAGCCAAAACAGCGATTTTCGTTGTTGATGGCAGAGGAAACTCGCGGTGGATTTCTTTCATCTTACTATCCACTATTTCAGCAACTTCCTTTATTCGTTCAGGGTTCAAATCGTCAGAAATGACTCGATAATCATTTCCAAAGATTGTTACGACAACCTCCGTTTTTTTCAAAATATCCCCTTAAATGAGAAGGTTGTCGATTTTTCCAATCAACAGATCAACCTTCTCTTTTATTTGCTGATCGCAAGACCTAAGCTGGTTATTTTTTTTCTCAAAATCTTCAACCTTTTGCTTAAGTTCGTTAATTAAAGAAATTAGTGTATCTAATTTCTCTTCAAGTTTGCTTAACTCGTCCAATCTTACTCCTTTTTTCGCAATCTGGCGGCAAATTTTTCAGCGACGTCGTTTTCGATCTTACTAATGAAACTATCGACTTCTTTATCAGTGAGTGTTCGATCTGGTGATCTAAAATAGAGGCGAAAACCAAGGTTCTTTTTGTCTGAAGGTAGATTCTTGCCCTTGTAATAGTCGAAAAGAATGACTCTTTCCAGAATGGGACCGCCAACTTTTGTAATCAAGTTGAAAATGTCTGGCACCTCAATATGTTCGTCGACCAAGAATGAAAGATCGCGGATACTGGCGGGAAATTTGGCTGGTGGTATATAGAATGGTTCTGAGATGTGGGGTAATAGTCTGTCCCAGGATAGTTCAATATAATAATAGAGTTCCTTGCACAGTTTGTTATCTATGCAGCCAATATAGCCCAGTTTTTTACCCGATAAGATGATATTAACCGCCTGACTGAATCCGTGTTTTTCGGTTGTTTTAAAGTGAGCTTTCTTTATATGGAGTAGATCGAAGATACTTTCCACTACACCTTTTGCGTCAAAGTAATCCATCGATTTATTGTTTTGGTCCCACGAATCCGGATACTGCTCACCACCGAGAACAATGCCTATTTTCTTTTCCTGAAAGGGTGCATCGATGAGCAGAATATTTCCGATTTCGAATAGTTTCAGGGACCTATTTCCCTTTGATAGATTGTAATTTACGCAGTCTAAGAGACCTAAAAAGAGCGTTGGTCTGAGTGCATTAAAACGCTCGTTTAAAGGATTTTGTATTCTTACAAATTTCTTGAATCCGAAATCCGAAAGCCTTTCACTGGCGGTTAAAGATAAGTTATAAGTTTCGCTGAAACCTTGACCTATCAGGTGGTTACGTATTGCTTTTTCATGTACACGGTCTTTGTTTATTGTTATACGCCCTCCCCATCTTTGAGGTGTTATTTCGGGGATCTGCATATAACCATAAATCCTTGCAACCTCTTCATAGATGTCTTCTTCAATCTTCAGATCGCGGCGATAATGCGGTACCTTTGCAACAAGTGTCTTATCACCAGTTGCCAATATTCCGGTTTTTTTAAGAATAGTTTTTATTTGTCGAGCCGTTAAATCAGTCGATAATATCTTGTTCAATCGATCGGTTGTAAAGTTGATACTTATGGTTTTGCCTTTCTTGCCTTCACTGACAAAGTCTTTTTCGCGCGCACCAGCATATTTTGTGAATAACTCACCGGTAATCAATGATGTGCTATCGACTATTGCAATATCTGCACCACGTTCAAACCGGGTTGATGCTTCAGTTAGTAGTCCAAGACGTCTTGATGTGTGAGCAATGCGTTTCGGATCAAAATAGGCACTTTCCAGAAGAACTCTTTTTGTTGAGTTTGAGATATGAACACGTTGTGCTCCGATAATGCCAGCAAGAGCAACAGCGCCTTGATTGTCAGCGATGACACAGTCGTTTTTGCTCAATTTCAATTCAGTGCCTTCCAACGTGATGAATTTCTCGTCGGTTCGCGCTTTTCGTACAATAATATGATCCTTTAGTAGATCAAAGTCAAATGGATGCAGAGGTTGGCCAGTCAGCAACATGATGATATTTGTTATATCAACGATGTTATTAACTGGGTTCATTCCTAAACAATGCAGACGCCACTTTATCCAGAAAGGCGATTCTTTGATCGATATATTATCGAAAATCCGGGCGGTATATCTCGGGCAACCTTGGAGGTCTTTGAGTTTTATCCTAAACCGGCCGGTTCGATTTACTTGTTTTAAAATTGGTGATTGAGATGCAGCTTTTCGAATATCTAAACCAGTTCCTATTTCACGTGCAATACCCTCAATAGAAAGCCAATCCGGACGATTTGGCGTACTGCTCATATCCAGGACCAAGTCATCAAAGAAGTTCTTGAACAGGGTACCTGGTTTACCTTTTTCCAAAGTGATAACCCCAACAGATTTCTCGGCCAATCCTAATTCTTCTTCGCTAATCAAAACACCATGCGATTCGACGCCGGCAAAATTCTTCTCCACTATTTTCTGACCATTAAAGGTCTTGCCAGCTGGAACAAGCAGGACATTATCACCGGCCCCAAGATTTTTCGCGGCCGTTACAATTCTAAAGTCACGGTTGGTCTTTACTTGCAAAATACTCAAATTCTTGAGTTTGGGATGTGGAGCAATTGAGCTAACTCTTCCAATGATAACATGTTTAGGTGCGAGGCTTTTTTCCTCTTCAACCTCAAGCCCTAAATCCAGGGAACATCGTTTAATATCCTCTGGATTTAATTGTGTTCCAGTAAGTTCTTCAAGCCATTTCACTGTAACTAGCATTTAACCCCGCTGTGCGACGTGGTCGCATCGATGGCAGTGATTAAAAGCCGATTACGGTGATGAGTAATCGGTGTTGTCTTTTTTAGCATCTTTGTAATCACATTAACGAAGTTAATCAAAATTGCTCCAAAAATCTAATATCATTGTTAAAAAATACTCTTATATCGTCAATAACATATTTTATCATTGCGACTCTTTCAATACCTATACCCAATGCATATCCTGAATACTCTTTTGTTGATATCTTGACATTTTTTAGAACCTGAGGATGGACCATACCACATCCTCCGAGCTCAAGCCATCCACTATTGCCACATACTGAACAGCCTGAACCACCACAAACCGCACAGCTGATAACCAATTCACCAGAGGGTTCAGTAAAAGGGAAGAATGACGGTCTTAGTAGATATTTTGTCTTAGGACCGAAGAGGAATTTCACGAATTTACTTAATAACCATTTCAGTTCACCAAAAGACACACCTTTGTCCACGTACAAAGCCTCGATTTGATGGAAGACAGGTGCGTGGCTTGCATCAAATGCATCATATCTGTAGCATCTTCCTGGACACATTATTTTGATTGGAGGCTTTTGATTCTCCATTACCCTTATTTGTACTGGTGAAGTATGACTGCGTAGAAGGAGGTCATCCTTGATATAAAAGCTCGAAAACATATCACGTGCTGGATGGTCTCGTGGCATATTTAGTGCCTTGAAGTTATACCAGTCATATTCTATTTCTGGACCAGTGGCAATGGAAAAACCGAAATTAGTGAAGAACATTATCAGCTCATCAAAGATTTTGGAAAGCGGATGGATATGTCCAATATAAGGCTTTTTGCCGGGTAAGAGAAGGTCTATCTTTTCTTTGTCTTTGGGTTGAAACTTCTGTAACCGCGCCTTTAAAGCCTGATTGATGTCTTGCTTTAGTTGGTTGATTTTATTGCCGTAGGTCCTCTTTTGCTCAACTGGAAGTTGCGCAATATCTTTGAAAAGTTTGTTTATTTCACCTTTTCGACCCAGGTACTTTATTCTCAAACTTTCTAATGCATCTTTGTCTCTTGTTTTTTCGAACAAGGCTTGTATTTGCTTCCGTAGTATTCTGAGTCGTTCTTCCATGGATACCTCTACCGGTTATTAGCTCTTGCACAGTTGGACAAGATTATTGAACTCATCCGGATACTCATATGCAAGAGCAGCCAAAGTCTTTCTATTCAGTTCAATATCGTGTTTTTTCAGGGCGTGGATAAACTGTGAGTATTTCATATCCTGATCTTGCAAAGCAGCATTGATTCGGATGATCCAGAGGGCGCGAAAAACCCTTTTTTTCCGCTTTCTTTCCCGGTAAGCTGAAACCCATGCTTTCATAACTGCCACTCGAGCAGTCTTATACAGCTTGTGTTTTGCTCCCCAGTACCCCTTTGCCGCCTTCAGCCACTTTTTCCGCCTCTTTCTTGTATACGGTACATTTCTAGTTCTAGGCATTGTAATATCTCCTTTGTCAAATTATAATCATTTTACAAATTTTGTCAACGGTTGCTAAATTATGCCTTTTACCCGCTTTTTGTCACCTTTTGCCAGCGTGGTTGATTGGCGAAGTCTCCTTTTTCTTTTTTTTGATTTTGAGGTGAGTAGATGACCTTTGCCAGCTCTCCTCCTTGAAATCTCCCCACTTTTTCTCTTTTTTACCCTTTTTGCTAAACCTCTCTTTGTTTTCTGCTTAGCCATTAGCTCATCTCCTTTTCTTTTCAGCAAGAAATGTAAGGTGTAGTATATTATGCTCTTGTTTTGGTGGTTTTTCCACTTTGCCTAATCCCTCAACGTCAACTATTACTCTTTCCAGCACTTTTCTTCCCAAATCAGAATGCAGCATCTCTCGGCCACGTAGACGTAGAGTTACCTTGACTTTATCACCATCTTCAAGCAATTCCTTTATTTTTCCTAACTTAACCTGATAATCGTGTTCACTAATCTTTAAAGACATTCTCATACCTCGAACTGCGGTTCGATGTTGATGCTTACGTGCTGCTCGTTCTTGTCGCTTTTTCTCATATAAATATTTGCCAAAATCCAACAATTTACAGACTGGAGGTCTGGCATTTGGTGCGACTTCAACAAGGTCTAATTTCTTTTCTTGAGCCATACGCATGGCTTCTCTTATATTAAACTCACCCAGCACTTCACCATCAGCATTTATCAACTTAACTATCTGAGCCCTTATTCTTCTATTTACTCTTGGAATTTGTTTGATCGTCACCTCCTAGTTCTGTTTTTGTGATATTCAAAAAATCCTTTAATTTCATTACACCAATATCTCCCTTACCATGTTTTCTTACTGAAACAGTATTGTTCTCAACTTCCCGTTTACCAACAATTATGATATATGGGACTTTCTGCACTTCAGCTTCTCGAATTCGATAATTTATTTTCTCGGATTTATCGTTCAATTCTACCCTTAACTTTCGTTTCAGCAATCTTTTTAGCACTTTATCCGCGTACTTACTCTGTTTGCTGGTAATAGACATAACGACAATCTGGACTGGTGATAACCACAAGGGAAAAGCGCCCTTGTAATGTTCAATGAGACAACCAATGAACCGCTCTAACGAGCCATATATAGCCCGGTGAATAGCAACGACTTCTTTATGCTGACCATCTCTGTCCATGTATTCGATTTTGAAGCGTTTGGGCAGATTGAAATCGAATTGAATTGTTGTGGCTTGCCACTCCCGGCCGAGTGCATCAAGCAATTTTATATCAATTTTTGGTCCATAGAATACTGCTTCACCTTCTTCTTTTGTATAGTCCAGGCGCATTTTGTTCAATGCTTTGATAAGCCCTTGTTCAGCACGCTCCCATTTCTCATCACTGCCTAAGTATTTTTCTTTATCATGCTGCCCACGTACTGAAAGGTCGATCTTGTAATGGTTAAAGCCGAATTTCTTCAGGATTTTTAAGGTCAGTTTCAAAACTTCACAGAGTTCTTCCACGATCTGATTTGGCTGACAGAAGATATGCCCATCATCAATGGTAATCCCTCGTACGCGCAAAAGGCCATGGAGGGTTCCTGAAAGCTCATTTCTGTAGACTTGACCCAGTTCTGCGTACTTGAGTGGTAAATCCTTATAGCTTCTTACCTTTGATTTGTATATTAAGATATGCCCAGGGCAATTCATCGGTTTGAGGATATAATCTTCGTTTTCCAAAGGTAGGATAAACATATGCTCGCGATAGAAGTCGTAGTGGCCTGATTGATGCCAGAGATGGGCACGTGCGATATGGGGCGTGGAGACTATTTGATAACCTGCATCAATATGTTCCTGTAGCCAATATTCTTCGATGAGCCTTTTAAGCAATGCTCCTTTAGGGTGCCAGTAGACCAAACCTGAGCCAGCCTCTTCAAAAATCGAGTAGAGTTCCAATTCCGTACCTAGTTTGCGATGGTCACGTTGCTTAGCTTCTTCAAGTCTCTTAAGGTAATCGTTTAACTCTTTTTTGTCTGGGAATGCAATTCCGTAGATTCTTGAAAGCATTGGTTGGTCGACATCGCCCCGCCAATAAGCACCGGCAATACTCAGTAGTTTGAATGCCTTAATATAGCCAGTGCTTGGAATATGAGGACCAAGGCACAGGTCAATAAAGTCATTATTTCGGTAAAGACTGACATCTGGGGCAGGAATATCCTTGACTAACTCAACTTTATATGGTTCTTCTCTTCTATTGAAGAATTCGATCACTGCCTCTTTTTTCATGGTAATGCGCTCAAAAGGTATGTCTTGGGTGACTATTTCAACCATTTTTTTCTCAATCTTTCCGAGATTTTCTGGAGAAAAAGGCTTTTTAGTATCAAAATCATAATAAAAACCTTGATCGATTGCTGGTCCGATGGCGTATTTTGCCTTTGGAAACAATGATTTGACCGCCATTGCCATGACATGGGAGGCAGAATGCCAGTAGATCTTCTTGCCAATATCTGATGAGAAATCAATGAGTTCGAGCTCACAATCACTGGTAATTTCCTTTGAGAGGTCACAAAGTTCACCATTCATCAGTGCTGCAATAGCCTTCTTGTCTTTGACAAAATCCCTGATGCGCGAGCCTTTTTCGACCTTAAATTTCTTCCTATTCAGCTTGACTTTAACCATGTGACAATTATAGATTATTTTTCTAATTTGTCAAGAGTAAGACAGGAGAGCTCTGAAAAAGTATTCATCGCTCTCTTGACTTCCAGTCCTCATTAATTATAATCACTTGTGGATTACATTAAATATACGTTTATCGCTCTTATTGGCTGGGGATTTTGGGCAATTGGTAGTAAAATGATGACCCGCCATTTCAACACCTCAAGTACGTCATTTTGGATATCCCTGTCAGGGATTATTTTTGCTGTCCTGGCGACTATTTTTCTATCTTTATGAAAGTAATAATTTACGAAGACAACTTTGAGCAGTTTCAGCCGTTGATCAATTTATATCCACAATTTTTCCTGCGGGTGGGCATGAAAACAATCAGCGAAAACACAGCATACTTTTTCAAGCGAGCGGAAATAAGTTATATAACACGTAAACTGTTTAACAACAAAAAAAATGGGATTACTGGTCCAGCCCTGTATATTTCAGCCCGAGCCATAATTAGCAAGCGTATTACCTTTCTTAGTAAAGACACGAAATTCTTGATTGATTCCCAACCGATTGGTTTTTTCAAACAAAAACCACCTTTCCCAAAAAACTTAAAGGAAATCAAAAAAACTCTTAAAGAAATAAAAACGACGCGGGAAATAGATGGTTTTCTCGTGGATAAATTGTGGGATTTGATAAAACTAAATAGTGTTATTCTCACCCATCAGTTCGAATGCGTAAAAGCAAAACATGAAATCCCCAAACATATCTATATAATTGGCCAAAAAAGCAAGGTGTTCATTGCGCAAAAAGCTCATATCCATAAGCTTGTTACTATTGACGTTTCCAGGGGTCCTGTATACATCGATGACGACGTCATAATCAGACCTTTTTCATTTATCGCAGGTCCTTCGTATATCGGTCCTGGTTCAATCATTGATCGCGCAAAGATTATAGAATCGAGCATCGGTCCATCATGTCGTATTGGTGGCGAAGTTGAGTCCTGCATATTTCAGGGTTACAGCAATAAGTATCACGAAGGGTTTATCGGGCATTCATTCATCGGAGAATGGGTGAATTTGGGTGCTTTGACAACAAATTCTGACCTCAAAAACAATTATGGTTCAGTACGTACCAGGATAGGTACGAAAGAACTCGATTCAGGGATGATAAAATTAGGATGTTTTATTGGTGATCATACAAAAATAGGTATTGGAACCTTAATTCCCACCGGTGCAGTAATTAGTAGTTTTGTAAACTTTTTTGGCGGTGGGATGATGCCGGGATTTATTCCCGGCTTTAAATGGTTGACTGCAGAAAAACAAGAGGATTATAAGCTTGAAAAGGCAATAACTACGGCAAAGATAGTAATGAAGAGAAGAAATATAAAGATGTCAAAACAGTATGAAGACTTAATCAGAATGAATTATAAATGGCGAAATTTGTTGTAGCAATTGACGGTGGTGCAGGATCAGGTAAGAGTACAACAGCAAAAGCAATTGCTGAAAGATTAAATTTTTTCTATCTCGATACTGGTGCAATGTATCGTGCAGCTACATTAAAATATTTACAGTGCCGGGGTAGTACAGATAATATTGACAGGGCACTCGTAAGAGAAATCATAAGGCAGACAAGGATCGACCTGCGACAGCAGAATTCTGAAAACCATGTGTTTCTGGATAACAAGGATGTTACACTTGAAATTAGAACTACACCAGTGAATAATTTCGTTTCGCCGATTTCTGCTCTTCCTGAAATACGTGAGTGGATGGTGGAAAAACAACGAGAGGTTGCTGAGGGTAAAAATGTCGTGTGTGAGGGTAGGGATATTGGAACTGTTGTATTCCCTGATGCACAGGTGAAGATTTACATGCAGGCTGATTTAAAAATGAGAGCACAGAGGAGGCAGAAGGAATTAGACGTGAAGAACATAAAGGCAGATTTAGATAAAGTTATAGAAAACCTGAAATTCCGGGACAAGTATGATTCAAGCCGCGAGCATTCACCATTAAAAAAAGCCGCGGATGCTATTGTTGTTGACACAACAAATATCACCATTGAGCAAGAAGTCGATCTTGTTGAGAAAATAGTACGGGAGAGGTTAGACAAAAATACCTAAAATACCCATACCAATATACTCCTACACCACCACATCGTTGAGGATTCATTGCAAATTTTCTACAAAATCGAAGTTCAAATTAACCATTAAAAGACCTAAAAAATATCCAATAGGTTATCCGACAAACCTAAAACTCTTGGTGAAAAGATAAGAAAGCACAGAATGGATAATGGATTGTATCAGAAGGATTTTGCTAAATTTGTAGGTGTTGCGAAAATCAATAATATAACAAAAATTGGGGTATTGACATCTGGTGTCGAGGGTCATAAAAATTCCCCAGTGGTAGGGTCATAATATTCCCCACCCCTTTTTAATTACTTCCGTTTCTCATCATACCCCTTTTTTACTACTGTGTCAAGCGATCGATTACGCACCGAAGACCGTTCCTTACGATACGATTTTCCTTTTGTCACAATAATTTTATGAGCCCCAGAAACCAGACGATCCAAAATAGCACCACCCATCACCATATCAGGAAAGATATTAATCCAATCCTGGGGCGGGCGGTTCGAGGTCACAATCGTTGAGCCATTCCCTAAACGTTCGTCAACCAATGTATAAAACAGCTCCGCCTCTTTCGTCTCTAAACGCCGAAATCCAAAATCATCAAGAATTAGTAAATCCATTTTTACACAAAGAGGTATCTTGACATGAGTAAAATTCCTAATAAAATATATTATAAGTTAATAAATCCTAATGGTGAAGTTATTGCCGGCTAAGCTGCCTTGAGGGAGTGAAATAATTCCAATCCCTCAAGGTGCAATTGGATTGAGGAGTATTTCATGGCTAAGTCTATACTACTAATCATAGCCATGATTTGATGTAAAAAATGATGTTTATTTGTAAGATAAAGTGTAATAAACAAGAGTAGTAAGGAGGAAAAGATGCGTAAAATATGGGCATTCTGTATTATATTGGTAATATTCGGCTCTCTTTTTGGTCAAGAAGGTGCTGAATATCTTATCATTACACATAATAATTTTGCTCAAACTATTAATAGTTTGACAGAATGGAAATATATGAAGGGGGTACAGACAAAGGTCGTAAAATTATCAGAGATCGGTGAGGATCCATCTAATGAGGATATTAGAAATTTTATTATTACAGCATATAACACCTGGGATCCACAACCTGAATATGTGCTCCTTGTGGGTGACATCGGATTCTTGCCGGTGGGGCAGTCTTCTCCGTGTAGGAGTGATAATTATTATGCCAATATGGAAGGTGATTTTAAAGCAGAGCTAAGTGTCGGCAGATTTCCATGTCAGACCGCTTGCGAATGTAGCACCATGGCAAATAAAATCATGGCATATGAACGGACTCCATGGTTGGAAGATACCATGTGGTTTAAAAAGAGCACGATTGTCATCAGATTTGATGATCTTGGTGATACTCTGGGCTATTATGTCCAAGACCTTCGTTATATTCGTGATACTTGTATGATTCCTGCCGGTTTTAACGTTGATTCGTTATTTAATCGAGCTGGTCAGGGTTGGCATAATCAGGGACCAGATAGTGCTCGCCATGTTATTAACGTGCTCAATAATGGACGGGGATTTCTTGTCTATCGCGGCGAGTCTGCTCATGATTGGTATTCACCCTTTAACGGAATTCCAGATTCAGTACGGCTATCAAACGGCTCCAAACTCCCGATAATTTTTGCCGGCGCTTGCACATCAGTTTTAACCGGCAGTAGCGTTGGAGAAAAGTGGCTGAGTGCCGGAACACCGGATATGCTCAAGGGTGCAGTTGCTTATATTGGCAATTCTCAAGCTGGTTCTTCTAGTTGGCGGCATCATGTTAATCGTGCTTTCTTTAAAGCAATTTGCTTAGAGGATAGCCTTATATTAGGGCACGCATTCCTTAGAGCCAAAGACAGTCTTTATGCTAATTATCCAAACTATGAAGCATATTATGTTGAATGTAATCTTCTGGGTGACCCCACTCTACAATTGTGGACTGAGGTTCCCAAATCTATGACTGTTCAGCATCCAGATGTAATTGAAATGAATGTTCCTATTGACCTTGTGATTACAGTTTATGACACAGAATCTCAGTTACCGATTCAGGGTGCCCTGGTTACTCTTTATAAACCTAATGGTTCTGGCCCTGAAATATATGAATCAACAATTACTGATGATGAAGGAATGGTTGTTTTTGAAAATCTTACGGTTCCAACATCTGGTATAATGTATGCAACCATTACTTTCCAAAACTGTGTACCGTATCAAGGCGAAATTCAGGTTTACCAGATGATGACTGACGACCCATTGGCTTTGGCTTATAATGGTAACCGTCATCTCGTGCGGAAGCCGAACAGTGAAGAATTATATCTGGTTTATACAAATGAAGACGAAATAATTTACCGCTATTCATCAAACGGCGGCAATGACTGGTCTTCACCCCTGATTATTGGCGATGGTAAATTCCCGGCAATCACCTTAAGCTCTGATTATTTGCCTTCAGTATCCTGGACTGATGATGATGGTGGTTTGTGGTATAGAAGACAAACTGGAGCCGGGCAGTGGAGCGATATATATCATCTTTGGAATCCTGTAGGCGTTGACCCCTTACGTCTTAACTCACCGCCTTCTATTGCGATTCATGCATCCAATCCAAATACAGTGCACATTCTTGTTACACGCACTGGAGGACCGCCCCGGGATGTAAACCACAGGGTCGAAGACTATACCTTCACTATTACCATACCTATGCAGGGAACGTTTGTGCTGATCGAGCAAGCACATGGTCCTCACGATCCACCGCTCCGAACTTTCCCCTCAATTGCACGATGCGAGGTGAACAACTCGCTCCACGCGGTCTGGCAACGCAGTGATACAATCTGTTATGCAACAAAACCAAGAAATGATCCGTGGGTGAATTGGGGCCCAGAGTTTGAATTGGATGGTCTTCAATCAGCCCATCCTTTTGTTGAGACCTATGGGGATTCAATCTTCGTGGTCTGGCAGAGAAAAGAAGGCTTTTACAATTATGAAGAAGTCTATCGAGCAGCGAGACATCTTTCTTATACTTTTGGTTGGCGCAACTTCAGTCTAACCCCTGCGACTAAATCTCTCTATCCTGTTAATGCCTCAGGCTTTTTCACGGTCTTTGTTGATTTACCCAGTCCATATATGAATACCTGGTGGGAAATCTATTATAAAACTCGTCCTCAAGAACCTCTTTATAATATCAGCCGAGCACCTTACACCTGGTCACACTATCCACATTCAGCTGCAAGATTCTGTGCCATTAGTGGTTCTAATCTCTACACTGCATGGCTTGAGAAACCAGGGGCTGCATATGCAATACGATTCAAAAGGATTCACCATATGCCACGCGATATGGCTTATCTGACCTCTTCTAATGGTCATAACCCTTCCTCTCCTTATCTAATTGCCCGTGACAGTTGCATATCCGAGTGGCAAATTCCTGTTGATATAGGCTATGAAACAATTACCTATCAATTCCCACTTGAGCCCGGTTATGAGTATAAGCTGAAAGCCGTTGCTTATCATGAGCGTGCAGACAAGTGGAAGGTGAAGATTAGCATTGATGGCGAAGAGGTCGGAGAAATCGAATATGAGACATACGAACCCGAGACCCTGGAACTCTGGATTCCTGCAGCATTTTATGCGGATGGTGTCATTAATGTTATTTTCGAGTGCGATGATGGTGATTTTGCCGCAGTAGGTCCAATCTTTATTTATCAGTATGAATACGAAGAAGGCGAAGGTGGATTCCCGGGCGGACCAATGACGCAGGAAAATCAACCCATAAATAAATTTTCTTTTATGATTACGCCAAATCCATTTATCCAAAACTTAAACATTAAATTCCAGAATCAGACTGAAAAAGGGATTAGTGTTAAAGTTTATGATGTTTCTGGTAGGTTGGTAAAGAATCTTTATAAGGGTGTGATAAAAGGAACCAGCATATTAAAGTGGGATAGTAAAGATGAAACTGGCGGGTCTGTGGCTCAAGGTGTATATTTCTTACAAGTTGAAAATTTTACTTCTGGTGACACCTTCTGTAGAAAAATTATTAAGGTAAGGTAGTAATAATAAAAGATGGGGGTGAGGCTGTATGCCTCACCCCCATCCTAAAGGAGGAAAATGATTATTTTATTAATGTTACCATTCTTATTTAGTAACTTCGTGCAGAAGTGGTATATTCCTCAGGGAGTAAGTGGTTTTGGCAATACGATAATTCAGATTTTGGATACTGACCGGGATGGTAATTTAGAATTCGTTTTCACTACATACGGAAGCTGGCCTGCTTATCTTCATTTTTACGAACTACATCTACCTGATGTATGGGAAATAGATTCAGTGCCACTTCCTGGTGGAGATCTTCTATGGGATTCAGGAGACTTTGATGGAGATGGACTTTATGATCTTGCTCTGCAATTTCACATTGAGAATCCATCATTGGCGGATGGGATAATGGTTTTTGAATCCCCTGATTCTTTTTCATATCCTACAGATGAGGTATGGCGGGATACGGTGGGCTCTGCGTTGGTCACACCGATTTGTGCATATGATATCGATCAAGACGGGATACCCGAGATTGTCAAAGTGCTCGGTGACTATATTCATCTGCACATCTATGAGACTATCGGCAATAATATATACGATAAAATTGCTGAAATTACCACGTCTTCAACACATAATTCTTCATCAACACTTGCCTTTGGCGATTTTGATTCAGACAATCAAAACGAATTTGTGTGGGGCTATTCTGCAGGTGAGTATAGCATTTGGGAGTGTACAGGCAATAACTCATATCAGGAAATTCTTCTTCAACAACTACCTACCGTCAACATCAAGGACTGTTTTTCTGTACCTGATGCTGATTTAGATGGCAAGATGGAGTTTATTGTTAAGGGTTATTGGGTTTATGGCACAATTGATGCTTTTATATTTGAAGCAACTGGTGATAATACATACGAAATAATTAAGACCTTCACACTGCCTGGTGGTGATTATTATGGTGGTTATTCTGATGCTGGAGATGTGGACGGAGACAGTATCCCGGAGATAGTGCTGGAGGCAAGGCAGAATGTATTTATTATCAAGTCTGCAGGCAATGATTCTTTTTATATCTGGGATACCTTGCCCGGACATGTCAGTGGCTCCTGTGTGCGAATTTTTGACATAGATGATAATGATTTAGCCGAGATTATTATTTCAGGAAATGACGAGACAAGGATTTATGAATATGAATTGGGAATTACAGAAGAAGTAAGAAGCAAGAGGCAAGAAGTAAGATTGGTAGTTTACCCGAATCCATTTTCAAAGCTGACAAAAATCAGCTTTGGCAAAAGGCATAGCACAGAGGGCATAGAGTTAAAGATCTATGATGTGAGCGGTAGGATGATTAAACAATTCGACTATTCGACTATGAGACAATCCGACCATATTCCCTGGGACGGGAAGGATATTTTTGGACATCAGGTTCCTGTGGGTGTCTATTTTGTGCGATTAGAGACGTCAAATTATAGAGAAACAAAGAAAGTAATACTGCTTAAATAATTCAATTTAGTACAAAATTGGCACAGAGGCGATTGGTTACAGACTGATACGCCTTAAAGCATTGTATATATAGGCACTGAGGTTACAATATCGACAGGCACTACGGTACTAGCAGTCTGCAGGTCATGTTTTTATTTAAGTTCTAAAAATTCGTGAATGCCTGGTGGTGTGGAAATATATTGGTGTGGGGGTATATCGTTAAATAGAATATAGAATTAGATGTGGTGTAAATTCCCCCACCGGCTAATAATGTTTTTAACAATATCTAGATCTTCCGGGCTATACCACTGTAAACCGGTGATTTTATTGAACCAGGTAATTTGCCGTTTGGCAAAATTCCTTGTTCGTTGTTTTGCTCGGTGGATTGCCTGTTCAAGAGTCAACTCGTTGTTGAAATATTGGACTATCTCTTTATAACCGATTGTGCGCATGGCGCTCGATGCTGGGTCAAACCCTTTATCCAAGAGCATTTCTACTTCGTTGACCAAGCCCTGGTTTATCATTTTGGTAAAACGTTCATTAATTCTTTGGTACAATTCACGACGGGGAAGGTTCAGGCCAATATAATGAGGTACGTACTTGGCTTTTTTCTTCTTTTTTTTAAGCAGTGCACTTAGTGGTTTGCCGGTTATTTCATATACTTCCAAACCACGCATAATGCGTTGTTTATCCTTTGGCGTAATTCTTTTTGCCAATGCCGGATCAATTGATGACAGTTTCTTGTAGAAGTGATCAACACCAAATGTTTCCATGGCGGTTTGGAGTTTCTTTTTTATCACGCGGTTAGATTCCGGCAGTGCATGGAGCGGATGGAAAAGCGCTTTGATATACAAGCCAGTACCGCCACAAATGATCGGTACTTTGCCGCGCTCCTTGATTTCTTCAATCTTCGATTCGGCATCACGGGCGAATTGACCACATGAGTAATTGTCATTCGGATGAACAAAATCAATTAGGTGAAAGGTAGCCATCTGTTTTTGTTCTGGTGTTGGCTTTGCCGTACCGATATCAAGATATTTGTATATCTGCCGTGAATCAGCAGATATTATTTCACCAGAGATTTCTCGGGCAATCTTTATCGATAGATTGGTTTTACCTACGGCGGTTGATCCGACTATTGTGAGGATTTTCATTTAACGAGCCTAAAGGCTCTACTCCTACAAATTTCGACATTCTCGGTCAGCCTGTCAAGATTTGACCCCAATTAGCGTCTTTATAAATATACACCCAGGAGTGCAAACATCCCGACGACCTGATTGTGGAAGAGGATAACAGCTGCGCCGCCGAGGCTCAAAAATGGACCAAAGGGGATTAGACTTTCTCGATTTTGTTTTGTTGAAACGATAAAAAGTATGCCCATGACCGATCCGGATAGCGCGGCAAAAAATATCGCCACGAGGACAAACGGAAAACCTACAAAGGCACCAATCATCGCGGTTAGATAAACGTCGCCGAGTCCCATCACCTCTTTTTTATATACCCAGCCTCCAAAGACTCGGATCAAGAGAATCAGACCGCCACCAAAAAATAAACCGACCAACCCCAGTTTAACATTACCATTTAACAACTGGAAGGCAATTCCAATAATTATTCCCGGCATAGAGATGATGTCGGGGATAATTTGGTGTGAGAAGTCAATTCCTGATATGACGATAAGTGAACAAAAGAAAAACAAATAAAAGAAGAATTCTACACCAAGGTCGAACTTAATAAAGAGACAAAGAAAAATTAAGCCGGTGAATAACTCAACTAGTGGGTATCTCAGAGAAATCGACTTTCGACATCCGGAACACTTCCCTTTTAATAACAGAAAACTTATGATCGGAATATTTTCGTACCACTTAATGGGTTTTCTGCAGTGAGGACAAAATGAACCTGGTTTGACAATCGATTTGCCGATGGGTAGTCGGTAGATTAAAACATTCAAAAAGCTTCCTATAGCTGTACCAAAAAGGAAGGAGAATATGCAGAGCACTATTTTCAAAAGTTTTTGTCTTTGAGATTGAAGTATACTTCAAATGAATCGAGACATTTGTGTAGGTCAACAATACTTTCTGTAATTATATCCAGTACTTCAGAAACAGGATAGTCGTTGAATCTGGGCAATGCCAAAGCTGCTTTCTTAACACCCGGTACAACAGATGACAATATAATATCTCTTTCTGCCAGGCTTATAAAAATGTCGGCTCTATTCAATGGATCTCGGTAGTCATTTTCAAGGATGATGCTGTGTCCTATGTCAACGGTGGATTTTGTAAGACTGTAGAAGAGGTATTTTAATTTTTCAAGAAGCTTCCGGTTCACTGGCATTTCAAATTGCTTGGGTGTCTTGATCATTTTTTTGATTTCTTCAATATTATTCTGAAGATTTTTATACAATGTGGTAAAGGTCGGGTAATCCATAGTGAATTATACAAACCTCGTTTGCCTTGTCAATGGTATAGCCTAAAAAACAAAGAAGGGGGAGTAAACTCCCCCTTCTTTGTTTTTGAATTATCTCTTTTTCTTGGCTGTCTTCTTTTTTCTTGTTACCTTCTTCTTCTTCGTTACCCTCTTCTTCGTTACCTTCTTCTTCGTTACCTTCTTCGCTTTAGTTTTCTTCTTTCTTGAACCGCTTTTCGGCATTATTACCTCCTTTTATGAAATATTATAACCATAATTAAATTTTTGTCAAGACTTAATTTTTAGTATTGCATGGAAATGTCGGTTAATACTTCTTTATTTGAGAAAAATTGTGACTCTTGACTTATTCTTGTATCTGATTATGATTTTGTATGTTTATTTCAGTGCTGTGTTTCTTGATAGGTTTGAATAGTGTATTGGTGGGTGAAGTAGATGGTGTGATAAGTCCGGCGAGTAGTTCATATTTCCTGCGGATCATTACGGTTGCCGAGCAAGAAGAAGCAATTTGTTTGATTATAAAACTTGATACCCCTGGTGGTTTAGATGCTTCGATGCGGGTGATCACAAAAAGGATTCTTAATACAAAGGTTCCGGTCGTAATATATGTAGCACCGAAAGGAGCACGTGCTGCTTCGGCGGGTGTATTTATTTTGTACGCCAGTCATGTTGCCGCAATGGCGCCAGGCACCAATGTTGGTGCAGCACACCCGGTGAGTATGGGTGGCGAAAAACTCGATAGTGTGATGATCGAAAAAGTGACCAACGACGCAGTGGCATACCTTAAGGCAATTGCTAAAGAGAAAGGCAGGAATGTAGCTTGGGCAGAAAAGGCGATTCGCGAAAGCGCTTCTATTGATGCAGAAACAGCAGTTAGGAAGAGAGTCTGTGACATAATAGCTGAGAATGTTGACGATTTGATTGCTAAACTGCACCGCCGTATTGTGCAGGTTAACGGCGAAGACGTCGTGCTGAACACTGAATCAAGACCCGTTCAGGATATGCCAATGACATTCAAGGAAAGACTATTATTGTTGCTAACAAACCCTACGATTGCTTATATATTATTGCTGTTGGGTGTTTATGGACTCTTTTTTGAATTACAGAACCCGGGTATGATTTTCCCCGGTGTGGTTGGTGGCATATGTATTATCCTCGGGTTTTATGCGCTTCAACTTCTGCCGGTAAATTACGCTGGTGTGGCATTGATTCTATTATCGGCATTTTTATTCATTTTGGAGATTTACATTACATCACACGGGCTTTTGGCGATTGGCGGGATAATTTCTTTAGTATTTGGTTCATTGATTTTATTCGAGAGTGATGTGCAATTTTTGAGGTTATCATGGGAGGTAATTGTGATAGCGGTTATTATCGTCGCGGCGTTTTTTATCTTTATTGTAAGCATGGGCATCCGTGCGCAATTTAGGAAGAGAGCAACTGGTAAAGAAGGATTTGTTGGTGAAGTCGGGGAGGCAAAGACAGACATCACTGTTTCAGGAGGGACAGTATTTGTGCATGGTGAATATTGGAATGCAGTGAGTGATGCAACTATTAAGAAAGGAAGTAGTGTAAAGGTTATGAGCAGCAAAGATATGGTTGTAAAGGTAAAAAAAGCATAATTTTGTAGAACTTCGAACAAACAAATAAAAGAAGTGGTTATCATATTAATAATTAGTGCGTTTGAAACAACGCTCTTTCCTCAGAGTCTATTTCTTGAGGATCATTTCAATCCGGCATTGGAAGCTCGCGAAGGTTTTCAGCTCGACCTGGGAACCGGGTCGAGGTTTGGTCTGTCAGAGTTGCGCACCTATTACGTGTATTCGACGATCAAATCATATCGTTTGAGCGCACATAGTTTTGGTTGTGACCTATACCGGGAGAATATGCTTAGGCTTGGTAGTTGTTTTGGAATACGAAAAGCATGGACCGTTGGTTTCAGCGTTGGTTTACTCAATAATTGGGTACGGGATAATTTTAATCGATTTGCTTATTCCTTGTGTCTGGGCAGTATTTTTCAAACTGGCGATGTGAAAGTCAGTGGCTGGGTTGATAATATTAACATGCCAAGGTTATCGAGTGTTGACTATTTGCCGCCGAGTTATTCTATGAGATTTGATTATATAACAAAAAGCAGACTCGATTTCGCTTTCGCAGTCCGCGGCATGGAGAAAAACTTGCCTTTTTTCAATTTTGGCGTTTCTTTATCACCTTATGAGATAATCCTTATCGGTGTCGGGGTTAATACGGATCCGATTTATCTTGAATATATCTTGAAATTAAATTTAGGTGATTTTGCGTTATGCTATGCTGGGAGCAATCATCAGTACCTTGGTCTTTCACACGTATTCAGCATCGGGTTTTGTCCATGATTATCTTCTTTCTATTATCTGTTTTTTATATTGATGCTGACATTTTTGAAACTGATGAAGGAAAAGATTACGAAATTTTATTAAAGGACTTAGAAATATTGCGCAATAATCCGATAACATTGAATTCAGCAAGTTTTGAGGAACTCATTAGAATCCCTTATCTTTCAATGACGGATTGTTTGAAGATCATTGATTATCGTGAACAATCCGGTTATTTTGGTTCAGTACGTGATTTGCTCAATATTCCGGGGTTTGACCGTTTCCGCCTTGAACAAATAAAACCTTTTATCACAGTTAAATCTAAACCATTCAAAGTAGATAAGCTAACAACAAGATTGCGTGCGAAAACAGAAATACCCAAGCAACCAGGTTCGGTTGAGTACTTCACCAAATCGCAGTGTATTTTTGATGGATACAATGTTTACTTTATTAATGAAAGAGATCCGTACGAGAGTTCTTTGTTTGATTACTGGGCTTCAGGGATTATCTACAAAGACGGGCACCGAACCTTTGCTTTTGGAAAATACAACTTAGATATTGGTTCGGGCGTGGCTTTGTCACCGCTCGGTTCGTTTTTTAATGCTGCAGATTTTCGGATATTGATCAAAGAACGTGGTATACTACCATATACTTCAGTACTGGAGAACAGTGGTTTCTTCGGTGCTGCCTTGAGCGATTCGCTATTTATGAATTTCACGTTTTTCTATTCTAATCAGAACCTTGATGGTCGAATTGATTCATCTGGCTACGGACGTTCGTTTGAAGTATCAGGTGAACATACTGACTCGGCTTCTTTGGAACGAAAAGATAGAATCAATGAAGAAATAATAGGTTATGACTTGCAGTACAGGTTTAGTGATTTGCTTGTAGCTAACCGAACATACTTATGTTCTTACAACCCAACGTTTGTTTGTTCTGATTCAATGATCAAATTCTATGGTGAGACATTTTGGATCACTAGTGTTGGTGTAAAATATTATAGTGATGCTCTTGTACTTTTCTCTGAAGTCGCTCGTACTTACAAAGACCGAGTTGGTGGTCTGTTTGGTTGCACGGGTTTTATTCCGCATTTTGACATAAAACTCGCTGGCAAGTATTTTCCAGCCGGGTTCTATTCGCCCAAGGGCGTTGAAGCCAGAAACAACTATTACGGTGGCATCCTGGATATTACCAACCATTGCAAATACTTTAATCTTGGAGTCGCACTCACCCTTGATTCCAAATTGGATGAAGATACTGTCAAGTATGGTCTACGTGTAAAGGTTGAAAAAAGTCTGGGCATGCTCCATGCTAAATTTCAGGTGCGCTGTAGATACACGTCGCAAGCGATCGATCTGTCTAGTTCAAGGGTATTCATGCGCCTGAAGCCGATAAAACACCTGTTTTTTGATTTAAGGCTTGAAGAAAAATATGTTTTTGAACCAGATACGATTGAAAAAGGGATATTCGGTGGTTTTGAAATGGGCATTGAAATCGGCAAAATGCGATTGCGTGCCAGGTATGGTATGTTCAAAACTGATTCATACGCTTCAAGGCTTTTTGTCTATGAAACAGATTTACCAGGTATTATTACCAACCGCATGCTTTATTACCAGGGTAATTGCGGGTTCTTATATCTTTCCTTCAAGCCGATAGATTTTTTGAAGCTAACCGGTAAGTATTCAACGATTAAACGGGATACACTCAGGCAGCAGCAAATCGGCGCTCAGCTTGATTTCAGACTATAGTTAGTAACTCATCTTGACTTCTACGGTGAATATGTCTACGTGGAGCAGCCTATTTACTCTGTGAGGAAATCAAACACTCTATTGACAAATTATCTTACATGGATATACTATATCGTAGACCCCCGTAGGGAATCCCGCCATAAATGGCGAGGTATTCCAACGGGGTAAAGGAGATAAGTGATGGTTAAAATAGGTAAGAAACTAAAGAAATTGCGGGAGCAATTAGGAATGAGCCAGCAAAAGCTTGCCAGACTATTAGGGGTTTCACGACCAACAATTTCGCAAATAGAGCATGGTGAACGAAGAATTTGCGCTGAAGAACTAGTAAAATTATCAGAAATATTCGGGTTTTCAATTGATAGCTTGTTGAATCTAGAGGAACAACCAGAAGTGATTTTGCACAAAGCTAAGAGAGGGGAAAAACTAAAACGCCGGATCAGAATCAATGTTCCGCAAAGGAATTTGGAGAAGTTCAAAGAGGTTTTTCTTTACATCCTCAACAAAGTTGGTTCAAAACCGAATATTGGAGAAACTGTTATCTATAAACTTCTCTATTTTATTGATTTTGATTTCTATGAAAAGTATGAGGAACAATTGATTGGAGCTACTTATATCAAGAATCGCTATGGCCCAACACCAATAGAGTTCAAAAAAATAGTGGACAAAATGATTAATGACAAAGAGATCGAAAAAGTCAAGAGCGAATATTTCGATTTTCCTCAAACTAAGTATTTACCTCTGAAAAAAGCAGATCTTTCTAAATTGAGAGCTCATGAGATTGAACTAATTAACAGTGTTTTGAATAGATTATCTGACAAAGATGCTGCTCAAATAAGCACATATTCTCATAAAGATGTTCCCTGGTTAACAACAGGAAAGGGGAAACTTATTGAATATGAATCTGTTTTTTATAGGACTGCGCTATATTCGGTGAGAGAATACAGTGAAGCTATTTCAGAAGATTAGTCGCTTACCCGAGTTTGAAAAGGATATGAAGAGACTTCTTAAAAGGTTCAAAACATTAAAGGGTGACCTGCAAAATTTCATTGAAACCCAGCTGAATCTTTACCATAAGTTAAAAAAAGATAACAAAGGCATTTTTCAGATTGAACATCTGCAAATTGACTCCCCTAAAATCTACAAAGCTAAAAAGTTCGCCTGCCGTTCTCTTAAGGGAACAGGAAATCAATCCGGGGTCAGGGTGATCTATGCATATTATGAAAAAGAAGACATAATTGAGTTAGTCGAGATTTATTATAAAGGCGATAAGAAAAATGAAGACAAAAATAGAATATTAAGATACTGCAAACGGCTGAAAAAATGAGGTGGTATGATTTCAGATTCTTTTTATGTCGACTTGAAAGGATAAGCCAATATGTTTGAATGGCTTGCCGGGCGTGCGCCGATTCTTGTTTATCTCTTTTTATTATTCAGTTCATGTTTTGAGAGTCTATTCCCCCCCTACCCTTCAGATGCCTTTGTCCTGGTTTTCGCATTTCTTGCTGGGCAGGGACATTTTAATCCATATTTACTATATTTATTCGTCGTGATTGGTGCGTTTGCTGGTATGATGATACTCTATTATGTGGGTAAGACCAGAGGTGATGCATTGCTTGATCTTCTGACAAGAACCTTCCTGGGTAGGATCTTTCCGTTAAAAATGATTGAAAGAGCAAAGGCAGAATTTGTCAAACGCGGCGATCTCATTGTTTTACTAAACCGTTTTTTACCAGGTATGAGAGCACCCCTATGCTTTGCTGCTGGGATTGTCAGGATCAACAAAAGGAAATTCTTTTGGTACAGCCTGATCAGTGTTTTACTGTGGAATTTTTTCCTGGTTATGGTTGGCTTTTATGTCGGTTCAACCTGGGATGAAGCGGCAAATTTCTTAAAACAATATAATATAATTGTAGCATTCATACTTATCGCATTCCTTGCAGTTTTTACGATTGTATACTTTCGGAAAAGAAAAGACAAGGGATATTAGCGCACTGCACCCTCTCCCTTTTTAAGGGAGAGGGTAGAGCCTGCCCTGAACTTATTTCAGGGGGTGAGGGTTTCCTATATTAGAAAGATATGGTGACTCCTATCCTTGCCCTTCTCGGTGCAGAATTGGCATTAACCCAGTCATCAGTCGCAGCAACTGCTGCTCTATAAGCCAGGTACTCTTCTGGTGGAGTTATCAGTCCATCGTGATTAAAATTAGCAAAAACAAAGCATTAATCATGCTCTACTCCCTATGATTATTATAATAGATAATCCTTCACTGTCAAGTGTTGAAGAGCACATAAAGTGCAAAGTGATTGGAAAACTGTGATTCAGTTCTATCCTTTACCCCAGCATATGAGTATAATAGTGAAGCGTGAAAAATCCGTGAAACTTGTGTCAAGATTTGGTAATAAAATATGAGGAAAAAGGATCTTTATTGTTCGAGCGTAGTCGAGAACACACCTCTAAATACTACACGCTGTGTTCTCTTGACAAAACCCACTATTATTCTATAATAATCCTGTGGCAAGGAGGATCATCGCGTAAAGAAAGGCAAAATCGGATGTCGAACATCAATCTCTATCCGTCTAAAATAAAGGATATTGAAAGACTTCAGAGCTATGAATACATACTAAATGCTATGCTACAGAACGAGGGATTGATTGGAGAATACGATAGGGAATTCGAGGGGGCAAGAACAAAATGAAAAAAATAGCAAAATTAGAGGGTTATACTGAAATTCTTCAGGATATTCGCAGTTTACTCGAAAGAGCGAAATACCACGCTTATAAGGCTGTAGATAATATAAGAGTTCAGACCTACTGGCAAATTGGAGAGAGAATTGTAAGAGCAGAACTTCAATATAAAGAACGGGCTGATTATGGAGAGAAACTTATAGAAAGACTAGCTATCGATTTAGGGCTTTCCAGAAGGCTTATGTTCGAAATAGTCCAGTTTAATAGAACTTATCCAATTGTGCAGACAGTGTCTGCACAATTGAGCTGGTCGCATCTTGTTGAGCTCATCCACATAAAAGACGAGAAGGAGCGCATGTTCTATGAATCCTGTGCAAGCCAGAACAGCTGGAGTGTTAGAGTATTAAGGCAGAAAAAAAGAAGCAATCTTTATTATAAGATGTTAAAAAAGAGGAAACTAACAGTCGTTAAGAAGATACCCCTGAAACCAGCACTACCTGACCAGGTTTTCAAAAACACCTATAATTTTGATTTTCTTGATCTTCAAAAAGGTTATACTGAAAAGCAATTGGAAGATGCAATCCTATCAAATACTGAAAAGGTGCTGCTTGAATTCGGCTCAGATTTCTCCCTTGCCGGTAGACAGAAAAAAATTATCATTGATAATGAAATTCATACGGTTGACCTTGAGTTCTATCATCGGGGCATTCCTTGTGTTGTTCTTGTAGATCTAAAAATAGGAAAGTTTAAAGCAGAGTACATAGGGCAGATGAATAAATATCTGAATTATTACAGAGAAAACAGAAGATACAAATGGGAGAAAAATCCAATAGGGCTGATTATTTGTGAATATAGAGGTAAAGAAGAAGTGTATTATGCATTAGGAGGATTAGAAAATAGAATATTTATAGTAGAATATAGAACTAAATTACCAAGCGAGAACGAGATTGCAAAAAGGTTAAGAAAAATGAAAAAGTAGGAAGGGGGTATTATACCTTACCAAATAGATTGCTTGCCGAATATATTAGGAGAATATAACGAAGTCAACATATTATGGTTATTTTTGTTGACTTTGTTGATTTTGTCGAGTATGCAAATTTAGGATGTAATAGGGAATTAAACTAATTAAAAGAGGAAAGAAAGTTTAGGAAATTTATCCTCACCATTCTCCAATAAACTACTGCACTCCGAAGCCCAATTCACCCCGTTGTTAGATAACTGTCTCCGTCGAAACTCCGCACTAGTAAAACCACCATGTATCTAACGGGGTAAATTGGGCAACTACATTTGACTTGGACATGAATATATGTTATACTTGCGGGCTTGGGAAGGAGAAAGAAGGAGTTATTAGATGAAAGAACAAGGTAATATCAAACAGACTTCGGTGAGCTCAGTCGAACCGATATTAGGAGATGGCGGTCCTATTGCCAGTTGCCTGAAGAATTATGAGGAAAGACCACAGCAGATAGAGATGTCTAAGGCAATAGAAGAGGCTATCTCATCTTCAAGTCACCTTATTGTCGAGGCAGGTACTGGCGTAGGAAAGAGCCTTGCTTATTTAGTTCCCTTTATCTGCTGGGCAGTCGATAAAAAGAAGAGGGTGGTCATATCCACTTATACCAAGACCCTCCAGCAGCAGCTTGTTGAAAAGGATCTTCCCTTTTTGGAGGAAGCATTAAAGATTGGTTTTCGATTTGCCTTATGTTTAGGAGGAGAAAACTATCTATGCTTGAGGCGGATATCTGAAGCAAGCCTACATGGCCTCTTTGACACGAAGCGGGAGGTTAAGGAGTTTGAGAAGATCTATAAGTGGCAGTCCAGGACAAAGACGGGATTAAGGCAAGAGTTAAGGTTTGAGCCAAGTAAGGGAGTCTGGACTAAGATATGCAGAGTCTCAGACCTCTGTATGGGCAATGATTGTCCTTACAGGGATGACTGTTATTATACCAAGGCCAGAAAAATACAATACAAGTCTCATATCTTAATCTGCAATCATCATCTCTACTTTGCTAACCTTGCCTCAGGCAATAAGGTATTACCCAAGTTTGATGCCGTAGTATTCGATGAAGCACAAGAAATCGAAGATGTTGCTACCAGTTACCTGGGTATAGAAATATCCAACTTTAAGATAAAGTTTTTGTGTGATTCGTTGTTCAATCCAAAGAGAGGTAAAGGATTACTGACCAGATTGAGTCCGCTAACCGATAAAAAAATGGAGACTATAGAGAATATCCTGAATGAAGTAAGAACTGCTGCTTTTGGTTTCTTCTCTAACCTAACTTGTATCTTTGGTGATGAGACCTTGACCTTGAGGATCCGCAAACCTGACTTTATCCACAACTCCTTAAAAATGCCGCTCTTAAGACTCTCATCTGCTCTAAAGGATTTAGCCAATGGTCTTAAGGAAGATGAAGAGAGAATAGAGATTGATGCATATGCCTCAAGGACTGATGAGCTAAATTGCGGTCTTGAGGCAATTATCCATCAAGACCTTGAGGAATATGTATACTGGGTAGAAATCATAAAAAGGAAGAGGTATTCTAAGTACACCTTATACGCGGCACCGATAAATGTGGCTGACAAGCTCAAAGAGCAGGTGTTTGATAAAATAAGGCTGGTAGTCCTCACCTCAGCCACCCTGGCCACCAATGGTTCGTTTGACTATATCAAAGGAAGGCTTGGGCTAAAAAGTTGTCAAGAGGTTCTTCTGTACTGGTTCAGCGGGAATCGGACAAAACAGGGGTCTGATTTAAGGTGGAAAATTGGTTATTATATTCCATCCTTTTCGCCCTTGCCAAGGCCAGTTTTTCATACCGCTTGTTAATAATTTCCTCTTTCCGTCCCAAT
>JAUVZL010000094.1 GCA_030602565.1 Candidatus Stahliibacteriota bacterium
TGTGAAAGGAGGCTGCTATGGCAACTAATTTAGCATTAGATGATAAATTAATCATCCAGGCGCAAAAGGTAGGACATCATAAGACCAAAAAAGAGGCGGTTATGGCTGCCCTAAAGGAATATATTGCGCATAAAAAACAACAAGAGATTCTTAAAGTATTTGGTACAATTGATTTTGATCAAAATTACGATTATAAAAAGGCGCGAAAAAGATGAAAATCTTAGTTGATACCTGCGTTTGGTCTCAAATTCTTAGACATAAAAAACCCAATGTAGAATTAACAAACAAAGTGAAAGATATGATAAAAGACGGGCATGTTGTTATTATTGGTCCAATACGGCAAGAGATCCTTTCTGGAATTCCAAAAAAAGAACAGTTTAAAAAATTACAGGGAATTCTTTCATCTTTTGAAGATATTCCTCTTGAGTCTGAGTATTTCGTAAAAGCAGCAGAGTTCAGTAATATATGTAAAAGTAAAGGTATTCAAGGTTCAACAACTGATTTTTTGATTTGTGCTGTTGCATATCTAAAAAAGTTTCTAATCTTTACTACGGATATTGATTTCAAAAACTACAAGAAATATTTACCAATAAAATTGTTTGAATAACGGATTTTATTAATTGCCAAACAATCGCATGCAGTCGGACGCTCGTACCTCGCGCCGCTGATGGTAACGTTAGGGCTATTATTAATTTTCAAATATACAAAAATTCTACAGGGAATAAAAAATCAAATTTTTTCATCCATTCGCACCTTTTCCTTGACATCCTTCAAAAAAAATATATGCTTATATATAAGAATAAAGAAAATCTATATGGTTAACACAAGCAGTGGCCATTATTTTATTAGTATAGATAAACTTAGGTTGGGGGCGAGGAAGGAATAGCAAATGAATAAGGTTCGACATTGGACATGTCCGTACTGTAATCATGACGCCACGCTACGTGATCAAGATTGCGAAAGCAGTGGCACGCGTTTAATTATCCAAGATCCTATCGAAGGGCACAAGTTCGTGTGGTGGGATTACGTTGTTTGTCCCAACCCAAAATGCCGTAAATTCACACTCCAAGTTAGCCTTTTAGACTGCAACTGGAATAAAAATAAGACCAAGTGGGAGATAGGCAATCTCATTCGTGTTTGGGATTTGGTGCCGCCCTCTCGGGCAAAAGCATTTCCTGACTACATTCCTAAAGCCGTTCTCGACGACTACAACGAAGCATGTTTGATTGTGGATCTAAGTCCCAAGGCCTCTGCGACTCTATCACGACGCTGCTTGCAGGGAATTTTGAGGGATTTCTGGAAGGTTAAACCTGGCCGCCTTATCGATGAAATCGAGCAAATTAAGGACAAGACTGACCCATTGACGTGGGATGCCATTGATTCCGTTAGAAAGGTCGGCAATATCGGTGCCCATATGGAAAAAGACATCAATTTAATCGTGGAGGTTGACTCGAATGAAGCAGAGATGCTCATCGAGCTTATAGAAACGCTCCTCAAAGACTGGTACGTGGCGCGCGAGGAACGCAAAATCCGGCTAGCTCAGATTAAATCAATGGCGGACAAGAAAGATGCCGAAAGAAAAAGAGATGGTTCTCAAGAAGCGCGTGAAAATGGGGGGTTATAGGCAAAAATGACTCCAAATAAATTATACATATTTTGGACGCTTGTATAAAATTAAAAGAATTTTTAGAAAAGAAAGAAGAATTACCAAGAGAAGAAATTGATAAAAAAGTTGAGATGAAAAAAGAGAAAACAAGTAGGTTTATACAGTTAACCCAAGCCGTGTTTCTCATTTCATTAGTACAGATAAACTTAGGTTAACCCGCACAAGGGTTCGAAATGCAACACCAGCTAATTGTTGCGAGAGGAGTAAAGAGTCTATGCTGCCAGAAGTCTTCATTATAGAGTCTCTTCGACAAAAAGATCATAGAAAAAAGCGTCTTGAGGGTGACCTTATTGCGCAGATCCTCAGATTGGGCGGAAGGAATCCAATTTATAACCTCGTCGAAAGTAAAGACCAATTCATTGAAGCGATTGAACAATTCGGCAAAAGTCAATATCGCTACTTACACTTGTCGTGTCATGGAAGTGTTGATAGTTTTGAGTTCTATTTCGGTCAAATGACTTTTGAGCAGTTTACCGATCTCGTTTACGACAAATTGGAAAATAGAAGAGTGTTTATATCTGCTTGCAAAGCAGTCAACAACCATCTGGCAAACCTTCTTATTCCAAGAAGTAAAAGCTATTCAGTAATAGGCCCATATGAGCCAGTGAGATTTGACGCCGCCGCTATTGTTTGGGCATCATATTACTACTTGGCTTTCAAGAACGAGCGACAGATTATGGACAGAAAACTGATTCTTAGGACGCTTCGTGACCTTACAAGACTCTATCAGATCAATCTGAACTACTATTCAATAAGCCGAAAAGAGGGTGTCAAACTAAAACAGTTCAACGTGTCTAATAAAAGTGCGGGCCGTTAGGCGCTGAGAAAGTGATGTGTTTTATGGGAAGAAATAAAAAGTTAAAATTTAGTTAGTCATTATGGGAAAAACTAATTGGTCTCTTTTTATACCAATATATAATTTAGAAATCTCGAATAATATTGGTGGAGAGTTAAGAATTGAACATGTGAACTTTATTTCGAGTGATAAAATTCCCCGAATAAGGAAAAAACTCGGTTTAACAAACAGAGTATTATATTACAATAACTTATTTAAGTCTAAGCACACTACTCGAAAATTATTTTCAGAAACGAAAGTTTATGCTTTCCTAAAAACAAAAAGATCTGAGCAAGACAATCTATCTCGTGAATTCCGTAGAATTAAGGAAGCAGTATATCTTTTAGCTTCATCTCAGTTTTACCGAATCAGAAGATATCAGAAATATCCTTTTGGTGGCCCTGAGTTTAGTCAATATTTATTTGATGAATATTTACTTTTTGAAAATAATGCAAATAAAATGAAATGGAATCACACAAGATTAACTCCCGTGGAACCATATCGGATTGATAAACAGTGGGAAAAATTTACATCTCACCACTTTTTTCCACGCTTGCTAAAAATACTTAATGGTCGTATAAAAGTTAGTTTGAAATGGAGATACGAACTACGGCGAGCAGCATTACTTGCTGGTCAAAGTCAATTTTCCCGAAATGTTTGGGAGGCATTTTTATATGACATGATTGCACTTGAAATACTTTTAACAAATAGGGGCGAAAATATTTGCACTGCACTTATTGAAAGAGTTGTTTCATTATTTGGTTGGCTTACAAACGAAAATCAAGAAGGATGGAAAAATTTAATCGAAAAATTATATGATTTAAGATGTCAATTTGTACATAAGGGAATAATTGATAATATTTCTATACATGATCTTTTAAATGCTGATATGTTATTAGCAAATCTATTATATAATTTATGTGAATTGACTAAGTACATAAAATCAAAAAATGATATTATTAATTTATCAGAAAAACTTGCCGCAAGACGAACACTTGGTTTAAAAATGATTGATCGACCTAGAAATATTAGTTTTCAAACACAATCTCTTTCAAAAACAGATATTAAAAAATTAGAAGAATCAAGACATTGGAGTTGGTAAATAATAGCAATTACATTTAAGTTTTAAATTACAGCATATTAAGCGTCTAACCAGCGTATGCGCCTGCTCCACCTCGCTGCGGTGAATTTCGGAAGTATAGATTATTATTCATGTTTTGTGCTTATATTCAAACTTTGATGATTAATGTCGGCGGCAGGTTAACTTTAGTGTTAGGACTATTATTAATTTTCAAATATAGAAAAATTCTATTCGCCTCTTTTCATTGACATCTTTTAAAAGAAGTATATACTTGTTATATAAGAATAAAGAAAATCTATATGGTTAATACAAACTGTGATCATTATTTTATTAGTACAGATAAACTTAGGTTAACCTACAAAAAATAAGGAGATAAGAATGTATGAAAAAATTAAAAATGAAATAAAACAGGACTATTACCAACAAAACTTTTCGAATGATGGTCAACGCTTTGTTGCTTGGTACATTCGCAACATTCATTCATTGGATCCAAATCAAACAAAGTATGCTATTACAGATGGAGCAGATGATAAACAGATTGATGCAATAGTCATAGATGATGATAATTCGAAGATTTACATCATTCAAGGAAAGTTTATTGGTGTCTCTGGCGTTGATGCAACACCACTTCGTGAGGTTCTCTCTTCGTGGGTACAATTGAAAGACTTAGTAATCCTTCAGGAAACGGCAAATAGTAAACTTAAACAACGACTCAATGATTTATCCTCGGCGTTTGATGATGAGTATGATATTGAATTTGAACTGGTCACCACCTCAAGTTTGACAGAGTCTGCTATGCATGATTTAGGTGTATTTCAGCAACAATTAGCAGAATCAGAAGAACTCTCTGCCTCTTTAAATTTGGTTGATTCAACTGAAATCCAACGACGGTATGAATTAGCCTTAGAACGTGAAAGTCCTTTATTGAAACATACACTAACACTTGAACCAGAAAAATATATGAAACTCAATATTGCTGAAACAAATGTTGTGTTGACAGCAATTCCCTTAAAAGAATGCCTCGAATTTCCAGGAATAAAGGATGGAACACTGTTTAGAAAAAATGTTCGGCAATCTTTGGGACTAAATAATCGGGTCAACAAGCAGATCAAAAATACGATTTATAGTGATCGACATAAAGACTTTTTCTTTTTCCACAATGGAATTACCGCTATTTGCAATAAAATGGATTTATCGGAAGATAATACTATTTCATTAAATGGTATAAGTGTGGTCAATGGGTGTCAATCTCTCACCACCATCTTATCATGTAGTGAAAAGGTAAAAGAGCTTGACGATTCCTATATTATGTTTCGTTTTTATGAAATTCCTCAACGAGACCGAGGCGATAAAATCAGTATTTCTACAAATACCCAATCTACTGTTAAGCCCCGTGATTTGCGAAGTAATGATAAACGTGTGTTATCCCTAAAAAAGACATTTGAACAGCGCTATTCTCAAGGCTATTTTATTACAAAACGAGGAGAAGAGCCTCCTGCCGGGAAGGATAAAGTGCATGTCATTGATTTGGCAAATCTTGGCAAATATCTAATGACATGGCATTCGCAACGTCCGAATATGGCATACAGCGAAACAAAAATATTTGACAAATACTTTGAGCAGTTGTTCAAACGAGATTATAAACCAGAAAATGTGCAGGCATTAAATTTTTGGGCACAGAAGGTATATGAGGGTTGGATTCCTAATAATCCATGGGGGTTAAATGAGACATTGTTGGCAATGAAAGCCTATGCTCCTTTTCATCAACTCTATGCTATTTCTATGTGTTTTTCTGTTGTAAATAATCGAACGGATAGAGTCCCTGCGCCGTATGCATGCTATGAAAAAGCATTAGCAGATGGGATTGTTGAACAAGTCGTTTCTATTGCAGCAAGTTGCTTGAACACAGCTCTTACTGCTGCTGCAAATGAACCACAAACGGGGGATAAAGTTTTTAGCCCGCAAAATTGGATCAAAACAAAAAAATGTCTGTCAGGTATTAATGCTGCAATAAACCAGTATTTCATGATGTTACCTTCTATGCCAGGTGGTCAGGAAATCAGCAAGAATCTGAAGAACTCATTAACTTTATCTCCTGAAGTTTTTGAATATAGATGGGCAGCTGATTAATAAAATTTGGGCTAACAAGGCGCAGCACCTGACCACTATTCCGTTGCGCTCCATCGCGGCAGGTGAGCTTGATCGTTGGACAACATCAGAACCAGAACCATGATAGACTTGCCTTTCATCGATCCAAAGAAAATGGAAGACATTCATCCTGGGCTGTTCATCACCTTCGGGCGTGCTTTGTATGTGGCTCAGCATTTTGAAGCCAATTGCCGTGTTCTCTCAACATTGCTCGACGTTAAGGGTGCTCATTGATCTGGCAAAATCTCACCTTCAAATGAGGACGCAGATTTCAATGTGTTTGTTGATAAGCTTTGGAAACGAATGCTTGCCCAAAACATCGGTCGTCTTGTCAGTCACTATATGCCCGTAGACCTGAAGGATTTTCTCTTCCCAATTATTGATGAAGCTAGGATAGCAAGGAACTACATTGCACACAACCTTATTCCTAGTTGCGAGACGTTGGTGCTTGAGCCTGAGCTGCAGGAAGGTTTGATTGAAGAGATTCGCAAGCTCGTGAGGAGAATCGCTGAAGCGGACAAACATATCTGTTGCATCATGCAAGCGGTTACACATGAGCCCATACCCACGGGGGAATATTTGCAAGGATATCAAGAAGAAATAGCTTCCTGGGTATGTGAACCAGGGGAAACGTCCTGACATTGTCCAACCAAGCGCTGCAGCC
>JAUVZL010000103.1 GCA_030602565.1 Candidatus Stahliibacteriota bacterium
GTTAAGTGATAAGCTTATTGTTATAATTGATCCAAGATTTGCTCGAACAAAAAGTTTCATAAATCTTGGGCCCATTCGATATCTAAAAACGAAGACTAAAAGCGAAGTCTTATTCTTATCGATGAATAGTAGCAATTCAAATAAACTTGTTAAACAAATAGCCGATTCCGCTCGTGATGTAGCTAAACATTCTTCACCGATAAGAGCCTTATCAAATCCTATTTCTGCTTATAGATTTTATTTAGCATTAATTTATGTTTTTGAGCCGATACCGAAAGAGGCTATCTTTACTATTTCAAGGGAACTTACAACCACTGAAGAAAAAATTGTAGTTGCTACAGCTGGAATAGTGATAAATAGCTTAATCAATGGAAGAAGAGTATTTTTTAGTTCAGGTAGCCTTTCAACGACTTCTAAAGGTATAGACGATTTGATTTATAGCAATAACACAAGAAAGAAAACACGCATGGTCTCAGCATTCTTGACAGAATTTAGATTAGAAGCATTAAATTTGACTCTTAGAAAGAATCGTAGGAGGATTTGGGGTGGAGTAGAAGGATCTTAGTCGAGCTTGTCTGCGATTTGACAAGCTTGAGTGGTGTTTCGCCACTCCGGATGCAAACAGAGGCATTACTGCCCTCACGGTTTCCTACCGGAAACCATTCGGGACGAATCACTACGTGATTCGTGTCGCTGCGCGATGCTATGAAGTAAGTGCCTTTTGCTCCACCCTATTTAGTTCATAATGAAAAGTAATAACGAACTTTTAAGATTGATGAATCTACCTGTGTTCTATGACGAGAAAGAACTGGCATTTTTAATACACGTTGATCTAGGACGGATTAAGATGCTTAGCAAATTTTCCCATAGATACTATAAAAAGTATAAGATACCGAAGTCGAATGGTAATTTACGTGAAATAAGACAACCAAGAAAAGATTTAAAAGGGATTCAGGCATGGATACTCAGAAATATTTTGGATAAACTCAGCCCTTCCTTGTATGCTACAGCTTATATTAGAAAGAAAAACATCTCAGTCAACGTATCTCCACATTGTAGTAACAGATATTTCATATGTTTGGACTTGGAAGAATTCTTCCCGTCGATTTCGATCAGACGAATAGCAAAGGTGTTCTCACTTATCGGTTATTCTAAAAAAGCAGCATCTATTCTTGCTATGCTTTCTACCTGCAATGGCAGTTTACCACAAGGTGCTGTTACTTCCCCTTCATTATCAAATCTAATTGCAGCAAAACTCGACAGAAGGATTGCTGGTTATACTTCGAGAAGAAACATCATATATACAAGGTATGCAGACGATATAACATTATCTTCAAACAACCGTAATGTGCTTTGTCAATCCCTGTCAATAATTATCAAGATTATCAGGTCAGAACACTTTAAGTCTAACATGGATAAACTAAGAGTCTTAGGACCAAGAAGAAGATGTTCGATAACTGGACTAGTGAAGAATAATTCTGAGCCCAAATTTGGTATTGGCAAAAAGAAAAAAAGACAAATGAGAGCTATAATGCATCATTTGTTATTTCACTTGAGTGCGGATAAGAGATATAAGAATGAAGAATCAATAATTGGCTGGCTGAGTTATTTAAAAGGTGTTGACAGAGGATCTTTTGAACAAATGAACAATTATTGGAATCGATTGATAAGTAAGTCTAATTCTGTTTGATGTAGATATCAATAAATAAGAAATGTCAACGAACGCGTAACAAAGCATTTACGGCTTTGTTACACTTCTCCTAACTCACCTGTGGCGAGTTCGTAAATACTCAGACCTTGGGCGAGGCAACGAGCTTGCGTATCAGGGGTACAAAATAAATGAACAAGGAGGGCAAGCGTGGAAAAGGGAAAGGCGTTCGAAACAACGCTAAAGCAGCTCCTCGAGGGTGAACTTAATCGGGGTGATTTGGGTATCAAAGCGGGCTCGGCGAAGGTGTTTGCTCGGAAGTCATATCCATCCGCAGATCGCGGTAGATCAATCGTCATGGATGTGTCGCTTGAGCTCTATCGGCGAGGTGCAGAAGAGCCTTTTTTCGTATGGGTGTGGGAGTGTAAAGATTATGAACGTTCGGTTCCAGTTGACGATATTGAGGAGTTCCATGCAAAACTAGAACAAATTGGCCTACACAAGACCAAGGGAACGGTCGCTTGTCGCAATGGATTCCAAATAAGCGCGATTAACTATGCACGGGCCAAAGGTATTGGTCTCGCCCGGGTGCTGCCAGACGGAAGCACTATCCGGCTGCTGGAAGCAATCAGGACGGTTTCAGAATACTCCGTACACCTAGGCCTGACTGAACTGGATACACAACAACTTGAATCCATGTTCTATGGGCTTTCAAGTTCAGGGCGAGGAGTAATGTCACTTTCTGACATGGTTTTGGCCGAGATCAATGAAGCGATGTCGTTGAGTAATGGTCATTGATGGTTTTCCTCTTGGCCTAACAGCGTGTTTACGCCAAGGCTAAAGCCGCAGTGCTTCCTTTGATCGCAACGTCGTAAAAACAATCGTTAGACAAAATGTCGCTTCGCTTCATTGCGCTTGATGGGACTCGGGCTTCGCCTGAAGTTAGACGAAATAGTCAAATTTGATGGAAGAAAAAATGTCTCAGAAGAACTCAATTTGGATTACTTATGCTCGGAACGATAATGTAGATGGCGACGTTGACTTCATTGCTCAGGAACTGTCCAGGGCAGGGCTCGAAGTCAAATTAGATCGCTGGAATCTTACTGCGGGAAAGCATCTGTGGAAACAGATTGACTCTTTTATTCAAGACCCTTCAAAATCTGATGGTTGGCTTCTTTATGCCACGCAGGCAAGTCTCGGTAGCCAAGCCTGCAAAGAGGAATTTGCGTATGCTCTAGATCGTGCTTTGCACACCCGCGGTGGAGACTTCCCAGTAATAGCCCTTTTCCCAGCGCCAGTGGACACAAATCTCATTCCAGCAGGTATCAAAACAAGACTCTTTGTAAGTGTTACTGACCCTGACTGGAAAGAGAGAATAGTGGCAGGAGTTGAAAGACGACAGCCAGATATCGCAAAACCTCAAGTTGAGCCCTATGCTCTTAAAATTTACAAGTCGAGTAGAGATGGTAACAATAGATACGCCATCGAAGTCAGACCGCGGGGAGGTACATGGGTTCCATTCTTTGCAGCTATCCCTTTGAATGAGAAGGATAATGTCTCACCAAGACTGCATCATGGTCCTGCTAAGCGCAATCCTTTGGAAGCGGAAGTATTAGGTACTTTTTTATCTAATGGAGGTAGCAAACGATCTAATGATGGAAGGTTGTGGATAGAATTTGCTGGAAATGAAGCTACTCCAACACAAAGCTATTATATACTTTGCAAGAAACTACCATCGATCTTAATCTTTGGCGTAGATGCTGGTTCACCTGAATACCAAGTTAGATTTTAATTCTTCATGTCGTACTTCGCCTAAAAGTAGTATATCTGTAATGCGGATATCATCTTAATATGAGAGTACATCCGCATTGTGTATATGAACAAGTTATACGACATGAGAGGAGACAATTGTGATTTTAAAAAACGCCACGAGAAAAGTTGCTCGATATAACGAAGTTGGATTGCACTATAATTTAGTCGCCAATCAAATTTACGAAAAGCGTTTTGTGGACGATACAGACCCCTTTGATACGTCCTTTTTGCGGTACATTATAGCTGGTCTAATTTCTTTTGATATGGGACGAATGATGGGTAAAGGATTGGTTGCAAAATATGAAATCGAAGCTGGTGGTTTTGCCTCGCGCCTGAATTCCAAATTGCAAGAAATAAGGCCACTACTCGATCCGCTTATAAACCTCAATCTTACTCAAACAAATTTA
>JAUVZL010000018.1 GCA_030602565.1 Candidatus Stahliibacteriota bacterium
AATAATACTTTCAACAACATGCATGATTATTTCCATATCGCTTGCAGATTCACTTATTTCTCGAGCTTGGAAATAACATGCAGCAGACTTGTTGTTTTGAGCTAACAACCTAAAGTACATAAGCAGACAGCTTTTTCCTGAACCCCATCCACCATTTATGATGTAGTGGTTCGTCTTTCCTGTTTTGGCTTCGTCTATTTTCTTTAAGAAAAGACCTATTTCTTTGTCTCTATCGATAAAGACTTTGGGTTCTTGACCTGATTTTGGACTGAAGGGATTAGGTTTTATCATTTCAATCATCTCTTTAATGTTAGTCAATTCAGCTCCTCCTTCATTACACTTATGTTCTATTATGCCCTAAAATCCAGGAAAGTCAAGATTTTCAAAGAGTTTCAAAATTCACTCTGTTAAAGCCTGTTAGATACCATAAGGCTTCATACAATGATGACACTGATGCTTTGCTGAGCTTCGTAAAGTTCTCGACGGGCTCGAACAATAAGCGCCTTACTCCCCTCACCTTAATCCTCTCCCCAAAGGGGCGAGGAAGTTAGGGAATAGGGATCAGGAAACAGTAACCCCTCACCCCTGAAACAATACTGCCCTGAAGAGATTCTGAACCAAGTTCAGAATGACACTTTCAGGGTTCAGGGCAGGCTTAGAGACATAAGAATTAAAGCATAGGATGTAGTAAGTCGTAGGGCCTAAGAACGAAAAGACTGGATCGTCCGATCTGGTCGGACGATGACCCCGATATAATAGCTTTGCCATTATACGGGCAGGCGGGATAAATAAGGCGAAAAGACTGGGAAGCAGAGGGGGTCAGGTCTTCTTGACATTCTACAAATAAGCAGTCATCCAAAGGGTTTCGTCCCGCGGTAATGTCCCTTTTTTGTCTATATTTCCCTTTATTATTCACCATGACTTCGGCTTATATATTTCTTTTCCAGCTTTTAGCACTGCGGGATTTGGGAATTGATGTTTTATATACTGTTTTTTACTGATTGAGAAAGATCCAGGTGCGAGGGAAGCTAATTCTTTGTTTTTTCTCGCGTAAGGAAAGCAAAAGACGATCTTTTTCGCGGGGAACAAATTCTTGCATTTTCTTATTGCAGGTGAAAGATCTGTATCACCCGACACAATAACAGCGGTATCGCATTCATCTTTCAGGAAAATTTCTACGACTTTGATGGCAATAGTAACATCTGTTTCTTTTTCTTCATGTTTTAAAACCATGCTCTTGCATTTGTCGCAATATACATATTTAACCTTAAAGCGCCCAAGTTCAACGTTTATCCCCGATGATTCTAAACAGCTAATATAATCTTTATGGCGCTGGATTTTTCTTGGATCTTGCGCACTCAGGTAATAAGGGATAGCTGAAAAATAATGGATTGCTTGGACTTGTGCGTCTTTACCAAAAAGATGGATATATGATTTCATCAAAGAAGCAAGATCTAACCATTTTGTGCAATAGCCGGTATGACGCCTGAGCTCTAATGTTGAATGGTAGATATTAAATCCGTCAATTAGGAAGATTACTCTATTCATGGCAAGAAAAACCTCCGGATCGTAACCCGGAGGTGGCTAGTGAGCCGTAGCTCACTAGGGATGATTACATTATAATTATATTGCATTTTAGCATTTTGTCAAGGTAGCAAAATCATATACTGCCAAATCTCCTACATAATAATAATCAATATGTGCGAAAAATCAAGGGTTTTGTATATTCAAGAAAACCACTCTTAGTAATCCGCAGCTTGATCGCACAAAGGCAAGAAGAGAGAAAAGGAATTAGAGTTGGTAACTATTAACTAACCTCTTCCATATTTGAATATTCCGTACGATTGGTATTTGGTTGAGCGGATGAGTATTCTGTTCACTCGAACAATAAAACGCGGAGCAAGCTCCGCCACTACGATATTTATTTGAAGAACAGTATGTAGTTTTGTACTTGCCTGCACTCTGAATCTGCCCTACCATTATTGACTAAATCACAAAATTCACTATAATACGACAGCAGTGAACAGTGATTAGTAATCAGGATACCGAAGGTTTTTAATTCTTTCTCTTTCGCTTAGTGCTCAGTGTTTATTGAAAAAGCGCCCGTGGCTCAATTGGATAGAGCAGCGGACTACGGATCCGCAGATTAGGCGTTCGAGTCGCCTCGGGCGTATGCGAATTCTACTCGCATTTGTTGTTTAATGCGAATGAAGAATTCAGCATCCCGCATCTGCCATTAGAGAATGGCAGAAAGGGGTTACATTATCTTTGGATTTGGCTACAAAGTTCAGCATCCCGCATCTGCCATTAGGGAATGGCGGAAAGGGATTACATTGATGTTATTTCCCCTCACCCTAGCCCTCTCCCCAAAGGGGAGAGGGGCTATAGGTGTAGGATTTTGGAGTCAGAAATGAACGATGAGTTCTATATGAACGAGGCGCTTAAAGAAGCTCAAAAGGCATACGAAGCAGATGAGGTGCCGATCGGTGCGGTTGCCGTGTATAAGAATCAGATTATTGGACGGGGACACAATCGAACCGAACATTTGCATGACCCAACTGCGCATGCTGAGATCATCGCGATAACTGCAGCCGCGAATGCACTCGGCTCTTGGCGCTTAGAAAATGTTGATATTTATACAACGGTTGAACCTTGTATTATGTGTGCAGGCGCATTGGTTTTAGCACGTGTGAAGCGCATCATATTTGGCGCACGCGATGAGAAATTTGGTGGTTGTGGTTCAATTTTTAATATTGTTAATGAGCAGAAACTCAATCATCAAATCGAAGTCGTTGAGGGTTTGCTGAAAGAACAAGCCGTTTCTTTGATGAAAGAATTTTTTGAAAAAAAGAGAAAAAAAGGCGATAGCAATCCGGATTCTGCTGGATTCCCCGGTCAAGCCGGGGAATGACAATGTGAGACTCCGGGGAATGACAATGTGAGACTCCGGGGAATGACAATGTGAGACTCCGGGGAATGACCCCGTACAACTTCGTTTTACGGGGTAGGCATAAGGGGGAGTCGAACAACGAACGTCATAAGTTCAAGTGTCATCATCCGGTTTAACCGGATGATCCAGGAATTTGGATTGCCCGATCGAGTCGGGCAATGACCGAGGGGGAGGCCGGGGAATGACAATGTGAGACTCCGGGGAATGGTTGGTCGATTGATTATTAAATGTTATGTAATTGATCAATGGTTAATTTTGACCAAACTGACTTTATGGTTTTTTAATTTGCAATAAGCCATAAGCAATTAGCGATTAGCCGTGCCACACAGAGTGTGGCACATGGAGAGATGGCCGAGTGGACGAAGGCGCGCGATTCGAAATCGTGTATCCGTTAACGCGGATCGGGGGTTCAAATCCCTCTCTCTCCGTGCGTCATCAGAGATGACGCTGCTTATAGCGAATAGCAGATAGCATATAAAAATATGCAACGAGAGGACTCGTTGCACTCCATAGATGACACCATCTTCGATGGCGTCGATTACCCCGTACGTTTGACAACTTACGGGGCAGGCAGTGATAGCAGAAAGATTATCCCGAATTTTCCTATTTTGTTATTTAATAATGGTAATTCGTTTACCCCGTAGTTCGCAGAACAGCGGGGAGGATCCCGTTTTACGGGACACAGATGTTAATTTTTCCGCCATCAGAGTCTACTTCAGCCGTAGGATCAAGGTAATTCAAGGTCGGGGGTTTCCCGTTTCTATCATTAGGAAAGAAAAGGATATTTTAAGGAAACGGGATCCCGATTCCTTGGAATTAAAAGATTTAATGTAGAATCGGGACAAATCCCTCTCTCTCCGCCACCTTCGGTGGCGTCGATTACACAGATTAACAGATTAGATTTCACGGATATTATTATTTCCGTCATCAGAGATGACGCTGCTTATGGCTTATAGCGAATAGCGTATAACAGGGATATTGTTACACCCTCACCCCCGTATCAAGTACGGGGCAGGCTCTTGCCCTCTCCCGTCAAGGGAGAGGGCAAGAGGGAATATTTTTAGTATAACTTAGTAATTTCTTTTTGCAACGAGAGGGCTCGTTGCACTCCATAGATGTAATAACGGATAAAAAAAAGGCGGGCAGAGCCCGCCTTTTTGAATTCAGCTTAATGGTCTGTTTACAATCCAAGTGGAAATGTCACACCGAGTTGGGCGTAGATGGCAGTGGTCATTTCATCTGGCTCACGGTCTTTCTGGAAATCCAGGTTATGGAGACCACCTTCTAAATAGGCATTAAAACCGCCAAAGCCCATTTCTCCGCCGAGACCACCCTTTAGTTCAAGACCCATAGTTGAAGGATCTTCAAGTCCTAGGTCGAACCTCAAACCGAATACTAAATAAGGTTGGAACGAAGCGGGCATTGGAAATTTAATAAGTAGGTCTGTTTCCATGCCTGTGCCAAATAAAATCCCTTTGGCATTTTCTCTAAGACTTACATCCAATAGACCAACGCGTAAATCAAGGACTGGAAGAATCGGAATACGTGCATCACCTTTGATGCAAAGATAACGAGTGGAATCTGCGACATCCTCATACGCAACGCCTAAACCAAGCGTAAGACCATACAAACCACTTAACATTGAAGCAGCTATTGCTATAGCAAAAAGCTTTTTCATCTTACCTCCTTTTCCATTTTGCAATTATATATATAATTAAAAGTTTGTCAAGAGGTAATTTGCATACACCGACGGATTTAAGTCTCATCAGATTCGACGGGGCTATCAAATTATTACGGAGAACATGAAATAGTTCTCATTTTGGGTAATGGATATAGGAACTGTAGGAATCGGGCATTAATAATTGGACTGCCTGATAAACCCCGCTTCTTCATAAGGGGCGTGGGTAAATCACCTGTCTGCCTCAGGCGGAGGCGACTACATCATTAAGGAACTTCTCGACTCCCCCGCACTTTTGTAAAAGTACGGGGTCGCTCGAAGAGTAAAGAGTTACTGTTCGGGATTTGTCGAGAACATACATTTCGTGGATGATCTGAGAACTATTTTATGTTCTTCTCAGTAATTCTTGGCGGCGATTTTCTTTTCTATCTTGGCGGCGAGAATATCGGCTGAAACAGGGTTATTAAGATCGATATAATACAGACGCCATCTTTTCTTTATTTTTCTTGCCACGGCAATTTTTGTGCCATCTGCAGAAAGCCTTGGATTCCAATCAGGCACCGAATTATAAGTGAGCCGGAATAATTTTTTACTTTTCAAATCGAAACGGTATATTTCCCATTTACCCTCGCGGTTTGACTTGAAAAACAGGGCTTGGTCTAATAATAGTGGATCATTGTCATCAGCATCGCTTTCATAGAGTACTTTTTCCCTACCACCGTTTTTCTTCATTATATATATATTCTCGCTGCCATTTCTTTTAGAAGAAAATACGATTGATTTACCATCTGATGAAAACTTAGGGAACCCATCCCAGTAATTATTTTTTGTTAGCCGCTTTATTTTCTTGTTTTCGATATTCACTTTGTAGATTTCCCACTTGTAAGGATCGTCCATGTTTGATACAAATACGACTTCCTTACCATCTGGAGAAAAGGCAGGAGAGAAATCTTGTGCTGTGTTGTCGGTTATTTGTTTTACATTTTTGCTTTTTATATCGTAGATATACAACTCATCGTCGCCATCAGCATTGGACACAAAAATGATGCTGTCACCAGTGGGCGAGAAATCAGGATCAGTATTCATGCCGCTTGAGGTTATTTTCTTAATGACTTTACCGTTGAGTTTGGTTAAATAGATGTTTGCCATGTCTCTTTTTGCTGCGGCGATTGCGATTGTTTTACCGTCCGGGCTAAGCGCACCTTTGAACTGATTCATTTTTTTCATCGGGATTGATTTCCATACATACGGGTCTATTTTCAAAGAGGTTGCTAACATTTCTCTTAAGGGGACATTGTTCTTGAAACTTGAAGTCGTGTCGAGCTGGAATACTTTTAGATAATGAACGAAAGATTTTTGGATTGAGTCGAGGTGTGCGTAGCTAAGGCTCAAACTAAAATGCACTTCAGGATTCAAAGAATCAGTCTTCAATGAGGTCTGCAAAGATTTGACCGCTGCTGCATAGTCGCCTTTTTCAATTGCCGTAATCCCTTTTTGCAATTCATCTTTGCGTGAACAAAATACCGCTAACATAATTATAAAGGCAAACCCCAGTTTACAAGTGTATCTAATCATCGATGTTTTTGTATTTTTGATCATATCTCCTCTTATTCTTGTATAGCCTGACACCAGCCTTGATCGCCGCGGTCAATCCTGACGCTTCGGCGCGATTTTTTCCAGCGATATCCAATGCTGCACCATATAATGGTGACAGGCGTATTATAGGTAAACCGAGAGTGAAGTTCAAGCCATCTTTCTTTGATTTTAAATAGATCATTGCCTGATCATGAAACATGGTTAGAAAGCCATCAAATTTTCGATTGAAAAGGGAGTCAGCCGGGTACGGACCATGGCAATTGATATGCCTTTTCTGCGCTGCTTTTACCGCTTGTTCTATCTTTTCATCTTCACCGAGGCTAAATTCGTGCGCGTGAGGGTTGAGCGAACTGACGCCAATATGGGGGTGGAGAACACCAAAGTATTGCCTTAGCCCGCGTTCAAGGAGGATGATTTTGTACAAGACTGTTTTGGGCGTGATTTTTGAAAAGATACGACGCAGAGGTAAGTGAGTTGTTGTAAGCATGATCCTTTTGTTGTGCCACACGCCAACCATGGCAAACTCTTTGGCTTGGAAAAAGCTGGCAAGGTATTCAGTATGACCGGTAAAGTCAGGAAGGAATTGACGGATCACATCTTTTACTATCGGTGGGGTTATGAGTATATCAGGGTTACTATTTAGCGCACAATCCAGTGATTGCATTGCTACTTGTCCGGTTTTCACGGTTGGGTTTCCATATTTGCATTGCACAGTGTTTGTGCAGTCACAGATCATATTACTGATGAGTCGGTACTTGTTTGACGCACGCATATCCTGTGCGGTTTTCTTAAGTATTTGTTTATTCCCGAAAATCCGGATATCTTTTTGATACCGTGATCGAGGTATGCTTTTTATAATTATTTCTGGGCCGATGCCGGCTGGATCACCGAGTGTAATGCCTATTTTCATCGCTAAATCTCTTCATAGTACTGACTCTTATCTTGCTTGGATATATTGCCTCTTGGTATTTGGAGTACTCTTATCTTACGTATACCTTGAGTTGTTTCAATCTCTATAATATCACCCTCCTGGATTTTCTTCGAGGGTTTTATATATTGACCATTGACCTTTATTAAATTATTAAGACACATCTCTTTCGCCTCATTTCTTTTCTTGAAGATCAACATATTCTTGAAAAGAAGATCAATGCGCATAATTAATTATAGGAAATAATATGTAAAAGTCAATTCCCAATTTCGTATTTTCCCATCTTCTTAACTTCTTTTTTATTCTATCTTCTCATTTTCTTAATTTCTTACTTCTGAAATTGAGTAGGAGTAATTATTCAATTTTCGGTGGAAACTTGTAGTTGCGCCTGTCTGCGTCTACCTGTGCCGTTGGCACGCCTGCCTGTCGCGTTGGCGACGCAGACAGGGCAGACAGGTGCGACGCACAGGCAGGCCATTTATGCCTGTCCTGAATTTATTGAAGGGGCGCATACGACAACACATTAGCAAGCTAATGAACTCCTATATTTTGCACGATGAATCCCGCAATTCTATTTATAGAATTATAATACGAAGCGGGATGAATCGTGCGACTACACCCCGCCCTTTTGTAAAAGAGCGGGGTACATTAGTCCACTGAGTTTTGAACAATTACGAGTAGAATTCCCTCTTGACAGATTTCCAATATAGGATATAATGACGGGTTCTCGAGGAGGTTTTTAACGATACTTACGATGTTTGATGTCCCGTCGAAATGAATTAATCTTCACGATTTTTGGTGATGCGGCAGTTTTATCCGTGGTCTATTTCATTAGCTGGAAGGCGTCGGCGATCAATGCCTCATTAACCAGCTGGCACGCGCTGCTCGGTAATTTAATCGTAGTGATCTTCTGGCTTTTTCTTTTCCAGACTTTTGATCTGTACGAGTCCCGCCACAAAATCCAGATAATAAGTGAACTCTTCAAGCTATTTAAAGTTTTCTGTATAGGATTATTGATAATTTTTGGTTTGGCATATTTGGTCAACATCGATTTCATGAAGGCGCATGGGTTCGTACCGTCATATTTGGTGATGCTGCCATCAATTTTGATTTGGCGGTTTTTCTGGCGTGGTCTGATTGGTGAATATGTGAAAACGCTGCCGGAAAAAGTTCTGATCTTCCAGAATGGAGATTCCCTCGATAGCTACAATCATTTTAATGTGGTCAAGAAAATAAAACTTGACAAAGTAAATCCGACTATTTCTGAAGCTGTTTTAAACTACGATAATGTTGAAGGTATAATTATTGAAAGCAATGGCAGCGACAAGAAGAATATTTTGAGTGTAATATCCAGACTTGCCAATACAAAATTCGAAATATTTATTTCACCAAAACTCTACCCCGTGATCTATCAATATTTCCTTGTACAGAAGATACCTGATTCACCATTTTTAAAAGTTATCTTCCATCCTCTATCAAGCTGGGATCAGTTTTTGAAAAAGGTGGTGGATATTATTCTTTCATTAGTTACATTGTTTATTTTAGCACCTTTTTTAATGTTAACTGCTTTGCTTATAAGAATCGATTCTAAAGGTCCTATTCTCTATAAACAAAGAAGGTCGGGGTTCCGTGGTAAGGAGTTTATTCTGTACAAGTTTCGCTCCATGATTAGCGATGCAGAAAAACATACTGGACCGGTATGGGCTGAGAAGAACGACCAAAGAATCACCCGGATGGGGCGGATATTAAGACCTTTGAGAATAGACGAATTGCCTCAGTTGCTTAATGTTCTTAGAGGGGATATGAGCTTTGTTGGTCCCCGTCCTGAAAGACCGGCATTTGTTGAACAGCTAAGAGAGGTTATTCCATTATACACTCTGAGATTGACGGTTCATCCAGGCATTACTGGTTTGGCGCAAGTCCAACATGCCTATGATGTGTCAGTCGAACACGTTAAGCGTAAACTTGAATATGACCTGCGGTACATAAATAATATGTCATTGAGGCTTGACCTCAAGATCTTCTTAAAAACTGTGCTCACGGTAATCAAAAAAGAAGGGGCACACTGAAGAGCAAAGGGCGAATGGCTTATGGCGGATAGCGTATAGCTAATGGCGGATAGCCTATAGCGAATGGCGGATAGCGGATAGCGAATGGCTAATGGCGGATAGCGGATAGCGGATAGCGAATGGCATAGGGCATAGGGCATAGGGCATAGGGCAAAGGGCAAAGGGCAAATGGCGGATAGCCTATAGCGAATGGCGTATAGATGTTGACTTCCATACAAGTTACAGTATAATCCATGAATGATTAAGATAATACCTGTTATCATTATATTATCAAGCAATACTCTATTTTGTCAACATCTTCCTCTTGAGTGGTCGCAGTCGTATTGCACATATGATATTGCTGAGGTACATAGACCGGGTGAGTATTCACTGGGGTTCGCGATTGATAACTTTGCACTTTACGGTGGTGCATCTGATTCAACCGCCTATGACACCCGAAGGTTTGACATGTTTGCCAAACTTGGTATATTCAGAAATGCTGAGGTTGAAATCAAATTTTCGTCTCCAACATCGGGTGTGATTGCGGGTAAATACAAATGCTATGCAGGGGTTATCAATGCAGCAGTTAAGATGGGTTTTGGTTATATGAAGGGCACACGGGTCGGTTTTATTACCGATTATGTTTTTGATTTCTATCCAACATTAATTTTTAGCAAGCAGATTTTCAAGAACGTCAGGGTCTATTACGCACCTAAGATAATCTATTCTATACACCCGAGGGACCGTCAGGAGCATTCGACGCGCGAACCGCGTCAGATATTTCAGTACGGCCATGGTATTGGTCTGTCTTTTGGAGACGATTTCACAATTATGCCTGAGGGCAATTGGCTCTTTGGTGATAATGAAGGGATCAAGTATACGGTGAATCAATTCGGTGTTGCGGTTAACTTAAGAATACACTGAAGGCGCTGAATATCCGCCGATTATCCCGGAGTTCTCCTTAAATGAAATTTTATTAGTAATGCCCTTATTGCTTTGTTCAATGCTTTTTTTCTCAAAAAAATGTTAATCGATAATTCGGAAGTTGTGATGAGCTCGATATGTGTTTTTGTCTTTGCTAAGGTATTGAAAGTCGCAGAAAGTATTTCGTGGTTCGAGCCAACGCCTCGACCGATTACACTGAGCGAACAGATATCCAGAGCTTCCTCAATGTGATCTACTCCAATTCGCTTAATTGCTTTATTGAGGATCGTTTTAATTTGTTCGCATTCATTGAGCGGGGTGATAAAAGAAAGATCGAATTTTTTTGCATGGGAAACGCCGTGGAAGAAGAACTTTAAATGCACGCCTTCATTGGTCAGTTCAGTCAAAATTTGTGAGACATAATGAGGTTTCCTTGGCACCTGAACCAGGGTTACCAGGTAGAGAGATTTACTGTGGGTAATGGCTTTTGGTCTTGGTTTTTCAATATCTTCAAGATCAGTGATGAGAGTACCTGATTTATTGTTGAGACTGTTACGTATCTCAACCGGAATTTTGTACTTCGCCGCAATACACGAGGCGCGCGGGTGGAGAACCTGAGCCCCGCGGCTCGACAGCTCTAACATTTCATTATAAGACAACCGGTTTATTTTCTTTGCACCCGGGAATTCATTGGGGTCTTCTGCAAAGACGCCGTCGACATCTGTATAAATCATACATTTTTCGGCTTTTAACGCCGCGCTCAAAGCAAGTGCCGTGGTGTCAGAGCCGCCGCGTCCCAGGGTCGTTATTTCTTTGTCCTGACTCACGCCCTGGAATCCACAAACCACGGGTATTTTCTTGTCGGCAAGAGCTTTTTTTATCCGATCACCCTTTATTTTCAGAATCCGTGCATTAGTATGTTTATTATCAGTAATGATACCGACTTGCGAACCTGTATAGGATGCAGCTTCAAGGTTAAGTCGACCAAGCGCCATGGATAGTAGGGCGACTGAGATTCTTTCACCAGCAGTGAGAAGCATGTCGGTTTCACGGGCTTTTGGTTTCACGTTTATTTTTTTTGACATTGAGAAGAGCTTATCAGTTGTTTTACCCATTGCCGATACAACGACTATAATATCGTTCTTTTTTCTTGCACGGGCAACTTTTCTCGCAGCGTTGAGCAGCAACTCAGGCGTGGCTAAAGAGGTTCCACCAAACTTCATAACAATAAGAGACATGGGGGATTATAACAATAATGTGCGGGAAATCAAGGGGCAAGTGCTTGACAGGGTGACCGAGAATGCCGGAATTTGTAGGAGTAGAGCCTTCAGGCTCGTTAAATGTGGAGTGCAACGAGTCCCCCTCGTTGCATGCAATGTCAGGAGACATTGCACTCCAAAATACGGGCGTAAACGCCTGCCTGTGCGTCGCACGCAAACAGGTCCTACTCCTAATTCTCGGTCACCCTGTTGACAGCTAATCATATGCAGATATAATTGTTTATGAAAGTAATAAAGTATGTGATTATCCTAAGTATAATGTGTTCGTTTCTCGCGGCCCAGGATCCTGTTGAACCACTTGCTGAAAAGATAAAAAAGATCAGCGAAGGTTTGCTTGAAGGTTATGCTCAACCACTGGTTACGGCTTTTGGTACGGGCGTTTCAACCGGTCTTTTCCACAGTGCGTACAGCCATGAATTTCTGGGTTTTGATCTGAGTGTCCGGGCTATGTATATTCAAATACCAAACTCGGCAAAATACTATAGTGATGCGGCGGTCATTTGTTCGCTTGCCAATGGTCAATTAGTATCATATGAGGTAAACCTGGACAGCATTGGGACGATATTTGGTCCTGAAGAACAGCCTGATATCCCGGCGTCTGGGAATGCAGTTGGTATTCCACCTTATATCCCGGCTGGTTTTGATGTATCTGGGGTGCCGTTTGTTATGCCGCAATTGAATGTTGGACTTGTTATGGGTTCAGAGCTTGTCATAAGGTTCATACCGTTTTCATATAAGGGATCGAGTATGAGATTCCTTGGCATCGGTGCGAAGCAGGAAATAAACAAACTTCCTTTTATGAAAAATGTGCCTTTACCTGTAGCGATTGCAATAGGCGGTGCGTTTCAGACTTTTGGCATCAAAAATTCGATTGGTGAGCAGATAGTGAACACTCGTAACTGGTGCGTGCAGTTTCTTGTTTCAAAACGCCTGGGACCATTTGAACCAGTCATTGGCGCAGGTCTTGAAGGTACCAAGGTGTATTTTCATTATCAGTTTGAGTATGAAATCCCTGATACAATAAACAATATTCCTGAAAATCGCATTTCGGAAATCAGCGATATTAAGGTGGAATTGAAAGCTAAGAACCACAACAGAATCATGGTTGGCTTCAATTTTAAACTCGGGTTTTTATACGTGCACTATGATTATAATATCTCGCCGTATAAAACGCACAACGCGATTGTCGGGTTTACGATACGGTGATGTTTATAGGGAATTCTGCAGCAGCCTAATTTCGTACCCCTCACCTTTTTCCTCTCCCCCTTAGGGGAGAGGATTTTTTTGTGACGTAATGATAAGTGCAAACCTAATGTCTTGAATGATCTAAATATTATCGATAGCTCAATAAATTGAGCAACTACAATTTGTGCACAGTTTCGTTGTTGTAAGTTCTTAGTGCCTTATTCCTGCTTCTTAGTGTATCAAAAGCAGAAGTGATTCGAGGAGCAAGACAAATAGAGCGAACAGAAGTAGAGCTGTAGACATGTCGTCTTGCTTGAAGTCCTTTTCTAAGTCGATCACCTCAATATGCATAGTTTTTGCGGCTTTACTGCCCAGCATTTTTAAATTACCTTCAGCCGCGATTACGTTGACTCCAAGCGTATCCTGCGCCGTCGTATAGAACCCGGGTTTTAGGAGCACTTGTTCTGGTAAGATGTATTCACCAGTCGGTGCTTTTAACTTGCCAAATTGGAGAGCTTGATCACCCACGTACAATTCGTGGTCGTGTGATGGGTGTGCTGTATTTACAATGAGGCGATGGATAAGGGGCACGAATGCAGTCTTGTACACGATGTCAGTATACTGGGGCAAGAACTGTGTTGCCACAACTGAGAGCCCGCTGTCGAGGACAATAAATGGGTTGTTTCCAGTTAGCTTTGCAATAACATTCTTACGGGCATCGAGCTTATGAAAACTGTGAAACTTAATGTTTTTAAGTACTGCAGTATGTTCAAAAACCTCAAAAATAGGATGGTCGTAATCCACCCAATCCAGGGTGACATAACCTTTGGCAGAGACGTATTCTTCAGCACGACAGCATCGGTTGATAAAACTGTTGAGGTTGTCGCCAACTGCTTGACCCAGAAAACACAGAACACCTTTATTTTTTTTCATTAAGAAAGTTTCGAGTTTTATCTTATCGTGCTTTGAAATTTCATCGATGCCATTGAGAATTACTAAGCCATAACGCTGGAGATTGGCACTGCCGATGCTTTCAAGGGCATCGAATGAAAAAGGTCCCTCAACTTCATTGGTCGGGTTTAGTCCTGAGCCCAGAAAGCGTTTCGTTCCAATAATCAGTATTTTCATCTTTTCAGGCAATGATTTTGAGAAATAGTAGATATTATCAGGTAATAAGCTATCATCATAGAGGTGGACTGTGCCGTGGTTTAAGGCGATCGGTAAAGTGAAGTTCAGGATTTTTTCATTAGCCGGTCGGATTTCACATTCTTGTTCCCGTACATAGTTCTCAGCTTGCAGAGTAATCTTACCCTGCCACATATCTAATCCATAATTTTTAACGGTGACACTTAGAACATAGTTATCGAGTGAAATGGCAATAGGGTCTTTTAAAGACACCTTGGTGATCCCAAGATTATTACCCATTGGGATTTTTACCCAATAGAAATTCTCTTCAATGGTCAATTCCTGCGGCAAATCAGCAAACACGTTTTCTTGTCCATCTCCGACATAGATATACTCCACTGGATATTTGGCTTTGTCCATTACAAAATAGGGAAATAGCGCCCTAATCGTACCCGTCTTATTGGCTACATTGATTTGGTGAATCTGCTCGATGGCTGATTTTTTGTTTACCCATGATGTCTGATTAACGCGAGAAGCACCCTGGGTTCGGCATAGTGACAGGACCGAGAATTCTGATTTTGATGAATACCGGGAAAAGAGTTTCAGGGCACTCGTTTTAGCTATCTCAAAATTATTACCGTAAGCCATGGAATATGAATTGTCAAAGATCACAACGACGGAAGCCAAATGTCCTGATCTGAGAAACCCGGCTTTGAACTGCGGTCTCGCCAGGCTCAGAAAGATGAGAGCAATGAGTATACAGCGAAGGACAAGCACGATAATTTCTCTGATTCTTAACCAACCGAAGCGCCTTGCTTCTGATTTTTTCAAAAATTTCAAGGTGGAGAAAGGTATTTTGTCTAATTTCTTTCGGAACCAAAGGTGGATGATAATTGGTACCGCGGTAAGGGCTAATCCGATGAGATAAATCGGCTGTAGAAAGATCATATCAGGCGACCTCTTTTCTGCAGGTATGAAAACAAAGCACGATCGTACGGTGTTGTTGTGAATATGGTTTCGTAGTCAATGTGCGATTCAAGTAGCTGCTGACGATAAAACTGTAATAAGTGTTTGAATTTTCTTTGATATGAAGTACGGATCATACTTGGTTCTATTACCATCTCACTATGATCTTCGAGGTCGTGAAATAATGCGGCTTTGTCAAAAGAGAACTCGTATTCTTTCTTATCAATAATATGGAAGACAAGTATTTCATGTTTGCGATATCTAAACGACCGCAGCGCTTTGATCACAACCGAAGGGTCATCAAGCAAATCCGAAATAATGATAATCAACCCTCGTTTCTTCGTCTTCTGAGCTAATTGGTAGAGCATATTTGAGAGCGATGTTTCACCGCTCGGAGTCGCTTTATCAATGATCTTCAAGATCTCTATGAAGTTACTTTTTCTAACTGAAGGCGGGATGATTTCTTCTATTTTTTCATCAAACGTCGCGATGCCAACACTATCTTTTTGTTTGATTAACATATACGCCAAGCTCGCGCTCAGATATTTTGCATACTCGAGTTTACTGATTTTTTCTCCGAACCCCATAGAGCCGCTTTTGTCTAACAAGATATAACAACGCAGGTTTGTTTCTTCCTGGTACTCTTTTATATAGAAACGGTCGTTTCGTCCGTAAACCTTCCAGTCAATACGCTTGGGTTCATCGCCAGGCATGTACTGACGGTAATCAGCAAACTCTTGAGAAAATCCTTTATAAGGGCTTGAGTGCAAGCCACTCATAAAGCCTTCAACCACAAGTCGTGCTTTGATGTCTAACCTTGAAAGTCGGGCGAGAACTTCAGGGTCAAGATATTTCTTGGAAATACTCAAGTGTTTTTCTGATGCCTTGCTTTAAAGACATCCCTGGTTGCCACTTGATAGCGGATCTTGCTTTGGTGTTGTCCAGGACATTCCTGAGAACCTCACCGGACCGCGGTTCATCGTGTTCATGGACTATATCATGATTTGTGATATCAGCCAAGATGTTTAGTAAGTCGTTAACCTTGGTTTCAATGCCGGTGCCGATATTGAAAATATCAGCTTTACAGTTTAATGCCGCAGTATTTGCTGCGACTACATCTTTAACATAAACATAATCCCGAGTTTGATTGCCGTCACCAAAAACTGTACATTTCTCACGCCTCAAGATCTGTTCGATGAAGATAGAGATCACCCCGGCTTCGCTCTTGCTTATTTGGCGTGGTCCATACACATTGCTGTAGCGCAATATGACATAGTTAAAATTGTGCATATTGGCATAGAGGGTTAGATATTTTTCAGTAGTTGCCTTGGATATACCATAGGGAGACGACGGATTTATTGGAAATTCCTCAGTTATCGGCAATCGGGTAGGTTCTCCATACACTGTACCCCCGCTTGAGGCGAAGATAAATCGTTTAACGTGGTATTTTACCGCGAGGGTGAGCAGGTTAAGCGACCCTAAAATATTAACCTTGGCATCAAATACCGGGTCGCTCACTGATGTTCGTACGTTGATCTGAGCGGCATGGTGATTGATGGCGTTAAACTTTACCGGTCTGAAGATCTTTTCGATATTGGGGTCAGTAATGTCTGTTTCAATAAATTCTGCCTTTGGGTTGAGGTTCTTAATAGCGCCAGTTGAAAGATTATCGATTACCCATACGCTATGCCCCAAATCAATATAGGCATCAACGATATGTGAACCAATAAAACCACAGCCACCGGTTACGAGAATGTTCATTGATTCAGTATACTCATAAAAACCCGATCGTCAACGACCAGTGAGAGTAGTAGGGACACGCCATGGCGTGTCCCTACTACTATTCCCTTGACTTTTCCATCAATTTTAATAGAATATTATCTATGATATCAACTATTGAGCAGGGTATTGAGGATATAAAAAAGGGCAAGGTAGTTATTGTTGTTGACGATGAAAAGCGCGAAAATGAGGGTGATTTCATCGCTGCGGCGCAGAGGATTACACCAAAACTTATAAATTTTATGGCGCGACATGGCCGGGGTCTTATCTGCGTGCCGCTTAGACAAGAACGGCTTCAAGAACTCAATATTCCGATAATGGTCCAGGATAACACGGCGCTTCATGGTACGCCATTTACAATAAGCGTGGATGCAAAAAAAGGTACGACAACTGGTATTTCAGCGTTTGACCGAGCTGCTACGGTCAAAGCATTGATCAATCCAGAGACCAACCCCAGTGATCTTGCACGACCTGGTCATATATTCCCTTTGCGTGCAGTAAAAGGTGGTGTTTTGCGCCGGACTGGTCATACTGAGGCGAGTGTTGATTTAGCTAAGCTTGCTGGTTTTTACCCGGCTGGCGTGCTCTGTGAGATTATGGATTCTGACGGAAAAATGGCTCGTCTTGCAAAACTGGTAAAAATCGCACGCCGTTTTAACCTAAAAATAATAACAATAAAAGATATGATTAAGTACCGACGTCAAAAAGAGCGTTTGATCGAACGCATCCTTGAAACCAAACTGCCCACGAAATATGCTGAGTTCTGTCTTATTTTGTATGAAGACACGGTTACTAAAGATCACCATATCGCCCTGGTCCTTGGTGATGTGCAAAGCGGAAAGGATATTTTGGTCCGGGTTCATTCTCAGTGTCTCACCGGTGATGTATTTCATTCACTGCGGTGTGATTGCGGTGATCAGATGGATGCTGCTTTGAAACTCATTGCAAAACGTAAGCAAGGGGTGTTCCTGTACATGCGCCAAGAGGGCAGAGGGATTGGTCTTAAGAACAAGCTAAGGGCATATACCTTGCAAGATAAAGGCCTTGATACAGTTGAGGCTAACCTGGCGTTGGGTTTTCCTGCTGATTTAAGAGACTATGGTATTGGTGCGCAAATACTTGTGGATCTGGGTTTATCAACGGTCCAGCTTTTGACGAATAATCCCAAGAAAATTATTGGTTTAGAAGGTTATGGTCTGGAAATCACCAAGCAAATTCCGATCTACAGAGCACATAAGAAAAATGTTCAGTATTTGAGAACCAAGCGAGAAAAACTCGGTCATTTGATACCAGATTCAATACTTGATAGTGTTATGTACCAGGAACGAAAGAAAAAAATCCCAAAGAGAAAAACAAAAGGGAGGAAAAGCACATGAAAGAAATTAAAGGCAATCTTGTTGGTAAAGGTAAGAAATTCGCGATAATCGTTTCCCGTTTTAACGAATTCGTCTCAATACGATTACTCGGCGGTGCAGTCGATTGTCTCATGCGACATGGCGTTGACACGCAGAATATTACAGTCTATTGGACCCCGGGTTGCTTTGAAATCCCGGGCGTGGCGCGTAGGCTGAAGGACATTAAATATGATTGCGTCTTGTGTCTCGGCGCAGTTATAAGAGGGGACACGCCTCATTTTGAGTACATTACGAGTGAGGTAACCAAAGGTATTGCTGCCCTTAATCTGGAGAAAGGACTGCCGTTTGTGTACGGCATTATTACTGCAGATACCACTGATCAGGCGGTTGAGCGAGCCGGTACAAAGCGGGGGAATAGAGGTTGGGATGCTGCAATGACCGGGCTGGAACTTGCCGACCTTTATGCGAAGATAAAACCCCGTTAGAAAACGTGGATAAAACGTTATATTATGATCAGACTGTGGGATTTTCTAACCGGGTTAGATAGATGGGTCGTAGATTGGCACGCGAACTTGCTATGAAGATCCTTTATCGCTACGAAGAGGGCGATACTGATTTGCCGGTGGCTATTTATAGTGTTTTTGAAGGAAAAAAATATGCTGCTAAGGATAAGGCTTTCTGTCAGACCTTGGTTGATACGACAATGAACAACTTACCTGAAATCGACCGAGAGATTGCAAGGGTATTGAAAAATTGGTCCATCAAGCGGATTTCAGTTGTTGACAGGACAATTCTTCGCTTAGGTACTTGTGAAGTACTTTTTCTTGAGGACATACCGCCCCAGGTTTCGATAAATGAGGCGATTGAGATTGGTAAGAAATACGGTGGTAAAGACTCTGGTCGATTCATTAACGGTATACTCGATGCCGTGAAGAGGAACAATGAAAGCCGCGATAATCAGTGATATTCACTCAAACTTAGAAGCGTTACAAACGGTCATTAAAGACATCAAGAAAAGACGCATAAAGAGAATTTTTTGTCTTGGGGACCTTGTGGGTTACGGCGCTAACCCTAATGAATGTATTGTGATGTGCCTATCCGAAGCGAAAATTATCATTGCGGGAAATCACGATTGGGCAGCAGTTGAGAAAACCGATATTTCAGTGTTTAACCCGGTTGCTGCCGAGGCAATTCAATGGACACAAAAGCAGTTAAATAAAGGGAATTTTGGCAAACTGCAGCGTCTTAAGTTAACCGGTAGTATCGAGGATATGTTTTTAGTCCATGCTTCACCTAATAAACCTGAGCAATGGGAATATTTATTTTCTCTTGACGAAGCAAAATGTCAATTCGGATTCTTCAAGACCCAAGTATGTTTTGTTGGTCATACCCATGTACCAAGTGTTATCTATCAGGATGCGAATGGTTATGCTGATTTCATCGGTGATAATCCTTTTCCATTGATTGAAGGTCGGCGCTACATTATTAACACCGGCAGTATTGGTCAACCGAGAGATTTCGATCCAAGAGCGAGTTACGCAATATATGACGGTAATTGCAGGTCAGTTGAAATCGTCCGATTGGACTACAATATTCCACTTGCCCAACAGAAGATAATCGACGCTGGGTTACCTGAGGTGCTTGCTGATCGGCTATTGGCTGGACGCTGAGATTGTTATTAACAGCTGAGGGGGAGGATATATCCAGCCCCTCAGCGAGGGGCTGGATAAACTTTGACTTATATAATGATGTCTAAATTGCAGAATAGATTTATGGTTTGTTCAGGAGAAAAACAATGAAGAGAAAAGGGCCGGTGACGAAGTTAAAAGAGGAAATCGAAGCAAAAGAACAACAGATCAAGGAATTCAATGACAAATACCTGAGGGCACTCGCTGAGTTAGAGAACAGTCGTAAATTAATGTACAAGGAGATGGAAAACCATCGACTGTTGATAAAGGCTGAATTTTTCAACAAAGTTATACCAGTCCTTGACAGTTTTGACCGAGCATTGAGTGGCGCCGAGCTCAACGAGAATTTCAAGAGATTTTACAAAGGCATTGAGATAATCCATCGACAGTTGAAGGATGCTCTTAAATCACTTGGTCTGGTGGAATTTTCTGGACTTGGTGAAGTTTTTGATCCTAGTCGGCATGAAGCCGTGGGAACCGTGCCAATAGATGGTATTCAAGCTGAAGATATCGTTGTTGAGGAAATTAGCAAGGGTTACATTGTTAGCGATCGTGTAGTTAAACCGGCTAAGGTTCTCGTTTCCAAACAGAAAGAAGGAGGTCAAGAAAATGGCGAAAATAATAGGGATTGATTTAGGAACCACAAATTCGTGTGTTGCCGTGATGGAAGGCGGTCAGCCAATCGTCATCCCTAACCCAGAGGGTGGTAGAACAACACCTTCCGTGGTTGCTTTCACAAAGACGGGTGAAAGGTTGGTCGGTCCCCTTGCCAAAAGGCAGGCAATTACCAATCCCCAAAATACAGTTAGTTCAATAAAACGTTTTATGGGTAGAAGATTCGGCGAGATAGAGAAAGAAATCGCGCGTTTCCCCTTTAAAATTATAGAAAATGAAAATGGTGACGCTTGGGTTGATGCTGGTGGCAAAAAATATTCACCGCCTGAGATATCCGCGATGATGCTGCAATACCTTAAGCAGTCAGCCGAAGCTTATTTGGGTGAGAAGGTTTCCAGGGCGGTTATCACGGTGCCGGCATATTTCAATGATTCACAACGTCAAGCGACCAAAGATGCAGGTAGAATTGCTGGTCTTGATGTGTTGCGTATTATTAATGAACCTACTGCATCTTCACTTGCCTATGGGCTTGAGAAAAAGAAGAGTGAAAAAATAGCCGTCTATGATTTTGGTGGAGGAACTTTCGATATTTCAATACTTGAAATCGGTGAGGGGGTTTTTGAGGTTAAATCCACAAATGGCGATACGCACTTAGGTGGTGATGATTTGGATGAACGGGTAATGAATGACCTTGCCGAAGAATTCATGAAGGAACACGATATCGATTTACGTAAGGACCTTACCGCGTTGCAAAGGCTAAAAGAGGCGGCTGAAAAAGCAAAATGCGAACTTTCCACACTCATGGAAACAACGATAAGTTTGCCGTTTATCGCTTCAGACAAAGACAAGACACCATTACATCTTGAAATGAAGTTGACCCGGGCGAAATTCGAAGCATTGGTTGAAGATTTGGTAAAACGTTCTATACCGCCGTGTAAACAAGCACTTATGGACGCCAAATTTAGTCCTCAGGATATAGATGAGATTGTGCTCGTCGGCGGTCAAACAAGGATGCCCAAGATTCAGCAACTAGTCAAAGATGTCTTTGGCAAAGAACCGCATAAAGGCATTAACCCTGACGAGGTTGTGGCAATTGGTGCGGCAATCCAGGGTGCCGTGCTGAGCGGCGACAAGAAGGACATCCTGCTTCTTGATATTACACCGTTGACCCTCGGACTTGAGACGCTTGGCTCGGTCATGACATCGATTATTCCACGTAACACGACCATCCCAACCAAGAAGTCACAGATATTTACAACTGCTGAGGATAACCAGACTGCGGTTACTGTTCATGTTCTTCAGGGCGAGAGACCCATGGCTGTACAAAACAGAACACTCGGTAAGTTTGACCTGTATGGAATACCACCAGCGCCGCGCGGCATACCGCAGATCGAGGTTGCTTTTGATATAGATGTTGATGGCATTCTACACGTTTCGGCAAAGGATATGGGCACTGGTAAAGAGCAGAAGATAAGGATTACTGCTTCGAGCGGATTATCAAAAGATGAAGTGGACCGCATGGTTAACCAGGCTAAAGAACACGCTGCAGAAGATAGGAAGCAAAAGGAACTGATTGATATTAGAAATCAGGCAGATGCGGCTATTTATTCAGTAGAGAAAACCCTCAAGGATTATGGTGAAAAGATATCATTTGAGGACCGAGGTGAAATCAGCAAAAAACTTGATGCGCTGAAAGAGAAGAAGAACACAACAGATACGGGTGGTATCAAGCAAGCCATAGACGATTTACAGCAGTCAGTATATAAATTGTCTGAGGCAGTGTATAGAGATGCTGCACAGACGCAGGCCGAGGCTCCAGCAGCACCTCCGGAAACACCCCAGGAACCGCCTAAACAAGAACCCCAGGATCAAAAAGAGGAAGCAGGTGGATCTGAGTATAGAATAGTGGATGAAGAAGAAGAGAAGGAAGAGTAACGAGTAAGGAAATTTCAAATAACAAATGATAAATTCCAAATGAATGACAAAATTCAAATACTTAATACTACATCATGAAAAAAGATTATTACGAAGTACTCGGTGTTTCAAAAGGTGCAAGCCCTGATGAAATAAAAAGGGCGTATCGGGAATTAGCAAAGCAGTACCACCCTGATATGAATCCCGAGAACAAAAAAGCAGCTGGGGAGAAATTCAAGGAAGTTTCCGAAGCTTATGAAGTTCTCGTGGACCCCAAGAAAAAGCAACTCTATGATCAGTATGGGCATGCCGGTGTATCACAGACATTTCGTGGCGGTGGTTTTTCCTGGGATGACTTTCACCATTTTGATGATCTCCAGGATATTTTAGGCAATCTATTTGGCGGTTCTGTTTTTGAGGACTTATTCGGCATGTCGAGGCGATCCACAAGACAACGGGCAAGACGCGGTGGTGATATTCATGTCATATTGAAAGTAAGCCTGGAAGATATTGTCACAAGGGCTAAAAAGAAGTTCAGAATCAATCGCCATGAAGCCTGTTCAGCGTGTGGCGGATTGGGCGGTCATGATATAATGGCCTGTTTGCAATGCGCCGGACGTGGTCAAGTTCAAACACAAACACGTAGCATCTTTGGAACGTTCACGAGCGTCTCAACCTGTCCAAAATGTCAAGGAAAAGGCCAGGTTGTAAAAAACCCCTGCACCAAATGTCACGGCGCCGGAAAAATAAAAAAGGCAAGGTCTATTGAAATACAAATACCACAAGGCGTAGCCCATGGGCAGTATATTGTTTTAAATGGTGAGGGGCATTATGCCAACGGCGGCAAAGGTAGTATCATTGTCGAGTTTGAGGAGAAGCCTCATGAATATTATGAGCGAAGAAAATACGACCTGTACATCAAGGTCAATGTCCCATATTCGACATTAATCAATGGTGGTGCAGTGAATGTTCCTGGTTTAAATGGCAAGAAAGAGACTGTCAAGATAAGAAAAGGTAGTGGTGCACCGGAAATCGTGCGGGCACGCGGTAAAGGCATGCTGCGTCCTGATGGTGGTCGGGGTGATCTGTATGTAGAGCTTAACCTTATGCCCCTTAAAACAAAGAACAAACAGGTGCAGAAAATAATCGAGGAACTCAAGGAATTTGAAGGTTCGTCAGTCCCGATCAAAAAGAGAAATTAGAAAAGCCTGTTATTAATACACTCCAAGTATGGAGAATAGTATGCACAACCTTTTCTATGCTTCGTCCCACAAGATCAAAGGCGACAAAATCACCATTGATAGAGAGGAGCTTCACCATGTAAGAAATGTCTTAAGGGTAAGACAAGGCGATATAGTGTGGATAACTGATGGTTCTGGAAACCGCTATCAAACCAAAATCACAGAGCTTGGAAAGATCAAATTAACCGCTCATATCCTTGAGAAAACATACGTGAAACGACTAAGTACGGTTAACCTTGAACTGGCATTTGTTCCTTTGAAAAGCTCGCGTAATGATATCATAATTGAGAAATGTACAGAGCTCAGTGTTTCAAAATTCCATCCATTCATATCTAAATATTCTGTTGTCCCTCAAATGACTGAACAAAAAGCAGGACGTCTTCAGAGAATTGCGGTGAGTGCAATGCTTCAGTCCCAACAATACTACCTGCCAGACATTATCGTTAGTGAGAATGTCGATGCTCTGTTTGAGGCGTGTTCTGATTTTGACCTGGTTCTTGTGGCTAATCGCAAAGGCTCTTTGCAAGTACCCAGGGGAGCTGGTTCAGTGCTTTACATAGTGGGTCCAGAAGGGGGGTTTGATGATGCCGAGCTCGAGAAATTTCAAGGCAATGGTGCGCAGTTATTATCGCTCGGTCAAAATCGCTTACGCAGCGAAACAGCAGCGATCGTTGGGATTTCCAAAATACTCGCTGCGTATGGGGCAATATAGTAATGGTTAGTAGGTTTGGGTATGCCTGCTCTCGGAGAACGAGGTTCTTCGGAGGATGCTGGAATTAGTTTGTGATTTGGTGCTTGTCCCGATTTATCATTTTGGATTATAATATATAGGAAAATCGTGGATCCCGCAAAGCGGGAGAATTTGTAACTTGGGCGGAAAGTTTTAGCTTTCCGCCCAAATAGCGGGGGCTGGATTCGAACCAGCGACCTTTGGGTTATGAGCCCAATGAGCTACCGCTGCTCCACCCCGCGATCGTCAGTTATTATATCCAATAGAACTGTTTTGTCAATACACATCACACATCATTGGGGTCAAATCTCGACAGGCGGGCCGAGAATAAGGAGTAGGGTCTGTCTGCGTCTACCTGTGCCGGTGGCACGCCTGCCTGTCGCGTTGGCGACGCAGACAGGGCAGACAGGTGCGACGCACAGGCAGGCGTTTACGCCCGTATTTTGGAGTGCAATGTCTCCTGACATTGCATGCAACGAGGGGACTCGTTGCACTCCACATTTAACGAGCCCCGTTTAAATACTAATTCCAATATACCAAAAACATTTTTCTATACCTTTATTTAACGGGGCGAGCCTAAAAGGCTCTACTCCAAGAAATTTCGACATTCTCGGTCACCCTGTCGAGATTTGACCCCACACGCTACATCATCTCTTTAGTCTTCTAATCTTTGATTCCTGCGGATATCCAACCTCATGCCGTGGTCATCAGTAATACCATCAGTAGGGAAGAAGTCCATATGGACAACCGCGGATTTGTAAATGAGTGCTGACCCCTTACCAAAATCAGATTCAATCTTTACTAATTTACCAAGTCCCGGTGTACCAGTTGACACATAATTTACTTGCTCGAGCGCCTCAATAAAATTTTCTATGTCATCCTTTTCAATTGTTCCTTTTTCACTGGATATTGCATCCATGGCATAGGACTTTATCAATTTTTTCCAGAGTTTGCTGAGTAATCCGTTATTTGCAAACATATCAAGGCAGATTATTCTATTGCCAGTAGTAACCACAACGCCAATACATGATTTTGAAACCGACGGAACCTCTTTGAATTTTTTAGCATATTCATCAACTTTATCCTTAACATCCTTATCTTCATAGTTTGCAATTGCTGTACCAGTTCCAGATGCAATGCCCAATCTATCCTGACTGGCTGCAATTTCATCCCATACTTCTGCTTGACTCTCATGTATTTTTGCCTTTGATCGTACTGCATTGGGCACGAGCAGTTCTCCAGATTTGAATTCGGATGAGACTGATACCCATCTGCCGTGTTCCACACAGTATACAGGAATCCTGACCCAACCGCTTTTCGGAGGTAGCAGGACATCTTGATTGAGCATGCGATCCTGCTTGGCGCCGGTTATCATTTCGCCAGTCATGGCAAAAACCGGTTGGTTACCAGCGTTCTTTATCTCGACCGCATTAACCTGACCCGAACCGATTTCCTTTATCTTTAACCAACCTTTATCTGATGCTTGATCCAGAGTTACGTAATTCTGTGTGGACAAAACCTTGGTGCTGATTATCGGAAAGATCTTCAGGTTTTTGTATTCAACCGCATTGCCGACTTTTACTTTAGCGAGATATTTCTCAACAACTTCTTCTTTGCCTTGTGAATAAAGGCACAATGTTATTGCAAGGAAAATAAGCAAGAGTTTGTTCATTTTTGCCTCCTCTATTAGATTACACATATTAGCATGAAATATTCCCGCAAAAATGGTAGGTTTTGACGACGGGCGTTTTTTTGCTATAATTTTTCAGATGTGAGGCGTTCCAATGGAGCTTTGAGAACTTACATCAGAACAGAAGGAGGTAATATGATACAACAAAAACATATATACAAAACCATCATCATGGTTGCCTTGGTTGCTGGAATCTGCTTTGCAACTGGCGTAAAAATCGCCGACCCTGAACCATGTATAGGTATTATTGGCGACGAGCAACTGGTGACCAGAAAAGGTGTCCCTTATCTTGGCGGCCGTGGTCCAGGTGATCAGATTGGGATTACATGGTACGATTACCAAGCTAATGGAGGTTATGGTCAGAGGATTCTAGTTGACGACAATGGTCAAGCTCATATCGACTGGATGAAAATGGATGCTGCCCAAACGAACCGATACTGTGCCTGGAACTTCCGTTATATTGATGGTTCATATTATGGTGAGACTCAGGCTTCAAATTCCTGGTCAGGTTATGTTCAGGTTGATATAACCCAGGACGCCGATCCTGATTCTCAGAGAACCGTGATTTGCTATCACTTCAACCCCGGTGCTGGTTACTATTCCTGGGTTGATGTAGATGGTGGGCAGGGGTGGCGCGTGGTCCGAGGTTTTCAGTGTTGATTCCTGCGCTACGATATCGCAGTTTGTCCGTGCTTCACGTAATTCCGGTTCAGACAAGGTTGTATTTTGCTGGACCAAGTTCATTACCGATTCAGTAGTTGGAGGTCAAAAAGATAATAATGTTTGGTATCTGCTGTCCACTGACAATGGTTTGAACTGGGGATCACCAGTTAATGTGACCAGTTATCAGCCGTCTGATACAGTACGTGCTTATAATAATGTCAATGCGATATTTGATAATAATGATAACCTGCATATAGTATGGACTGGTCGCAAGGTCACTGATAATTACTATGAGGCATCAAATATCTTTCACTGGGACGAGGTTTCTGGTAATATTACGAAAGTTAATAGCCCGAGTATTTTTTATACGGATCCTTGGTGGATTGAAGCTACTGGTGGTGGTGATTATGGTGGTTGGCGTTTGCCCGCAGACCAGCCGCAATTGATTGTTGATGCGAATGATGATTTGTATTGTTTGTGGTGTGGTAATGATGATTACAATGACTATGCCGCAGATGGTTATATCAACGGAGAGATTTACGGTGCGATTTCGTATGACAATGGTGGGACCTGGACCGACTATCGTAATTTGACCGGTACGCGTTCGCCGGGTGCTGGTCCTGGTGCGTGTGATGATGAGGATTACATGACCGCGTGTCCCAAGGTTGTGAATGATTCGATCTTTGTGACTTATGTAGAGGACAAGGATGCTGGTGCTGGTATACAGACTCCACCTGAAGGTGTATTGACTGAGAATCCAGTGCGTTGTTGGGTGTTTCACAAGAGCTGGGTAGGTATTGAAGAGGGTCAGACTGAGTTAGTGCAAGGTACGAGCTTGAGTTTGTATCCGAATCCGTCTGTGCACAGTACAGAGATGAGTTATGCGTTAGTGCATGCGGGAGATGTGAGCGTGGGGCTTTTTGATGCGGCGGGTCGTTTAGTCCGGGTTTTAGATTGTGGTTATCGTGCGTCAGGTGTGTATACATTGGATATTAATACGAGTGAGCTTGCAAATGGTACGTATTTCGTTATTTTGGACACACCCATTGATAAGGTTTCGCGTTCATTAGTGATCATACGGTAAGGCATAAAGTTCCAAGTGTAGTTGCCCGATTCATCCACGCCCCTTATGAAGGAGCGGGATTCATCGGGCATTGTCTGATAAATCACCTGTCTGCGTCTACCTGTGCCGTTGGCACGGCAGACAGGTGCGACGCACAGGCAGAGACGACTACATTTTTTGTTTCCCTCAAGGTAGAAAAAGGGCGGCTTAATCCCCGCCCTTTTTTTGGTGATTAACTCCGTATTCGTAATTCGTTTTTCGTACTCGTAATATTGGATTCTAACGAATACGGTTTGTCCCGATTTTTCATATTGATACATATAATGATCGGTAAATCCCGCAATTCTATGTATAGTATTATAATACGAAGCGGGATAAATCCCGCAGTCCTATTCATAACATCATGATACGAAGCGGGATAAATCGAGTCCCGTTCCGTGGATTCTCGGTCCACCGGAAGATCCCGCTTTGCGGGACAAAACACGATTACGAACTATGTTGACACGCTGATTTTTCTGACTATAATAGCCAATGGAACTTTCCGTAAATATTGATCATATTGCGACGCTCCGAGAGGCAAGAAGGGAAGATTTCCCTGACCCCATCTATGCAGCCATCGAGGCCGAAATGGGTGGTGCTGATGGTATAACTGTTCATCTGCGGGGCGACCGGAGACATATCAAAGAGCGTGATTTGGAATTGCTGAGACAGATCATCAAAACTGAATTAACCCTTGAGATGGCAGCAACTCAATCCATGGCAAATATCGCGGTACGCGTTAAACCCCATTGTGTAACCCTGGTGCCGGAGTCGCCTGGTGAAGTGACAACCCAGGGTGGGTTGAACCTTTTGGGGGTCAAAGAAGATCTTAAACTATATATTTCAAACCTTAAAGAAAATGGTATTATGCTGGGGATTTTTGTGGACCCAGATGTCGAACAGGTGAAGGAAGCAGCGCGCATAGGAGCGCAATATGTAGAAATTAATACGACTGAATACTCTAAATTGGACTTAAAAAATGTGAAGAATGGAATTATCCAAATCGCGCGTGTTGCCAAAGCAGCCAAACGTGAAAATATTGCAGTACATGCTGGTCATGACCTTGGTTATCGTAATATCCAGGCTTTGTTGTCAGTTACTGAAATCAGCGTTTTCTCCATTGGGTTTGCAATAGTCGCCCGCGCGGTTTTTGTTGGTTTTAGGCAAGCAACAAACGAGATGGTGAGTATTATAAAAGGAGTGAAATGAGGAATATCGGTTTGAGGATCGGTATTGTGATCTTTGTCCTTGTGCTGGGCATTATTGCGATCTATCCGACAATCCGATTGTATACTGATGAGAATTTATCTAAAGAAAATGAGCTAGCACTGTCTAAGAAGGCAATGCATCTTGGTCTGGACCTAAAAGGGGGGATGCATCTTGTTCTGGAAATAGACACAACCGGTTTTACTGAAAGTGCTGGAGACCTGAGAGACCGCGCCTATGAAATCATCCAGAATCGTATCGATGAATTTGGCGTTTATGAACCGATCATTGAAAAACAATCAGGTGGCAGGATTCTGGTTCAGTTACCCGGGGTTGATCGGGATCGGGCAATAGATCTGATTGAGAAGGTTGCCCATCTGGAATTTATCCTTGTTGCTGAGGATAAGATTGAGGAGGTTTTAGGTCAAATCGACAAATACCTTCAAGCCGCGGACACGTTTGCCTTTGAGGAGCCATTCAGGTCGTATCTTATTCCTGTAGAGCAAGATATGGGGATTGATGTGCGGGATGAGGATTCAGTGCGCGCGATACTTATTCAGGTTGAGGATGTGATACCCGTAGACCTGCAGATTCTCTTCGGTCCCAGGGAACCGCACCAGGGTCGCGAGGTGAGACGGTTGTATGTGCTAAAGAAAGAAGCTGAGTTGACCGGTGAAGTAATTCGTGATGCCAAGCACGAACCAGCTCAAAGCCAGGACCTTCAGCACTTAGGTTCATGGCAGGTAAGTATTGAGTTTAAGCGCGAAGCTGCCCGCAGATTCGCCACGCTCACTGGTAAGAACATAAACAAGCGATTAGCTATTGTGCTCGATGGTATTGTCCAGTCAGCGCCTGAGATTGTTCAGCGAATACCTGGTGGCAAAGCCATGATTACGGGTCGATTCACTGCTGAGCAGGCAAGGGATTTGGCGATCATACTCAGGGCTGGTGCTTTACCCGCACCTTTAAAGATTGTTGAGGAAAGAACTGTTGGTCCCAGCTTGGGCAAGGATTCCATAAGGAGCGGGATTCGAGCCGTCGTTATTGCCGGTGTATTGGTGATAGTATTCATGCTTATCTATTACTCATTGTCTGGTTTTGTTGCTGATATTACTTTATTTTTGAACCTTTTTTTTCTGATTGCCATCTTAAGTGCATTCCGCGGGTCCTTGACTATGCCTGGCATTGCGGGGATTGCTTTGACTATTGGTATGGCAGTAGATGCTAATGTCTTGATATTTGAACGGATAAGGGAAGAATTGAATATCGGCAAGACGACTAGAACGGCTATTGATCAGGGATTTGCCCGCGCCTGGATCACGATATTTGATTCAAACGTAACGACCATCATCATTGGTGTCATACTTTTCATCTTTGGCAGTGGTCCAATCAAAGGTTTTGCCCTAATACTGACGATTGGTTTGGTATCTAATTTATTCTGCGCGGTTTTTGTCAGTAAAGTCATCTTTAACTACTTCACATTCAAATTTGATGTGCGAAAATTGAGGATATAGAGATGATTGAAATTATCAAGGGTACGAATATTGACTTTACAGGAAAAAGGAAATACGGTTTCGGGTTTTCTGCGGTTATTATCTTTTTATCACTTATTCTGATTTTTGCAAAAGGTCCGAATTTCGGGATTGACTTCACTGGTGGTGCATTGCTGCAGATACGGTTTTCCGAGCCGATTACAACGAACGAGCTTAGGAACACACTGAGTAAAGTTGGCAAAGAGCAGGCACTAATCCAAGCTTTGGGTGATGAAGGTAGAGAATACATAATCAGGGCAGCCGATGAGAAACCAGTAGAATTTTCTAAATCAGTAAAGGAAATTCTGTCGGTAGATTTTCCTGATAATGACCGGGAGATTTTAAGAGAGGAAACTGTTGAACCAAAGATCGGCAAGGAATTACTTACCAAGACACTTTGGGCAATATTTCTTGCTTTGGTTTTGATTTTTGGCTATGTCTCATTTCGGTTTGATTACCGTTTTGGTATTGCCGCAGTTATTGCCTTATTCCACGATGCTATATTCACTATCGGTGTTCTTGTTCTTACCCAGAGGGAGTTTTCAATTGTTGTTGTCGGTGCATTGTTGACAATAATCGGTTATTCGATAAATGATTCAATCGTCATTTCTGATAGGATTAGGGAAAAATACAAAAAGATGCGCAAGGAACCGTACGATGTTATTTTGAATACCGGATTGAATGAGACACTACCCCGGACAATATTGACAAGCAGCACAACACTTTTGGCAGTTGTCGCACTTTTAATCTTTGGTGGAACAGTGATTGCAGACTTTGCCTTTACCCTGCTCATTGGTTTTGTTATTGGTACTTATTCTTCGATTTTTATCCTCGCTAACATTGTTTCGATCTGGGAAGAGAGATTTCCGAAAAAGAAAAAATAAGCAGCATAAAAAAGATAATTGCGACCGGTTTTTTTCTTGGCTACATACCAGTAGCGCCGGCAACTTTCTCATGTATTATAAGCATTATTATTTGGTATTTTCTCCGGGCGTATCCGATAATTTATGTTGCGTTCACCATCGGGCTCGTTGCGCTTGGTATTGCGATTTCAAATGACCTAACAAAAATCTGGGGTAAAGACCCACACCAGATCGTTATTGACGAATACGCTTGTTTGTTAATCCCTTTATATTTTACACCGCACAGGATATTGCCGCTGGCCATTACGTTTGTGTTATTCAGAATTTTTGATATCATAAAACCACCGCCCCTCAAAAAATTGGAAGATTTACCAGGTGGCTGGGGTGTAATGCTTGATGATCTCGGCGCGGCAGTGTATACTACAGTTGTGCTATTGACTTTGAGAATTGTCGTTGGTTTATGAAAATAGGACAATAGAAAAGAGTTTCTGAAAAATGCGTTACTTAAGTGTTTCAAATATATTTCGGTACGGTTTCGATGTGCCATGAAGAAAAGCGGGTGCTTATCTGTCTTTGCGAGCGAATGAAATGAGCGAAGCAATCTCAGTATCCGAGATTACCACGCCCGCTTGCAGCGGACTCGTAATGACAGAATGACAGAAAAACAGTGAACCTTTACAGAGTTTTTAATGACTAAATTACAAAAGAACATTGCTGAAAGTTTGACCAGGAAGAAGCTGAGCTTGAGTGTCTGTGAATCCTGCACTGGAGGTATGCTGGGAAATATCATTACTCAGATTCCGGGGAGTTCAAAATATTTTCTCGGTGGGATTATTGCTTACTCAAATGAGGTAAAGCAAAGAATCGTCGGGGTTAGACAAGTGACGCTAAAAAGATTTGGTGCAGTGAGTGCTGAGGTTGTTAGGGAAATGGCACAGGGTGTGCGCAAAAGGTTCAAATCTGATATTGGTATTGGCATTACGGGGATTGCTGGTCCAGCCGGTGGTTCAAAGAGGAAACCGGTTGGCTTAGTCTTTATAAGTTTATCATATAATAAGATGATTTTTGTTGAGAAGTATTTATTTAAAGGGAACCGCGACCGCATTAGAAAAAAGGCATGTAAACAAACATTGGTACTTTTGAATCATCTACTTACATGAAGAAAATCGAGCCGAATTTGGCTTAAAAATGATAAGAGATAAACTAAAAAAATCTGCCATTAAATCATTCAAATCCCTTTCCCAGTATAAATCTTGATATTACCCATATTTTTGCTATAATTATAAAATGAACCCTGGAATTTCATAATACTAATTTTTAGGATAAAAATGATATAAAACAAAGGTTAATAATAATAAGGAGGAAACATGAAGCCCCATAGTTTAATTACCCTGATTTTAGGGATAATCCTTGCACTTCTTGGAGCAGTAGCTCTTTTGTTTGGTGGCAATGTTGGCGGAGTAATTTTACTGCTCATTGGTGTTTCACTTTGTTATTTAGGTTGGCGAGGTGGTCGCAAAGCCCTTATTGTTTTCGGTCATGCCTGCATTGTAGTTGGCTGTATTTTGATTACCTGGGGTATATACCTTTTACCATACAGTAAACCTACTCTATTACATGTTTTTACCCGTCCGTTGTTCTGGGGACTTTTCTGCTTGCTGGGTGGCATCTGTCTGGAATTCTATGATGCATTTTTAAATTATGCAAAAAGATTAAGAAAAAAGAGAAAGAAATTAATAATCTGCGGTGATGTTAATACTGCCCACACTGAAATTGACCTGGCACGACCAAAGCAAAATCAAAAGACTTCTGGATTTCTGCCTGAAGAAAGGACATGGATAGACAAATTTCTCGCGCACGGTTTTACAGATACATTCAGGGTTTTTAATAAAGAGGGTGGGAATTATACCTGGTGGGATGTAAAGAGCAGGGCAAGGGAAAGGAATGTTGGCTGGAGAATAGATTACTTTTTTATAAGTGATAATTTAAAGAAGAATCTAAAATCAGGGTTTATAATGCCGGAAACTATGGGTTCTGATCACTGCCCATTAGGTATTGATATTGAAATTTAGGAGGGAGTAGAAGCAATGAGGACATTTTTAGCGGTTGAAATACCCAGACAAATAAGAAAAAAGATTAATAATTTCATTGAGGAAGAAAAAAGCAAAGGTTTGCCGATTAAGTGGGTGAAGTTTGAAAATTTGCACATTACCCTGAAATTTTTGGGTGAGATTGATGAAAACAAAAAAGAAGAGATAACACCAGCAATAAAAGAATTGTGTAAAAAATATGTGCGGTTCAATATGAATTTACAAGGATTGGGATGTTTTCCTGATCCGGGAAATCCGAGGGTTCTATGGATAGGTGTACAACTGGGGCATGAATTGCTAATTGATATTGCCGGTGAATTAGAAGAAAAGCTTAGCCAGTTTGGATTCAAAATGGAAAAACGATTTCATGGACATCTGACAATCGGTAGGATAAAGAAATTCTGCAGGGTGGACGACATCCTGGCAAGATCATTCAAGTCGGAGATCTTTTCAGCTACCGCAATTACCCTTTTTAAATCAAGCCTAACTCCACAAGGTCCAATATACGAAGCTTTAGAGAAATTTAATTTGGGATAACATAAAGACGATTCTACAAGGCTGAAGCCTTGCCCTACAGTCCGACAATTTTATTTGGGATTCGGAGCTTAGAATTTAGATTTCTGGGATTTTAGGTATTTTGGATTTTTAGGCATTTATTACTATGGCATATACGATTTTTTTACGTGAAATATTGCACGGAAGATATTTTTATACACATCAGGATTCTCCTTTCTTATTCCTTCTAAGAAATTTCTGATCATTTCACGTTTTGAATCCTGATAATAAGGACAGATATTTTTGCGGCGGGGCAGTTCATATATTTGGGCGACCCGCTCGATTTCCTCTTTTGACAAGTAATATAGCGGTCGTATGAAAAAGAACCTTCCCTGAATAACTGCTTGTTTTGGGACGAGCGTTGACAGCTCACCGTTATAAATCATATTGAGCAGTAGTGTTTCCACTGCGTCCTGGGTATGGTGGGCGAGCGCAATCTGGAAGATGCTGGATTTATCAGCTACTTCCAAGAGTGTTTTTCTCCTTTCTCTTGAACAGGGGTAACATCTGTTTTTTGTCTTTTTTATTTTCTCACCGATGCTTTTTTTTATTATCGTGCGAGGTACTTGGTGTGCAATGAGGAGTTCTTTTACGAACTTTTTGTTTGACTGCGAGAAGTTGGCATCAACATAGCAGGCATGTATTTCCCAATTTCGTGCGAACTGTTTATTGTATTCCAATAGAAGCAGAAGTAGTACTGAGCTGTCCACACCGCCTGAAACACCAACGAGCACGCGTGAATTCTTAGCCAGAAATTCATGCCGCTCAATTGCCTGTCTCATTAGTGAAAGACAATTATTGACCAGCCGGTGACCTTGTTCCTGTCTATTAAGCGGCAATTATCTCAACACAGTTAGTTGTTTTATCGCAACACCCTTTTTCGATTCAAGCCGGTAAAAGTAGATACCGTTGGGCACAAAACTACCCCTTTCATCCACGGCATGCCAGATTACTTTGTGAGCACCTTTTGGAAAACGTCCTTTGGCGATTACCTTGATCGGTTCACCGATAAGGTTATACACGGTTATTGTTAAGTCAAGGAATTGACCGATCGAGAATTCGATTTCAGTATAATTATCAACTGGATTAGGATGGTTGTTCTTAAGGGTGATGATATCTTCCGGCTGGCTCTGTTCTATCCCGGCAAGTGTTTTTAAAGACTTATGTGCGTGATTATAGATGACAACATTATTATTGCTCAGGGTGGTTAATATCTTTGAACCCGGAGGTACATTGTGGATATTAACCTTATTCTTGTAAGAACCATCAGTATCAAGCACAACAACTGAATCCGAGAAAAGGACAAAGAGATTTCCATTTTTATCAGTGCTGAAGTCGAGTATCTTGTGCGAAGCACTATATAATACTTTTTTCTGATAATTCATTGGGTTGTCTACGGTAGCACCAGTCCAGGCATAGATCCTATTATTCGCAAGTGTGAAAAGAGGCGTATTGATATCTTCATAATCAGCGGTCGGGATAATACTGAAGTGTTCTGTGTTCGTGCTAATAAAACCAAGTAGTTTCTCGCAATCAGTGAATACCAGGCGATCCGGTTCTCGTATAATGAGTATCGGCTTGCCATCAAGTTTTGCATGGGTAATTTGAGTTGGGGAATTGAAGATAAGATTACCCGATGTTATTAAACCGTCTCTCGTAAGATCTAAACTGAGTAGCCGGTTACTCTTGTCAATAACATAGACAACCTCATCAATGACCGTCAGCGCTTTGCCATTGGCAATTTCCTGGATCAGAAAGGGTTTTTTGGCTGCCCTTTCATATTTCAGTATTGATGAAGCGGAGAGAACCCAGAGCTCTCCTAAATTATTGATTACCAGGTCATTGACCTGAATTCCCTTGGGTAAGGCTATTTCGTCGCTTTGCTGCCATTGTCCAAGGGCGCTGCAGATAAGAAAAAATATCACGGTTAATTTTTTCATGAACCTCCTTGTTAGTTGTTAATATCATTATCTCCATACATAAAATTATATACAAATTGTAAAAGATGTCAAGACCTAAATTACATTCTTTTTCTATTTGACAATCTTCTATTTTTAAGTATAATGGTTTTCATGAGAAGTACAACGATTATTGGCCTGAAACACAAAGGAAAAGTGGCAATAGGGTGTGATGGCCAGGTTACTACTGGTGAAGCGATAATGAAGCATACGGCGCGCAAGATACGCAAGTTGTATAACAACAAAATCCTTGTTGGATTTGCCGGTTCAACCGCGGATGCCTTGACCCTTTTTGAGCGTTTTGAATCGAAACTTGATGAATATGGCGGTAATCTACCGCGCAGTGTTGTTGAACTCGCCAAAGACTGGCGTCAGGACAAGGTTCTGCGTCGTCTTGAGGCTTTGTTGGCAATTCTTGATGAAGACCATGCATATATTGTTTCTGGATCAGGTGATATCATTGAACCGGATGACGGTGTAGTTGCAATCGGCTCAGGAGGTTCCTATGCTCTTGCTGCGTGTCGTGCAATGCTTGTTCATGCGAACATCTCCGCCAAAGAAGTTGTTAAGGAGTCGATAAAAATCGCCGCTGATATTTGCATCTACACAAACAAAGAGATTTTTATTGAAGAGCTCTGAATTTCACCGATGTGCAGAAAACTGATTTAAGTCCGGCGACGGGTCAGAACGATTTTCAATTTCCGAAGTGCATTCTCTTTGATTTGCCTTACGCGCTCGCGTGTAATATTCATTGTTCGGCTGATATCTTCCAGACTATGGATTTCAAATTCATCCAATCCGAAGTTCATTTTTAGTATTTCCTGTTCTCTCGTTTCTAATTTACTCAGTGCATTAATAAGTTTTTCTTTTTGTATTTTCTTTTTGAAAATCACATCAGGGGGTGGTGAAAGGAGGTTATCAGCCCCTGCTATGTCGAGACGCACAGATTCTATGTAAGGGTTCTCCGAATCCTCAAAGGTTTCATCGAGCGAGTAGGGCGGGATCAATTCGCCCAATGCAAGAGATACAGCACCTTCGTCGACGTTCAGATTTTTGGCGAGATCCCCAACCGTCGGCTCACACCCGTTGCGTTGAATAAATTTCTTTATTTCTCGTTGAATTCTTTTTGCCAGATGACTTTTCCGTACGAGACCGTACTCAGCATTGATGGCGTTATAAATAGCTCTTTTTATCCACCAGACTGAGTAGGTGTTGAAGCGGTAGCCTTTTCTCTCATCGTATTTGCTGACGGCGTGTATTAAGCCTTCATTGCCGGCATTTATTAGTTCAGAAAGAGTAAGCCCTTGCTTTTGATATTTCTTCGCGATGAAGACGACAATCCTCAGGTTTGAACAAATAAGTTTTTCTTGTGCGTCTTCGTCTTTTTTTGATCTTATTTTTTTGGCTAGATTGAATTCTTGTTTTTTGGTAAGGAGGAGATATTGACTTATTTCTTCAAGGTATTGTTTCAACTTCCGGTCAGTTATAGATCTTAACATAAATCGTCAATCAAAATTGCCAAGGCGACCTAATTACAGGGAATTTGATTAGGGCGTTACCGCGACGTATAATTTCCTCTCTTTCCTCTGAATATGGAAAATAACTGGTTTTCCCGTTTTTAATTTGGCAATAGTTGTTCGGTAAGTATTGACATTATCAATGGTCTTTTTTCCAATGGCTAAGATGACGTCGCCAATTGAAACACCGGCATCTACAGCTGGTGAATCAGGTTTTACTTCAATGACCACAACGCCGGTTGTTGCTTCAAGATTGAACCGCTGCGCCTGAGCGTCGGTTACGTTTATTACTTTCAAACCCAGTTCACTTTTCTTGTCGTTTTCGATCCCTGCATTACTTAGTTGGTCTGGCAATTCTCCGATTTTGACCTCGAGAGTTTTTTCCTTACCATCCCGCAGGACTTTCAGAGTTACTTTCTTACCAACCGCGGTTGACGCCACTTGCATTCTGAATGACTGCAGATCCTCGACTTTCTTGCCGTTGAATTCCATAACAACATCGCCATTTTCTAAACCTGCTTTGCTCGCTGGTGTGTTGTCCATTACTTCGCTGATCAAAACGCCTTCCAAAGAAGGAAGATCAAGGGCTTCCTTTAGATCCTCAGTGATTTCCTGGAGGTAGACGCCGAGGTAGCCACGTGTCACCTTGCCTTCTGCTATTAATTCATCTATTATATGTCTAGCAAGGTTTGCGGGTATGGCAAACCCGATACCTACGTTACCGCCAGTTGGTGTTGTAATAGCTGCATTAATGCCGATAACTTCACCCCGTATATTGACTAATGGACCTCCTGAATTACCTGGGTTTATTGCCGCATCAGTTTGCAAGAAGCTTTGGAAATCTGGACCTTCGGGGAGTGGGATATTGGTCCTTCCTAATGCTGAGATAACACCAACCGTAACCGTGCCTTCAAGATGAAACGGATTGCCCACTGCGATTGCCCAATCGCCAACTTTCACCTTATCTGAATCACCAAATTTCAGATAGGGTAGTCGTTTATCGCTTTCTATCTTCAGCAAAGCGATGTCGGTTCGTCTATCAGTGCCGATAATTTTTATTTTGTCGCCTTTGAATTCTTTTTTATTGATCAACTTCACCTCAATATCAGCGGCTGATGCGCCCTTTATCACGTGATAATTGGTGACAATATAGCCGTCTTCTGAGAGTATGAAACCCGAACCCAGAGTCTGAGTTTTTCTTTCATGCTTTGGGTAGTCTCTGAAAAAGTCTCTAAAGAAGTCATCGAACGGCCCCTCAAAGTACCACTCAAAACCAGGTGCTTGTCTGGTTACAGTTTTCTGTGCGGAAATATTGACCACTGAGGGGGATACTTTTTCAGCTATTTTGGTGAAGGGACTTTCACCAGCATCATTGACTAGTGGTACTGGCAGTTCGTAGTGGTCATTACTCGCTTCGCTTCTACTGGGTATGGTCGGCAGACTGGTCGTAATGATTATCCCAAAAAGAAAAGCAAAAACCGCCGCTGCTCCAGCAATAATGCCGGTCATAAGCAGAGGAATCTTTTTCATCATATTAGCCTCCTTTTTGCAATTCCCTCCATTAATTTGATCTCGTGCTACTGGTTAAACAAAAAAAGTGTGTCGTATAGATTGTTCATTTTGTTGCTACCCATGTTCGTGGCACGTGCAAGAGGTTGAAACCTACTTCTTCTTGCTCTTTTTTGTTTTTACCCCAACTTTCTTATATTCTTGTTGTTTCTTTTTTAACTTTGTCCGTAGGCGCTTTATTTTCGCAACTAATCCCCTGGTTTTTTGTTTTTTCTGCCAGGTTCTACTCTTTTTTACAAACACCTCTTCGAAAACCAGATTGCCGAGGTCGATATAGTACTCCCTAAGCTTTCTATTTAGCTCAAAAATCTCGACCTTTAAACGACCTTTAAGAGTAAGATCGCCGGCTTCTTTTCCAACGACCTTTGAAACATCATCCAACCATTTTGTTACATCGTACCAGAGATTGGGCATTTTTCCTCCTTTCAAAATTTTAGACAAATGTTTCAACAAAATAGTTTATTATAATCCTTCTCCTGCCCGCACGGTTCAATTATGTTTCTCTTATTTCTTTTTCTTTCTTTCCGAGAATCTCATCTACTTTTTTCGTGAATTCGTTGGTGATTTTTTGTACTTCCTCCTGAGTTTGAAAAGATGTATCCTCGGACATATTTTTGTTTTTTTCTTCTTTTTTTATTTCAGTATTTGCCTCTCGACGGACATTACGGATAGCTACCTTGGTGTCTTCGCCTAGTTTCTGGGTGAGTTTTACGAGTTCTTCACGGCGTTCAGTTGTGAGTGGCGGTATTGACAGACGGATCACATTGCCGTCATTGTTAGGCGTTAAACCGATGGCTGATTTGTGGATTGCTTTTTCAATTTCACCGAGGTTGGTTTTGTCCCAAGGCTGGATAATAATCAAACGAGGTTCGGGAATGCTGACTGTAGCGACTTGGTTGAGCGGTAATGTGCTTCCGTAGTAATCAACTTTGACACCATCTAAGAGCGCAGGTGAAGCCCGACCCGTTCTGAGTTTTGCAAGTTCTTGCGCTAAAAGCGATACAGATTTATCCATTTTTGTTCGGGCATTTTCTTTGATTTTTTCAGTCATATCAAACTCCGTTCGTTATCAGGGTGCCGATGTTCTCACCTTTGATCACCCTCGACAACGAATACTTCATCAGATTATAGACATTAATCGGAATGTTGCTCTCCCGACATATATTAAAGGCAGCTAAATCCATTATGCCGAGTTTTTTCGCAATCGCCTTTTGAAACGTCAATCTCTCGTAGAATTCTACTTTGCTGTTCTTTTCTGGATCTGCAGAATATACACCTTCTACTTTGGTAGCTTTGACCAGGATATCTGCATTGAATTCAGCGGCACGCAGGGCAGCTGCAGTATCTGTAGTGAATAAGGGGTTGCCGATACCTCCGACAAAAACAAGGACGCCACCCGAATCGTAGAAAGCTAAGTTCTCGAATTTATTACAGCGGTCAACAACGCCGTGTACTTCCAAGCCACTACTCAGCTTAGCAGGGATGTCGTTTTTTCGTAACTGAGAGTGAATGATAATACCGTTGATGATTGTCGCCAGCATGCCGCATACGTCAGCATCGATTTTGTTTAACCAGCCTGCTTCGCGGCCTCTTATTATATTGCCACCACCAATGACAATGCCAATTTTTGCTCCTAGGCGACTTGCATCAATTATTTGTTTGGTTATATAATCAAATGTTTGCTGTCTGAACAAATTTTTATCGGCACCCAGGATTTCGCCAGAGATCTTTAAAATTAGCCTTTCATATTTTAAACTTTGTGTTTTTCTTAAATCTGTGTCAGCGGTGTTTTGTTTCAGCGTAATCTGTGTTCTCTTCATTCACCCAGGCGAAAACGCACAAAACGACGCACGACGACGTTTTCACCGAATTTCGCTATTTGTTCTTTGATATACTCGCCCACCGTTTTTTCAGGAATTTTCACGAAGGGTTGCTCCAACAAACAAACATCCGAATAGAATTTCTCCAGTTTGCCGTTGACAATTTTTTCAATAATCTCAGGTGGTTTTTTTGAGTCTTCCACCATACTTGCATAGATTTCCTTTTCTCGTTCTATGACTTCAGAGGATAATTCTTCACGGCCGACCGCGATCGGCTCGCTGGCAGCGATTTGGAGGGCAATATCACGCACAAATCTTTTAAATTCCTGAGTTCTGGCTACAAAGTCAGTTTCACAGTTGATTTCAAGCAGAACCCCAAGTCTGTCGCCCGGATGGATGTATGCATCAATAACCCCCTCTTGGGTAATACGACCGACCTTTTTGGCGGCTAATGCTAGACCTTTTTTCCTGAGAATATCTACTGCTTTTTCGATATCATCAACGGCTTCAGTAAGAGCATTCTTGCATTCAACGATACCGGCACCGGTTCTTGCTCTCAACTCTCTAACTTTTTCCAGATCCATATTCTTCCTTCTCTTCCTCTTCGGTTTCAAACCCTTTTCTTCCTTCGATTACCGCGTCCGTAACGATCCTTGTGATAATAGCTATTGACCTGATCGAATCATCATTCGCTGGGATTGGGTACGTGACATCAGTAGGGTCAACATTAGTGTCAACGATTGCAACAATTGGAATATTCTTTCGCTTGGCCTCTCTCAGCGCGGTTACATCTTTTTTGATATCTATTATGAATACTAACCCAGGCAGACGATCCATCTCTTTTATTCCATGTAGATATTTGTGTAGTTTGCTGTATACTCTTTCTGTTCTGGACATCTCCTTTTTCGGAAGCATAGCCCATTGACCATCTTCTTTCATTTGTTCAAACTCGCGCAGACGATGGATTCGTTGGTTTATTATATCAAAATTGGTCAGTAGACCACCCAACCATCTTTCGGTAATATGAAATATTTCACCGCGCGCGGCCTCGTCCTTTATAATATCCTTTGCCTGTTTCTTGGTGCCGACAAACAATATACCTTTACCCTGTTCAGCGATGTGGACGATGGCTTCGTGCGCACGCTTCAGTGTTTCCTGTGTTTTGCGTAAATCGATGATATGTATATTATTTCGTTTACCAAAGATGTACTTATCCATTTTTGGATTCCAGCGTTTTGTCCGATGCCCGAAATGTACACCTGCAGTTATTAGATCTTCGATTTTCACCAGTTCCAAAAAACCTCCTTATCGCTTGGAGAATTGGAAGCGCTTTCTTCTTTTTGCCAAACCGTATTTCATTCGTTCTTTTTCACGTGGGTCTCGTTTGAGCAAACCAGCACTCTTTAAAGGTGATTTCAGGTCTGGATTGAATTTGATCAGGGATTTGGCAATGCCGTGACAGATCGCACCTGCCTGTCCTGATATGCCGCCGCCCAACACCTTTGCTTTAATATCGACACTACCCATGAGGCCGGCTGTTTTGAGCGGTAAATGAACAAGATCAACGAGGTCCTGTCGACCGAAATATTTCAGAGGGTCGCAACTATTTATTTTGATAATACCACTACCTGTTTTCAGCATCACTTTTGCCCTTGCTCTTTTTCGTGAACCAGTTATGATTTCAGCCATTAAGTGATTCCTCCTTGCAATTTGCCTTGATCATGGCTCAACCTTTGTCGGCGCTTGTGCTTTATGAGGATGATCAGGGGAAGTATATATCTTTAACCTTTTCAACCGTTTAGCCCTTAATCGATTCTTGGGCAGCATACCGCTTACTGCGTGGTATATCGCCCTCCCGGGGTGCTTCTTGAGCATATTTTCAAGGTTGATCTGCTTTAGCCCACCAGGGAAAAATGAATGAGAATAATATATTTTGTCCTTCAGTTTCTTGCCGGTAACGCGGAATTTGTCGGCATTGATAATGACAACAAAGTCCCCACAATCCAAATGGGGTGTGTACTGTGCTTTATTTTTTCCGATTAGAATTCGAGCTATCCTTGAAGCAAACCTGCCCAATACCTTGTCAGCAGCGTCAACCACGTACCAGGTTCGCCTCACTTCATCTTTTTTCAAAACTTTCGTTTTCATAGACTATTATTATAGATACTTTCCGAGAAATGTCAACCCCGTTTGCAGAGTATCGGGGAAACGGAGACGGGGAGAAAAGGAGACAATACAACCGTTATCGCGACTGGAAAGTCGCTCCCACCTTACATTGGGATTATTACTGCAGGGGAGGTTTCGAAACCTCGATTGA
>JAUVZL010000051.1 GCA_030602565.1 Candidatus Stahliibacteriota bacterium
ACCGTTATCGCGACTGGAAAGTCGCTCCCACCTTACATTGGGATTATTACTGCAGGGGAGGTTTCGAAACCTCGATTGAAATACGCCTGCGGCATGGGTGAAATATAATACACCCTCTCCCTTTTTAAGGGAGAGGGTAGGCCTGTCTGCCCTGTCTGCGTCGCCAACGCGACAGGCAGGCGTGCCATCGGCACAGGCAGGGGTGAGGGTTTCCTAATATTTACCTTGACATATAAACAAATAAGTATATAATGTTTCATAAAGGAGGCTGAGTGAAAAAGCTCTTACTATTAATACCCATTATCGTTTTGATCATCGGTTGCGGTGGTGATGAAGAAGTTAATTATTTTCCGCTCGCCGTGGGCAATCAATGGGAATACAGTATCACGCAGACAATTACTCTAACCTTACCCGATACGACCTGGGAAAACACTGGCAATTCTGCTACTGAAATCACGGCGGAGACTACTCTTGACAATGGTAATTCAGTCCTTGAACAGGTCACGACAACAACCTGGGACGATACACTAATGACTGACGCCATTGATACAACCTATGTCGAGGAAACTGAGGATTATATGCTCATTTATGACAACAAAGCTGATACTGACCCAGACACGAGTCTGATGCTACCCATTGAAGTCGCCAATACGTGGACTGTATACAGCGATTCTGCCGACACCATGACCGCATACGTCGTTGGCAAAGCGACTGTAACAGTTCCTGCTGGTTCTTATGATGACTGTTGGCAGATAGAATATACGTTCGGCGGTGGACTCAATACGGATTGGTTTGCACCAGACTTTGGGATCGTCAGACACGAGTATGAAATGGCCGATTCCAACAGCACTATCCAATTCATAAAAGAACTCGAAAGTGTAACCATTAATTAAAAGACGATATGATTAAAAAAGGGCTGCGCAGGCAGCCCTTTTTTAATTCCTGGTGAACACTTGTTTTAAATCACCGAGCTCCTTTTTTGAAAACCCTCGGATCAAATAGAACACAGGGACATAAATACCTACTGCGACAAAGACCAATACCACAACATGCCACTGCCTCAGCACATAGACAATAAATCCCGTAATTACCGAGGCGATAATCGGTTTGATCACCTGCCTAATACTCCTGAACTTCACATGGCGTTTCAATTCCCGGTTCATTAACAAGATACTCAATGTTTCGCTGCACAACAGGGCAATAGTGGCACCGGTCGCTTTAAAACTGAAGCCAAGAATGATTATCAAAACCACGCACACTAACGCTGTACAGGTAATTACCTTAAAGAACTTGCCTTGCTGATCAATAGCAACAAGCCCGTAACCGAAAATCGTATTGACCGGCGTTATCAAGAAGTAAAGGAGCAGCATTCGAAAGATCAGAATCGAACCGCTAAACTCTGCGCCGTAAATGAAAAAGATAATTTTATCCGCCAGGACAATGCCGCACACGGCACACGGAATAGTAATCGCAAAGAGTAACTTAGTCAGGAATGCAAAACTGCGGTTCAGTTTTTCGCGTGCCTCAGTATACTGTTGGGAAATGACCGGGAAAAATACAAAATGAAAGACCCGTTCGATAATAAGCAGCATTGCGACAATTTTAAAACCGGCGCTGTAAAAGCCAACCTCAACTTTGGAGTGCAATATGCCCAACGCCACGACCGGTAGATTGAGTGCTACCTGGTTAAAGATCGTGGCAAGCCCAATCGGCATTGCCATAGCAAAAAGTTTGCGCCAGGCATTCAGGGAAAATCGTAGGCACAGTGATTTATATTTAATAAAGAAAACAATAATCAGAAAAAGCGCGGTTACCACATAACCGAAGAAAAAATAAATCGGTACATCAAAAATATCAAGCCGGCTCTTTAAGAAAATCAAGAGGAGAAAAACATAGATGCTGTATTGAAGCAATCGTGAAATGCCGACATAGTGCATCTCCTGCCTGCCCTGAAAAACGAATTCGAGCACAAAGATAAGCGGGAACAGAGAAACAAGATAAGAAAGGACTACGGTCTTGGTTGCCTGCTGACCAGGCACCAGATAAACCCCCAGTGTAAACAAGATAAAAACAATAACCGTTAAAACAAATCTCAAGCCAAGGATATCTTCGATTATCCTGCGCTTACCCGGGTCCTTGGCAATTTCGCGCGCGCCGATCGTCGTCAAACCAGGGTTGGTAAATAGCAGGGCATAGGTCAAAAATGCCATACCATATGCCAATAAACCCAGACCCTGCGCCCCGAGCATACGGGCAATATATACAGTGGCGACAAAGCCAAGGAGCCGGCTTGCAATATCGCTGGCAAAAAGGGAAATAAAATTTCTGGGTACTGTTCTCATCTGCGTTTCATGAGTATACCGTAAAAATACCTAGAGGTCAACCCCGTTAGCACCATCTGGGGTCAAATCTCGACATTGGACATTACCCCTAACCTTTTTTCTGAATCGCCATAGTTGATTTTCTACATGTATCAATGTCCAATGTCGAGATTTGACCCCATCGCTTGGTGTTGACTTTTGTGGAGAGCTGAGTAATATAAGAACACTTGATCAATGTCGTTTTACATAAATAATTAACTGTAGTTGCCTGATTTACCCACGCCCCTTATGAAGGAGCGGGGTTTATCAGGCATTAAAACATAAGGAGTTATTATGGCAATTATCCTTGATGGTGAACATTTAACAATTGAAAAAGTCGTCGACATCGCGCGGCATAATGAGAAAGTAGAAATCTCAGGTTCAGCTATGGAGCGAATCAAGAAGTGTCGGGCAATGCTGGAACAAAAAATTCAGGCGCGGGAAATCATGTACGGTGTCAATACTGGAATCGGCGAATTCTCCGAAGTAATACTCACTGATGAACAAACAAAGCAATTTCAAAGATATTTGATATACAATCACGCCGCTGGTATCGGGGACCCAGCACCTATTGAATACATTAGAGGAGCAATGGCGGGTCGAATAAATGTTTTTTCCAAAGGCAAATCAGCTTGCCGACCTGAAATCCCTCTGACCTTGATCGCGATGTTGAACAAAGGCGTCACGCCGGTGGTCTGTCAAAAGGGTTCAGTGGGCGCTTCAGGCGATCTTGCACCCATGTCCCAGATCGCTCTTTTGCTTATGGGCGAAGGTGAAGCCTATTATAAAGGCGAGCGCCTGCCTGGAAAAACTGCGATGGAGCGTGCTGGCATACCTATCCCCGGTTTAAAAGCGCGCGACGGCTTAGCCACGATCAACGGTTCTAATCTCATTACTGCGATGAGTGCGCTCCAGCTCTTTGATATCGATCGCTTCCTAAAACAGACCGAAATCGCCTGTGCCATGACCTTAGAAGCGCTGTATGCTAATTTGAAACCCTATGATATCCGGCTCCATCAGGCACGCGGCTTCCCCGGTGCCATAAGGTCAACCCAGGCAATAATGAAGTGCATTGAAGGTAGTGATCTATTGTCCAAAAAATTCAAGATAAAAGTCCAGGATGCGTATTCTATGCGCTCCTCACCCCAGGTTATCGGCGCTGCTCATGATGCAGTCGCCTATGCCAGGAACCAGGTGGAAATTGAATTGAACGGGGTTGGCGACAACCCTGTTTTCTTTCCCGAACATAATCTCACCATAACCGGCGCAAATTTTCAGGGTACACCAGTTTCTTTACCCATGGACATGATCAGTGCTGCAGTAACTATGGTCTGCGTGCTTTCCGAACGAAGGTTTAATCGGCTTAATAACCCGGCGCTCAGTATCGGACTCCCTGCCTTTCTCACCAAAGGAGCGGGCATGATGTCCGGCTTAATGCTCAGCCAGTACACTGCTTGCACCCTGATCACGGAACAGAGAATGTTATCGGCGCCGGCTTCAGTGATGTCCATACCCGCGGCTGCTGACCAGGAAGATTTTGTCTCCATGGCAATGAACACCGCGATAAAAAATTCACAAATCCTGGATAATGCCTATGGCGTACTCGGTATCGAATTCATGGGTGCATCGCAGGCATTGGATTTCCGCGAATTCACGCCGGGTAAAGGCGTCAGTGCGGCAAAACAAATCGTGCGCAAACACGTTGCGCACCTTGATGTTGACCGCCCCCTTTATGACGACCACAATACGATGAAAGCACTGGTCAAATCCTGCGAAATCCTCGAAGGGGTGGAAAAAACCGTCGGCAGTCTGGGATCTTCGGTCTTCTGTTTTTAAAACAACGTGGCTATCTTGAGGGCAGCGGTTTTCAAATCAATTATCATTCGCTCCAGAATAGAGCAATCAGACGGCGCAGAAAAACTAAACGCTTTGTCACCATCTGTGATAACGTACTGAACATCTTGCGTGGTTGCTTTAGATCCATCTCCGTAATTCTGTGAATAGACCTGCCGGTCTCGGTATTCTATTTCCAAGTTCTGCCCTATTCTGATCAGCATTTGTCCTAAGGTAATACGCTGTATATGCAGTACATCGCCATATTTAAAAAATCTCTCCTTTACCGGATAATAGAAACGAGGAGCAATCAGATAATCCAAATCAGTAATATTATGTTGGCTTAAGAAACGCGCTGTGTTCACACTCGAGCACTTAATAGTCACGAAAACACTACTTTGATTAGTCGTAACTAGAGCACCAAATGGTGCTGCTCTGATAACCATGCAATCGGTAAATCCCGCAATCGAAAAGAAAAATGCCATACATATTATGCAATAAATCGCCCATCTTCTGGTTTTGTGTGGAAACAGCAGGTAGCAAAACGGCAAGAAAACTGGTGATATTGAAAGTGCGAGTGTAGAAAAAGGTAGATCAGCGAAGAACCTTGCAATTGATGTCAGAAGAGCAAATAAACAAGAAACAAAGAAAGCAAGACAATGAACGCAGAACAAAGAAAATGTGCTTGCAAGCAGAATAAAGAATAGTAGAAAAATACAAACTGACGCGAGTGGCACAATAAGGAAGTTAGTGACTAGGGCCAAGGTTGGTAATCTGTGAAAATAGTAGATGAGTAAGGGGGCGACAAAAACCTGTGCTGAAAATGAAACAGCGATTGGCATTAGAATCATCCTGTGTGTTTTGATTAGCATACGGTCAATTATTTTGTTTTTAAGCACAGGATAAATAACGAAAATGCCGTACACTGCAGCAAAAGACAACTGTGCGCCGACATCAAAGAGGAGTGAGGGTTCAAAAATAAGAAAAACAAGAGCGACGATATTAGCAATGTGTACACGATCCACATTCCTTTGAAGGATCAGTCCCAAGCCAAACAGGAAAGCCATTATTGTCGCCCGACAGACGCTCGGTCGAAAACCAGTAATGCCGGCATACAGCCCAAGGATCAACATTATTATGATGAATTTTAATCTTGTTGAAATAGGAACAAAAAATAACAAAACACCCGCAAAAACACAAACAAACCCGACATGTAACCCTGAAACAGCCAAGATGTGCAGAATACCAGCGCGGCTCAAGATATCTCTGAAATCACCTTTGATGCGTCCACTGCCGCCGAGGATCAAACCCAGTGCTAATTCACGCTGCCCAGTACCAAACATATTTCTCAGGACACCTATAATGTAATGTCTGATTGCATATATGATACTGCCCAGAAACATGGGTTTTTCTTCAACGTCAATAATATTACCGACGAGAATATTTGGTTTATGTGGTCTCTTAGACCCTCTGACAACCCCGTTTATGCAAATTCTTTGGCCGAGCAATGTTTCAGTCTCTCTCGTGTAGAACTCCACTGGCATTGCAAGTCCAACCACCTTGTCATTTACCAGGATATGTTCTATGTTTATCTTTAGTTTTGTGTAATTAGCACGTTGGTCCTCACCTATGACATTACCTACAAAAACCATGGCTCGACCACCATGGTCAAATTGAATCGGTTTGTGCAGTAATGTATTCATCATAGACAGGGCTATGATGGCAACGTACAAGAATATTTTCTTGTACAAAAACAGTGCCAAGCTTAGCGTACAGATACAAAGAATAATGACGATGTGAAAATCGAATAGATTTTGAACGACGATGCCGGCAACAATAGACAATAGTACTATAATACCTATACGTTTTATAATCCCCCCTTAAAAATCTACGTCGTGCTTATTTAAAGGTTATTATTCAGGATAAATGATCTTGTGGATCGTTTTTTTTGCTTTATTCAATTCAATCCTGGCAACGCCAGGGTTTGAACCGACTGGTTTCAGGCAGCAATAAATAAAGTAATCCTCGCCTACCGGGTGTATACTAAAGAACGCATTTTCGGTAAGCCAGATAAGTTCTTTTTCATTGCCCAAGCTCAGACTATTCCTCACTTCTTTTGATGACAACATGATGGACGAGAGTTCAGCATCATATTGATTGATATCGAAATTCGCATCAACCGAGTGCTGGACTACAGTGATACCATCATAGCCAACAAGGCTAACAAAGCGGCAGCCTGGAATCTTCTCAGCAACTTTCCTGACCTCTTCTTGAATATCTTCAGCCATTAAACCTCCTTATCCCCCTCCTTTATCCTCCCCCTTGAGGGGGAGGAAGGTGGGGGTGTTTCCAAATCTCAAATCTAAAATCTGCAATCTTAAATTCAAATTACGTTCTTTCAATGTATTCACCGCTTTCTGTATTGACCTTAATCATATCGCCGACTTCAACAAAAGGTGGCACCTGGCAAGTATGACCGCCTTCAAGCTGGGCAGGTTTTGACTGCGCCTGCGCGGTCGCTTCCTTGATGTACGCTTGTGTTTCAACGACTCTCAAGGTTATATGTTTCGGCAGAATAATACCAAAAGGTTTGCCTTCATAAAACTCAACCCTTACCTTTATATTGGGCTGGAGAAACTTTGCTGCATCTCCTATGAGGTCAGCGTCCAAAGGTATCTGCTCATAGGTTTCCAGGTCCATAAAATAGAACAGGTTATCAGCACTGTATATATATTCCATTTCGACTAATTCAAGTTCAGTCTCCTGGACCCGGTCACTGGAACGAAATCTCACTTCTTTGGAAAGCCCGCTTTGAAAACTCCTCAACACGCACTGTACAAAAGCTTTGCCTTTGCCTGGCGTGACATGGGAAACTTTCAAGACAATATAGGGCACATCATCCATTTTTATAAGCATCCCTTTTCTAATCTGTGTCGCGTTGATCACTTTGCCTCCACCCGGAACGTACTGACGTCTCCCTTGTCAAAAATCTGGATACCTTTTTGCGCAAGACGCTCTCTAATAAAATCAGCAAGCTTATAATCCTTTTCTTTTCTAAGCCGGTTTCTCATGTTGAGGAGTACATTTACAATATTCGGAAAGAATTCATTGCTTGACTTTATGCTCTCAAGCTGGTTCCAGAGATCCTGTGCTGCGGCATTGAGCAGAGTGCTCTTTTCAGGCTTCAATTGCGCCTTGACCTCACGCAATACTTCCATGACCTCGTCAATCGGCTGCTCGGGTTTGTCTTGAGCAAATCCCAGGATGTTCAAATAGAACATAACACTTGCCGCGATGTCCAGACTTTCTTTTTCATAACCCTGTTTTATCAAATCAAAGATAATGCCCAGCGCCATAGGTGTATTGATGTCATCGTCCATTGCCTCAGTGAATTCCTTAAGCTTCAAAGGTTCAGTTGTTTCAGGGAGATTCTCAAACCCATGGATATAGGTCTGAATTCTCAAGTAAGCTGCTTTTGCTTCATTAAGACGCTCCCGGGAAAATTCAATCTGATGACGATACTGGGTCTTTAATAAATACAACCTGATAATATTCGGTCGGTAATCTTTGAGCACATCTTCAATGAGAAAATAATGGCCGGTCGATTTCGCCATTTTTTCGCCGCTCAGGGTCACCCAGCCATTATGAAGCCAGTACCGGGCAAACTCTTTACCGGTTCCTGCAACTGACTGGGCAATTTCATTTTCATGGTGAGGAAAAATTAAATCCTCGCCACCAGTATGGATGTCGAATGTCTCGCCCAAATAGTGCATGGACATTGCCGAACATTCAATATGCCAGCCTGGCCTGCCTTTACCCCATGGGCTGTCCCAGTACGGCTCACCTGATTTTGCCGCTTTCCAAAGCGCGAAATCCAATGGGTCATCCTTGTGTTCAGTAGGAACGCAGCGTGCGCCGGAAACAAGGTCATCAATATTCTTTTTAGAAAGCTTACCATAATTACCAAACGAACGCACTTTAAAATATACATCACCGCCTTTTTCATAAGCAAAACCTTTCTCGATCAATTTGTTCACTAATTCTATTATTTCTTCAATATGCTGGGATGCCCTGGGGTAAAAGTCTGCTCTTTTAATATTTAATTTGTCGCATGCATCTAAATATTTAGCGATATTTTCCTCGGCAATAATGCGCCAGTCCCTTTTTTGTTCCTTTTGTTTCTCAATGATTTTGTCATCTATATCAGTAAAATTCTCTAAGGTCTTAACTTTGTAACCTAGGTGCACTAACCATCGCACAAGAACATCACGCACCATATACGCCCTCATATGCCCGATATGTGGAGCACTTTGTACAGTCAAGCCGCAAGAGTAAATGCGGACAACCTCGCCTAAAGGTTTAAAGTCCTCTACTTTCCCGGAAAATGTATTGAATAATTTAAGTCCCATTATTCGACCTGCAAATAAGCTGCCGCGGCGGCGATTTTAACGAGTGGATTCGGTGCATTCATGAGTTCTTGAAATAATTTGCGCGATGCTTTTTGGCGATACTCTGCCAATGTCTCAATCGCCACAATAGAAACATTAATGTATTCATCCTGGGTTGCTTTTTCCAATAACTCCTGCCCTTCGCTTATTCGGTGCATGCTGAGAATCTGGACGACTTCAACCCGGACAAAAGGACCACCTGTTTCTAACCCTTGTTTTATCACTTCAACGCCTTCCTTATTGTTCATAATCAACAAAGCCTCAGCCGCAGCAAGACGCAGTTCCCATGGAGCATCGCTTAAAGATTCCTTTATAAAATCGATTGCCGACGTATCGCCCATTTCAGCCAGGGCAATAATACCGTGTTTCCAGATCTCAAGATTGACTGTTTCCATTTGTCGGCGTACAAAGTTCTCCATATCTTTTTCACCGAGCCTGCCCAGCACCTTTGCCGCAGCGATCTTTACGAGAACATCGATGTCATGCAGACCACTTCTAATAAGTTGTTTTTCTTTGAATTTCTCAAGCCCAAGATAAGAAAACCTTCTTATCTTGGCTACTTTGTCCTGGGTGCCCTTAATTAAAATGTCTTCACATCTGGGATCTTCCATGATCGAGATCAACCGGTAAGCTTCTGCCCTTGTCAAAGGATCCTGTTTTCGGCTCAGCTCAAGGACGACCGGTGCATAGCGGCTTTCCTTTAGATCATAAAGTGCGGTCAGAGCAGCAACAACGCCGTTTTTGTCTTCGCCGCGCAGTGTTTCATAAAGCATTTTTGTAGCCTGCACATCTCCTATCTTTTTCAACCCTTTTGCTGCATTGACCCTTATAATGACTGATTCGTCATTTATGCCGTCTTGCAGAATTTTCTGCGCCTGCTGTTTGGGCAGCAATCCGCAGGATAAAAGTAGTATCAATGACAGTAGAGCAAGTTTTTTCATCACCTGAATTATATATAATATCGGTGTGAAGTCAATAATCCCTCAGTAATAGAAACTTGGACATTTCTGTTAAGTTACTTAACAGGGTCCGTCGTATTTTGAAGTTTTGAGGTTACGAGGTTCAGAACTTCTGAACGTCTTAGCTTCTTAAGTTCGTCTTTATCCCTAATCCCTCGATTTTGAATTTATCAAATGAACTTCTCGACTCGCTTCGCTCGCTCGAAGAGAAAACAGGTGGTTCTTAGTTCCAAGTATTTTGTATATTTCTCTCCCTTTCACCGTTTCTCCCATTCTCCATTTCTCTATTTGCTTCAGCTTGCCATAGAATTTTATGTCCAATAAATCAACGAATTAGAACATACGGATATTTAGTTCTAACGGGGCTTGTCGAGAACATACATTGAGGACGTTTAGATCGTTTCGTCCGTTTAGACCGTTAAGTAGTTGCCCGATTCATCCACGCCCCTTATGAAGGAGCGGGATTCATCCACGCCCCTTATGAAGGAGCGGGATTCATCGGGCAGTCTGATAAACCTGTCCTGAACGCAGTTGAAGGATCAGACAACTACTTTTTAAGGGAGAGGGATGGCCTGTCTGCCCTGTCTGCGTCGCCAACGCGACAGGCAGGCGTGCCATCGGCACAGGCAGGGGTGAGGGTTTCTGCAGTAATTATTGACAAGAGAGTCATTTTCGCATAGAATAAGAAAATTGAAAACGAACACGATTTGTTAGGCAGAAGCAGTGGTCATACCCGATAAATCGGGGGACTACAATTATATGAACCAAAGATGTAGTTGCCTCTGCCTCAGGCAGAGGCAACTACAAATTGAACATGATGCAAGGAGGCGTGATGAAAAAATTCGCTTATAAACCAGTCTCTGCGCCGAGAGGCACAGAGATTTCATGCAAGAGTTGGCAGCAAGAAGGAGCCTTGAGAATGCTCCACAATAATTTAGACCCTGAGGTTGCAGAAAACCCGGAACAATTGGTTGTCTATGGCGGCAGCGGCAAGGCGGCACGGAACTGGGAATGCTTTCATGCAATAGTTAATTCATTGAAGAAACTTGAGAATGACGAAACCCTGCTCGTTCAGTCGGGCAAACCAGTCGGCGTTTTCAAGACGTTCAAGCATGCGCCGCGCGTAATCATCGCAAATTCGCTCCTTGTACCAGCCTGGGCTAACTGGGATTATTTCAGGAAACTCGAAGCCTTAGGTTTGATAATGTATGGTCAAATGACTGCCGGCTCCTGGATCTATATCGGCACCCAGGGTATTATCCAGGGAACTTATGAAACCTTTGCTGCCTGCGCAAAGAAACACTTTGGCGGTTCCCTCAAAGGGAAATGGGTTCTGACCGGCGGTATGGGCGGCATGAGCGGAGCTCAACCCCTGTCAGTTACCATGAACCAAGGCGTTATCCTCGATATTGAAGTCGACCCCAAACGCATTGAAAAACGGATAAAACAAGGGTTCTGCGATATCATGGTCGACAATCTCGACAAAGCGCTCAACCTGGTCTTTGACGCGGTAAAAAATAAAGTACCGCGTTCTATAGGCCTCATCGGCAATACCTCGGACATTGAACCAGAACTGGTAAAACGCAATATCGTACCTGATGTGTTGACTGACCAGACTTCAGCCCATGATGCACTCAATGGTTATGTACCCGGCAATATGAGCCTTGACCAGGCAATTGCTTTACGCAGTAAAGACCCGAAAGAATATAAAAAACGCGCATTTGAATCAATCGCCCGACAAATGGAGGCGATGCTCGAGCTTCAGAAAAAAGGCGCTATAGCATTTGACTACGGCAATAATATACGAGGTCAGGCAAAAAAAGCCGGGATTGAAAACCCCTTTGTAATCCCTGGTTTTGTACCCGAATATATCAGACCTCTTTTTTGCAAAGGTCGCGGTCCTTTTCGCTGGGTTGCCCTGTCCGGCGACAAAAACGACATCTATGCCATCGATAAAAAGGTCTTAGATATGTTTGGCCATGATGCGTCGGTCCGACGCTGGATTGAATTAGCGCAAAAAAAGGTGCCTTTCCAGGGTTTGCCAGCGCGGATTATGTGGCTTGGATATGGAGAACGGGATAAATTGGGGTTGGAAATCAACCGCATGGTAAAAACCAATGAAATCAAAGCACCGGTAGTCATTGGTCGCGACCATCTTGACACCGGGTCAGTCGCCTCGCCTTACCGGGAAACCGAGGGTATGCTCGACGGTTCAGACGCCATTGCTGATTGGCCCATATTGAACGGACTTCTCAATACTGCTTCAGGTGCTTCCTGGGTTTCTGTACATCATGGCGGTGGTGTGGGCATCGGGTATTCAATACATGCGGGTCAGGTTCTGGTATGTGATGGTACCGATGAAATGGCAGAGCGTATTCAAAGGGTTCTTACGAATGATCCTGGTCTTGGCATTGCGCGACATTATGATGCCGGGTACAAAGACGCCATGTCTTTTGCCAGGGAAAAAGGTATCAAGATACCACTCCATTCCTCCTCTTGACATTTTCACAATCGTTTGTATAATATGTTTGGAGACGTTCCCTTGGACATCATTTTAATTTCAAGCAAAGATAATAAAAGAATAAACTTCCACGTGAAACTCGCGTTTGTTATCCTTGCGTGTTTAGTGTTCGTTGCAGTATTAGTACTCTTTATCTATAATATCACGATATTTACGTCTCACCGCGTCGACAAAAGAAAGTTCGAACGGTTAAACCAAGAAAACCAAATAGTGCGTGCTGAGATCAGTAGAATTGAACAGGACATCGCTGATTTGGCTATTCTGATTGATAGCTTGGAAGAATATGACAAGAAACTCCGGACTTATGCTTCTCTCAATCCAATAAGCGATGACCTGCGCAACATGGGGATTGGCGGCTCCAGTATCTTCCATAATGCTGAGGGGTTATCAACCAATGTATACAGTGACCTGGCGAGCTTGTCAAAAACTCTGGATCATTTGCTCTCACGTTCCCAACTGCAAGAAGAAAGCTTTACCAATATCATCCAATATCTCGACGGGAAAAAGTTTTTACGAGAACATACCCCCTCTATAATACCGGTCCAGGGATGGTTCATGAGCGGGTTTGGCTACCGTATCGACCCCTTTACTGGTCAGATAAAGATGCATGAGGGTTTGGATATCGCCGCACCACCAGGCACGCCAATTATTGCACCGGCTGATGGCACAGTAAAGTTTGCTGGAGAAAGACGAGGTTTTGGTTTGACTCTTGAAATAGACCATGGCTATGGTTACACGACTCTGTATGGACATTGCCAGCGGATAAAGGTTGAAAACGGAGAAAAAGTAAATAGAGGTGATGTCATCGCCTATGTAGGCAGCACAGGAAAGAGCACTGGTCCGCATCTTCACTATGAAGTGCGTGTTTCCCAGATCCCGGTTAACCCTATCCACTATATCCTTAGTCCATCGATTACTGATTAGAACCATATGCAAGAAATCACCGAGAAAATCAGTCTGCTGCGCAAAGAAAAGAACGCGGTCATACTCGTCCACAATTATCAGTTGCCCGAAGTCCAGGACATCGCTGATTTCACCGGTGATTCCCTGGAGCTCGCACGGCTGTCTCAAAAGCTCGACTGTAAAGTAATTCTCTTTTGCGGAGTCCATTTTATGGCGGAAACCGCAAAAATTCTCAACCCCGGTAAGATCATTCTAATCCCCGATCTACATGCTGGCTGCCCTATGGCGGACATGATCACAGACCAACAACTGCGTCGGGAAAAGGAAAAGCACCCTGGTGCCGCAGTAGTTACCTATATCAATTCCACCGCTGAAGTAAAAGCCCTTTCAGATATCTGCTGCACTTCAGCAAACGGGATTAAGGTTGTCAATTCACTTGGCAATGAAGAAATAATTTTCACCCCTGACAAGTATCTCGGGTCTTATGTTGAGCGACAGACCAAGACCAAGAAATTCTACCTCTGGTCAGGTTACTGCCCAACCCACATGGTCTTCTCCAGAGCAGACATCGAAAAACTCAAAAGAGTACACCGGACAGCTGAAGTCCTGGTTCATCCTGAATGCCGGATTGAGGTCCAGGAAATCGCCGACCGAATATGCTCAACGTCACAGATGATATCTTATGCTAAAGACAGCAAAACAAGCGAATTCATTATCTGCACTGAAGTCGGCATGCTCTATCCCTTGCAAAAAGAAAACCCTGATAAAAAATTCATTGCGGGCAGTCCCAATGCGATCTGTCCTAACATGAAGCTAAATAGTCTGGAAAAAATACTGTGGGCGCTCGAAGACATGAAGCATGAAATACACGTCGATGAAACCATTCGCAAAAAAGCGCTAAAGGCGATTGAAAAAATGGTGGCGATTTAGGTCTTGACAAGAAATAAAATATAAGTATAATAAATTATCCTTATATTTCCAAATAATGAAATTGGTTTTGGTTAAGTGTCTCGGGAGTGGAGTAAAATTATCTGATTTGTGATGAAATATAGGACAAAGGTATTTCCTTTAGAATATGTTGCGCAAATTCCTGCCCAGATTCACGAATGTAATTTTTAGACAATGACTGAAAAAAGGAGAAATAAAAATATGATGATGCAAGGTGTTATATGGAAGTAATAGAACTCAGCAAAAAGAAAGTAACTGAGCTTCAAAGTATGGCCAAAGAACTGGGACTTCAGAACTATACGGATCTCAAGAAACCGGATTTGATTCATGCAATAATCGAAGCTGAAACACAGCGAGCTGAACTTGTCCCGGTTGAGGGCGTCCTGCAAATCCATCCTGACGGTTACGGCTTTCTCAGATCACCGAATTACAACTATTTACAAAGCCATGATGATATCTACTTATCGATTTCGCAAATTCGCAAGTTCAACCTTAAGGTCGGCGATCACATACGGGGACTTGCACGACCGCCGCGCGAAGGCGAACGATACTTCGCAATGATCAAAATCGAAAAAATCAACAATATCGCGCTCGCTCAATTCAAATCAAGAGTAGCCTTTGATAAGCTGACACCGCTTTATCCGGTTGAGCGAATCCACCTCGAAATCGAAGAAAAGAACGACCTTTGCATGAGAATCGTTGACCTCTTCACGCCTATTGGCAAAGGCCAACGGGGTTTAATCGTCTCGCCGCCCCGAGCTGGTAAAACAATACTGCTCCAAAAAATAGCTAATTCAATAAGGACAAATCATCCTGAAATATACCTTATCGTGCTTTTGATCGACGAACGACCCGAAGAAGTCACTGATTTCGAACGTTCAGTGGACGCTGAGGTTGTCTCTTCAACTTTCGACGAAACACCGGATCGGCATACCGAAGTCGGCGAAATTATTCTCGAGCGAGCAAAGAGAATGGTAGAGACAAAGACTGATGTCGTCATCTTACTGGACAGTCTCACACGGCTTGCCCGAGCGCATAATGCAGTCGTTCCCCATTCAGGCAAAACCCTGTCTGGCGGTTTGGACTCAACTGCACTTCAAAAACCAAAAAAGTTCTTCGGTGCAGCACGTAAGATCGAAGAAGGAGGAAGCCTGACAATCATCGCTACCGCGCTGGTGGATACCGGTTCAAGAATGGACGAGGTGATCTTTGAAGAATTCAAAGGCACTGGCAACCTTGAGTTAATCCTTGACCGTCATCTATCTGACCGTCGGATTTACCCATCTCTGGACCTGTATAAATCAGGAACCAGAAAAGAAGAATTGATACTCGCTGAATTTGAACTGAACCGCTTATGGATTCTTCGTAAATTCCTGTCCGAGATGAACGTCATCGAGCAAATGGAGTTTCTCACCGAGAAAATGGGAAGAACAAAAACAAACAAAGAGTTCCTCAAATCGATGAACGATAGTACATAAGGAGTGCAAATATGAAAAAGAAAATACACCCCAAATATGTTAAGTGCACAATAACCTGTGCCTGTGGTAATAAGATTGAGACAAGGTCGACAGTGGAAAAAATATCAGTTGATCTCTGTTCGAATTGCCATCCCTTCTTCACCGGCAAGCAGAAAATCGTGGATTCAGCCGGTCGCGTCGAAAAGTTCATCAGGCGCTATGCCAAGAAAAAAACAGTAAAACCAAAAAAGCGCAAGAAAAAGAGCGAGTAACAAATGGATAAATCCGGTAATTTCAAAAGAATAAACCTTGAAGATATAAAAAACCTCAAAACAAGGTTCCAAAATCTAAAGGAGCATCTTTGACCTAAAAGCCGTAGAACAAGGTATTGCAAAGCTCCAGCAGAAAACAACTGCACCAAATTTCTGGGAAGATAAGCTATCCGCCCAAAAGACAATGTCGGCAATCAGCGAGAAGCAGTTCTGGCTCGATGAAATACACCATCTCGAAGAAGATATCGGATTGCTCACTGACCTCATCGCATTGCCTGAGCTCGACAGTAAGATGATCAAGGAAGCAATTTATGAGATCAAAGAAGTAGATCGAAGAATCCGGGGCCTTGATGCAAAACTTCTTTTAAGTGATGAGAATGATATCAAGAACTGTATCCTCACCATCCATCCGGGAGCAGGTGGTACAGAATCTTGCGACTGGGCAGAAATGCTCTTCAGAATGTACTTGAGGTGGCTGCAGCAAAAGAAATTCAAGCACCGCGTCCTCAATCTATTACCTGGTGAAGTTGCCGGTATCAAAGATGCCACTATTGAAGTAACCGGTAACTATGCATATGGTTTACTGAAAGCTGAACTAGGGATACATCGCTTAGTCCGCATTTCGCCCTTTGATACAAATGCACGGCGCCATACATCCTTCGCATCAATTTTTGTCTATATGGAAATTGAGGAAGTAAATTTTGAAATCAATGAGGACGATTTGCGTATCGACACGTTCCGGGCAGGCGGGCACGGCGGTCAGAATATAAATAAAGTCGCCTCAGCCGTCCGTATCGTTCACATCCCCACCGGGATAACTGTACAGTGCCAGAACGAACGTTCCCAGTTTCACAACAAGGTAAATGCCATGAAGATCCTGCGCTCTAGATTGTATGAACATTACCGGAAAAAAGAAGAAGAAAAATTGAATAAGCTTGAGGCTCAGAAAACCGACATTGCCTGGGGGCATCAAATTCGTTCGTATGTTTTTCATCCGTATAAACTAGTAAAGGACCACCGGACAAACTGCGAAACATCGCAGATCGATAAAGTCATGGACGGCGACATAGACGACTTTATCTACGCCTATCTTGGTATGCAGGCAAAGACAAAAAAATAGAAAAAACACCCAGGAATTACAGCTGCCTGCGGCAGCTTGAAGACACATTGCGCTGGAGCTACGCTAACGCTGCAGACACGTTTCGCTGTAGAAACAACATACGAACTTACAAATCAAACAGAATGTAGTCTCCCAATTTATTGGGTGCTCTGATACAACACCTGTCTGGCTCAGGCAGAGACGACATTGCATTTAAGATTGCAGATTTCAGATCTAAGATTTTTTCTAGGATAACTTCTCGACTCGCTCTGCTCGCTCGAAGAATAAACAACTTTACTGTTCGAGCTTTGTCGAGAACATACATTAAGGAATACGTTGAATGATTAATCCGTATTCGTAATTCGTTTTTCGTGCTCGTAAAGTCATATAATAACGAATACGATCTATCCCGATTTTTCATATTGATACATATAATGATCGGTAAATCCCGCAATTCTATGTATAGTATTATAATACGAAGCGGGATAAATCGAGGATCCCGCTTTGCGGGACGAGACACGAGTACGAAATGTACTTAGTGCTTACTGTGGATTTTCGTAGGTGGGGTTTCCTGACCCGGATATGTGTCTATTTTATGACTTAAAAAATAATCGAAAAAAGTAGCAAGCCGCATATTATGGCAACGATGATGATAATGATGAACGCGAAACGACCCTGCTTTTTCTCTTTGGACTCCTGCGCCATTATAAATTTGAGCATAGAATCATTCATTTGCTGCAACGAAACTTTTATCTCTTCGTTGATGCCCAACATTGAAGCAGTACATTCTTTTGTCTCCTCCATCTTGCTGCGCATATCACTACTTGCCTTTTGGAATCCACCCAAGGCTTTGTTGACGTCGCGCATGGCATCCCGGGTAGTGGCGTTGAAGCTGTCACTCATTTTCTTCAAGTTAGTATTTACGTCATTGGTAAAGGTCGCCTGATTCTTACTCAGATCTGATAACGCACCACTCAAATCCCGGAGCAGCGGCTCCAAGTCCTCCATATTCTTGTGTGAACTCTCGTGAAACTCCTTTATTGATCCCTCAAGTGCAGTAAGGTTAATATGCAGTGATTTTTGCATAAGGGCAATGGCTTTTTTGTGCTCGTTAGAAAGACTGGTTAACGACCCTTCAAGGGCAACAACCACCTCATCCAGACGCATCGCTTTACGCAACTGGGCAACCGCACTTTCAATACTGTCTACGGCATCATCGAGATGTGCGGTGTCTAACTCAATACGGCGAGGTTCCGGTTCAACTTTAGAAGTTTTCTTTTCCTCAATAACTTCTCTCTTTATCTTCTTGACTTCTACTTTCTCAGGCGGTTTGGCTTTGGGAGGAGTAACCGGTGTTTCGAGCACGGTAATATCGTCGATAACCGTATCATCTCTAAGCAACTGTTCAGCAAATTTCTTGGCAAGATCATTTCTCCCGAGTATCTTATATACTTCATTGATTTTCCTAATAACTTTACCGTTGAAGATCTCAAGGTCTTTTACAGCATCAATTGCCTTTAGAGCCTCTTTAGTGTTCTTCTCGGCAAGTTCTTTGTCAATGTATGAGAAATAGTAAATGAGTGCATCACTTTTCTCGTCAAGGTCTACCAATAATTCAGCGATGTCAAGATTAGTTCTCACGTGACCGGGGTTATGTCTCAATATCTTTTTGCACAGGGCAAGGGCGTTTCGTGCAAAATTGTCTTTACGAAAAGCTTCAACGCCTTTTTGAAACGCTTCAGTTGCTTCATCTATATTATTGTTTTTTATGTAAAGGTCGCCGAGACGGTTATAAACATTACCATTCTCAGAGTTTATCTTTATTACTTTCTGAAGTTCTTTTATTGCCTGCTTGAATTTACCGTCAGCTTCGAATTCATTTACGCTCTTTATTATCTTGTTTAATTCGTCTTCTCTTCCCTTGCTTATCATCTATACTCCACATTATTGTATCCAAACATATGGCAATGTCAACCCCGTTTGCAGAGTATCGGGGAAACGGAGACGGGGAGAAAAGGAGACAATACAACCGTTATCGCGACTGGAAAGTCGCTCCCACCTTACATTGGGATTATTACTGCAGGGGAGGTTTCGAAACCTCGATTGA
>JAUVZL010000089.1 GCA_030602565.1 Candidatus Stahliibacteriota bacterium
AGGCTGTTGAAAAAGTCATTTTTCACTGGAGTAGAGCATTTATGCTCGTGAAAACTGATGAAATTTCATTGCTTTTGACGGGGCTAAAGCCCCTACTCCACTAAATCAACAGCCTGAGTTACTTAATAACTGCCTTACTCAATAACTGATTACCTTAAATATCTCTTCTATTTCTTCTTCAGTATTGTAAAAGTGTGGGGAAAAACGCAGGCAATTGCTGCGTAGCGAAACAACGATATCTGCCTTGCGCAAGCGATCAAATGCATCCTTTGCATTTCGTGGTGGTCGAACCGTCAGAATCCCAGATTGGGGTGACTCAAAAGGCGTTACTATTTCATACTTCATTGCAAGAAATCTTTGACCCAGGTCATTTTTCAAGCTCATAATCTTCTCTTGGACACTCCTCATCCCACACTTCAACAAAATATTGATATTTGCAACCAAAGCACTGATGCCGATGATATTTCTTGAACCTAATTCAAACATCCGGGCGTCAGGGTATAATGGTGGACTGATTTGGCAGTCTTCAAACCCACTCCACTCTGCGCCAAGCCAACCAGCATGTAGCCCTTTTAAAATCCTGAAGTGTCTTTTGTTCACGTATAAAAACCCTGCGCCAGTCGGCCCAAAAAGCCATTTTCCAGCACCGCAAGCAAGAAAATCCACACCGGTCTCCTTGACATCAAAATCCACTGCACCGATTGCCTGAATACCATCAATGACTAGATAGATGCCCTTTTCCCTACAGAACTCAATGAGCGGCTTGAGGTCTATCATCTCTCCAGTAAGATAATGAACAAGTTCAAGCACAACCACTTTTAGCTTTTTATCAAAGTTCTTTTTAACAACCTCAATTGGATCTCGACCCAAGAATGGTACAAAAAGCTTCTTTACTTGAGGCAGGTTATACTGCACAATATACCTTATCGCCGGAAAAACCTCATCCATGACTAAAACCTTATCACCGTCTTTCAAAGGGATATTAACAAGTGCAATATATAAAGCCTCTGAAGTATTATGGACAAACGTGATTTCTTCAGGCGCGGCGTTTATCAACCTTGCCACAACCGCACGCCAGTTTTTTACTTGTGCAAAGTAATCTTCCACTTTGAACTCTGCCCGCGCCGCGAATACTGCTATGCAGTCATCAATCGCTTTCTTGGCCGGCGTGGACAAAGGACCTGTCCCCGCATGATTAAAATATATCAATTCATTCGTTATCGGAAAAAGACTCCTTGTGAGGGTCAGGTCTTGAAATTTAAGATTCGAGCAATTCATTGATTTTCCTTACAATACCGATCAGTGATTCATCCTGTTGCAGATTGGATTCAAATATCTTTTTGGTCTGCGAGACAGCCGAATAACTGATGCCGAACCTCTCACCGATTTCCTTCAATGACATCGCAGTTTTCACTCTCAAGAAATATATTAGAATCTTGCGTTCCAGAGAAAAACGCCCCCCGTCCAAAATTTCTGCTGTGCTTTTATTAGTGACTCTACTAACCGCACTCAGAATGTTATCGAAACCGTACCTATCAATGAGCTTCCTCGAGGCTGGGATTTCTTGATTCTTTTTTAAGTCTATCATATCCATAACTTCATCCACAAAATCCTGCTCACCCAAAATCGTCTGTGCATATACTTTTTCAAAAGGGCTACTAGTCTCTGAGAAACCATCTTCAACAAATCGCTTGTATAAACGACTTTGCTTTCTCGGATTTTCTGATAACATCTCGAGAATATCGTTCACCTCAAGCCACCTTGGTTTCGCTCTGCGCCTAACATAATAATGATAACTGCTCCACCGATATTTCAGAAGATCGGTAATCAAACCCGCACGAAGGGCATTCAAATGAATATAACGAGATACTTCTAGCAAATAGGGGTTCTTTTGAATAAGAATTGCCTTGTAGCGCCCCTGGAACAAATGACCTACTCTGTTGTGTCTTTTGTTGAAATATACAGTGTATGCCGTATTTAGATGGTGCATTGCCCGAGAGAGATTAGGCTCAATAGTTTGAAGCATCACGTGATAGTGATTGGGCATAAGAACATATGCAAGCATTCTATATCGATAGACTTGCGTTCCATCGCTAAGATAAGTCAGAAACTTCGTATAGTCATTGTCATCACGAAAAATATTTCTTTTCTCATTACCACGAGACATAACGTGATATATCGCATCCGCAATTTCTATTCTTAATGGTCGCGCCATAAAACCTCCAGATCACCAATCTTAAATTTCAAGACCTGACCCTAAAACATCATCGGGTATTTCTTTAAAGAATGGCGAAATCGTTGTGTATACTAAACCGCCGCGCAACGTGGGTCGCTGCTTCGCCTTGGTCAGGAATAATTTTTTTCGGGCACGCGTGATGCCCACATACAACAAGCGCCGCTCTTCTTCGTACTGGTCCAACTCGGACTTTGATTTATAGTGGGGGATCAAACCATCTTCCAAACCCGTTATAAAAACGGTATCGAACTCCAACCCTTTAGCATTATGCAAAGTCATCAGGCTAACGCGCTGTGTTGAGGCTTCCCACTCGTCGATCTCACTGCGCAGTGAAACGTCTGCCAAATACCCGTTCAGCATCGCGTCAGGGTTCTGTTTGCAATAATCTTTAATTGAAATTAACAACTCTTCGACATTCTTGCGCCGTGTGTAGTCCTTTTCACTTTTCTCTGGATCCAAGCTGTCCAGATAAGCTGAATCCTTTACAACCATGAGAACAAATTCATAAAGGCGCATAGTTACACATTTTTTCCGGAACCCCTCCATCATATTTATGAACTCACTAATACGTTCCTTCATTTTCTTAGCGATACCTTCAACCTGATCAACTTGCTTCAATACATTGTAAAGCGAAAGCCGGCTCAGCTTACCATGGGTGACCAGTTTTTCCAAGGTGATATGCCCTATCTTGCGCGCCGGCACATTGATAATACGGCATAGACTCACTGCATCCTGCGGGTTATCGATAACCTTGAGATAAGCGAGTACATCTTTTATTTCTGCTCGGTCGTAGAATTTCAATGCACCAACGACTTCATAGGGTATTTGGAACCTTATGCACGCCTCTTCAAAAACCCGGGATTGAAAATTGATGCGGTAAAAAACCGCCATCTCCCCCAACCTAATACCACGGAACTTCGATTCAATGATTTTGCGGGCGACAAAAGCTGCTTCTGCATAGGCATCATCCAAGGCACTGAATTCAATCTTTTCGCCCTGCTCTTCATCTGACCAGAGCACCTTGACCTTGCGGCGTTCATTATTCATGACAACTGCTGAAGCAGCTTGAAGAATCGTTTTTGTCGAACGATAGTTTTGTTCGAGTTTTATCACTACCGCATCCGGAAAATCCTTCTCAAAATCAAGGATATTCCTTATCTCGGCACCACGCCACGAATAGATCGATTGATCATCATCACCAACAACGCACAGATTACGATGTTTCTCAGCAAGGAGTTTTGTCAATACATATTGAGCGTTGTTAGTATCCTGATATTCATCGACCAGGATATATTGGAACCGTTCCTGGTAATGAATAAGAGTCGGCTGGTCTTTTTGGAATATCCTGACCACCCGCATAATCAAATCGCCAAAATCCAAGGCATTGCAGTCGGACATTTTGCTATTGTAGTCTTCATATAATGTTTTCATAAGGTCGTTATCAATATCGTCTATTGACCGGAGGTCTTGTTTTATCCGATTGATATAAGCCGCTACTGCAGACGGAGAGAACACTTGAGGATCTATGTTCCTATCCTTAAGACATTCTTTTATCAAAACTATCTGGTCATGCTCGTCATAGATCGTGAAATTTTCGGACACGCCAGCAATATCTTTAACTGACTTCTCATGTGCTAATACCTCCCTCAAAATCCTTGCGCAGGTTGAATGAAATGTCTTGATCCACATATTACCGGGGTTATTTAATAGGTTATAAAGGCGGGTACGCATTTCATCCGCGGCTTTATTGGTGAAAGTAATCGCTAATATACCCCATGGATCAACATACCCTTTCTTGATCAGATGTGCAATACGATGGGTAATAACCCTTGTTTTACCACTCCCTGCACCGGCAAGGATGAGAATCGGACCTTTTGTTATCTTGACTGCTTTTTGCTGTTCTTTGTTCAATTCAATAAGTAAATCATTCACCGTGCAATTATATGGACAAACCCTAACAAGTCAAGCAAGACCACACACTTCACCTCGGTGGATGAAGTCACGGCAATATAGCTTTGCCTGAAGACATGTCGCTTTGCTCCTGAAGACACGCCTTTGGCTGGAGACAGAAAAACACGGGGACTGGGAGAAACGGTGAAACGGAGAAGATACAAACACCTAAAATCCAAAATACCTAAACGCCTAAATAAACTGAAGAAACTAACGCTATTAACGATTTAAATTCCATCCCGCACTTCATCAAAAGTGCGTAGCTCCCTTCCAGCCGTAGGCTCCTTTCCAGCACGTAGTGCTCTCTTCCAATCCGTTAGGATTCAAAGCTTCCAGTTACTTAATAACTGCTTCACCCAATACTTGACTTTATTTGCAAAATCCTTAAAATACAGCAAGGAGGTTTCATGAAAAAAATAATGCTGTTATTTATCCTGACATTTGTCTTAAGCATTGGACAAAGTGACATACCGATTTTAAAATGGGCAGGTCCTCAAGGTTCAAGTCCTGAAACCTATGAGGAATGGAGCGCAACTCACCCGTACACTGAGTTCTCATACACACTCGAGAATGTTACTTATGGTGACCAAGCCGGTAGTGTTGCGATCCTAATTGAACAAAGTATTGCCAGTGCTTTGAACAGTGAATTGAACCAGTTGACTAGTAACCTGCAATCTGAAGGTCATACTGTTTACAGTTATCAAATAACCGGTGGTACACCTGAAACACTCCGTAGCTTTCTGCAGAATCTCTACAATAATAATAGCATTGAGGGCGCCCTATTCATAGGTAACCTACCTGTTGCCTGGTTTGAGGTCGCCGACGATTTCGGAAATGGGTACAAAGACTTTCCCATGGATCTGTTCTACATGGATTTGAATGGAACCTGGCTCGATACCATGAATACGGGTAATGGTAAGTATGACGGTCACACTGGCAGTGTCCACCCTGATATATATATATTGGACGGCTTTATCCAAGTGGATTAGGTAATGATACGTTGTTACTCAAAAATTACTTTAGCAAGAATAATTCCTTTCGCCACGATACCTTGCTTCTCATACAGCGGGCACTTGTTTTTGTAGACGACGACTGGATACCATGGGCTGGACAATGGGCTGGCGATGTATCCCTGCTCTACTCTGATACGATGAATTACTGGGATGCCGAAACAACAAGAGCATCGATATATCGAAGAAACCTCGACACAATTCAAGCATGGGTCCAGGTCTGTGCACACTCATGGCCAGGCGGTCATCAATTCGCCTATAATAACGGTGGGTCATACGATTACTATTATTCTTACGAGTATACTAATCAGGACCCGCCAACAAATTTCTACAACTTTTTTGCCTGTTCATTCAGCCGATACACAACAACCGGTAATTGTGGTGGCAGCCGTGCCATATTCAACCCTGGCAGCGGCATTGGCTCAATCGGTTCAACGAAAACCGGTAGTATGCTGGATTTCAATTATTTTTATCGGCCGCTAGGCGAAGGAAAAAAACTCGGCGAGGCGTTCAAGTATTGGTTTGCCTGCATTTACGACTCAGTTGGCATGACCTATGACCGTTTGTGCTGGCATTATGGCATGACCTTGCTTGCCGACCCATTTTTAATACCGCTCGGTCATAATACCGGGATTGACGAACAGATTGCTCATGTAACTGAACAGTCAAGCTTGACTATACGGAGCAACCCAGTTACATCGAAACTCCATTTCCATCTTGCTCTGGCAGCAAAGGAAAATTTGAAAATTTCTATTTATGACTGCTCAGGCAGAAAGCTAAACGATATCACCCGCAAGATGGCCTCTGGAAATCACACAGTCGAATTACTAATGAACGATAGATATGGTAATGCTCTCTCTCAAGGCGTGTATATCTTGGAAGTAAAGGTCGGAACCCAGATAATTACCAAAAAGATTGTTAAAATCTGATTTATCAAAAGATAACAAAAAAGGGCGCTGACCAATATTAGCGCCCTTTTTTGTCGCAAGTTGACTCAACGCAATTTCACTACATTTTCCAGAACATACCCATTACTATCTATAATAAAATATACACCCGGTGCTGCAGAATTACCGTAGCTGTCTGTACCATCCCAGGAGATAACCGTAGGCACTATGGAGTATGCAGTAGGCAGTAACAATTCTCTCACCTTTCGACCAGTTGCATCATATATTTTTAACGCCGTGCGCTCTGTCCCGTCTGAAAGACGAGGATTCTCGTCCCCTGGGGACGGAACACTTTGCGCTTTGCCAAAACTGATATAAGTTTTGTCGATGAAGGGATTGGGGATAACGCTGATGTTTCCCTTTGTATAGTTCTGGCTCTCGGCGATACCAGTAACATCCAATACAATGATGTTGTCACATTTTGTTGAAGTCGTATCTGACATATTGAAAACGTAGATGCCAAAGTATCCAGAAGATACGCTATCATTTATAATCGGACAGTCAGGCAACATTTGCTCATCATAGTATGCCCAGATCGAATCTGCAACCACCTTTAATTTGAATTTATGCCATGATGACGAGGAAGGAACACCACCGGGGATTTCTGAAGATGTCCAGTCTCTCAAAACAACTGGATACCCTTGATATCCAATGAGGCCAAGCCTAATCCGTGCACTATTATCAAAATCAGATACAAGACGATAAAGGTATCGGGTTGACGGATCCATCCTGATCGCAATACCATTGTAAGGACCGGCGGCTGTAGTGACAAGCGTATATACCCACGCCTCAATTGAATAATCTACTAGACTACTTGCACCCGCATAGGTCAACCCAGCAGCCCCCATGTACTCATTTGATATCCGGCCTGCCCAAGAATCGCCGCCTGGAGTTGTTGGATCATTGATAACACCCATACTATCACCAATCCCAAGACTATCAGTAAACCAGGGACCCCACTCGAGCTGCATATTCCCATCAGTAAAGTATTCTTCGTACAAAACCTGGCTAAAGAGTAAGCTGCAAGCAAGCATTAAACCAATAAAATACTTCATAAAACCTCCTTTTTTTTCAGCCAAAGGCTGAAACATAGTAAATCACATATCTTATATCTGTAGACTTACTATGTCAAGCCTTCATTCGAGAATTATTTCTTAACCAGAATTGAGCCATTGATGCTAAATGCTTTTGTTCATCATAGCGCTCTTTTTTTCGCCACATCGCATAGGCAACCTTTACCCAAAGATCAGC
>JAUVZL010000036.1 GCA_030602565.1 Candidatus Stahliibacteriota bacterium
TTCTACTTCAACAAGACGCTCCCCTTTTCTTAACATTGGCGATATAATACGCTTTGGATGATGGACCAATGGAGCAATACCGAAACGACCTCTCACGCAAATTTGATTATTATCGGGCGTTGAACTCACCACGGTGTTAGCGCGGACATTAATCTTGATTGAACATCCAATATTACACAACGCACACGTTGTTTTCACATATCGCTGGGGTAAACCAAGCCATTTACTGTACCTATCTCTCAATGCACCAGTAGGACACACATCTACACAAACGCCACAGAATTGACACCCGGTCTCGAGGTGGGATAGATTATATGCAGTGCCAACAATCGTTTCCGGACCACGGTGCTGAAAATCCAAAATCCCAGCACCCCTTACCTCCTGACACATCCGCACACATCTTCCACAAAGGATGCATAAATTGTAATCACGTTCAAAGAACGGATCGAATTTCTCGATTTCCAGATTCCGATAACTGAATTCGAATGGTATCTCTTTAATCCCAAATTTTTCCACAAGTTCCTGTAATTCACAATCGCCATTGCGTGCACAAAATTTACATCCAAAGGTTACCGCGGACTTCGCGATACACTCTTGATACTGAGCACACTCCTCTTCTTTATCGCATATCAAACAGGCATGCGGATGCTCTGAAAGGATTAATTGCAAAGAAAATCTACGTAGCTTTTTTAGTCGTGGTGTATCAGTCTTAACCACCATGCCATCTTCGACCGGCAGTGTACATGAGGCAACAGGGATTGACCAACCCTTGACTTCCACAATACACAACCGACAACCGCCATAGGGTACAAGATCCTTATGATAACATAATGTCGGGATGTAGATATCTTGTCTCTGCGCAACCTCTAAAATGGTCTCACCTCTCTTTGCCAATATCTCTTTTTTGTTTATTGTTAATTTAATCATGTTGGTTCAAACTAATATTGAAGTTAAGAAGTTTGGAACCTGGGATATTAGGAAATTTTATCTTCATATCTTCTTAACTTCTCATCTTCACTTTACTGGTGGCGATACTTTCTTCACTGCTTTAAACTTTGATGGACAAACTGTAAGGCAGATACCGCATTTAATGCACTTCTTCTGATCTATCGTGTAGATCCCTTTTGGTTCACCGGTTATCGCATCACTCGGACAATTTTTGGCACAGACCGTGCAACCACTACACAGTTCAGCGTCAATCACGTAGGAAATTAGCGATTTACAAACCAGTGCAGGACAGCGTTTCTCCTTGATATGCGCAAGATATTCGTCCCTAAAATATTTGATTGTTGTTAGAACCGGATTTGCCGCGGTCTGCCCTAATCCACACAAAGAACTAGCTTTGATATTCTCACTAATTTCCTCCAACAATTCAAGGTCTCGATATTCACCATTACCTTCGGTTATACGACTTAATATCTGCACCATCTGTTTTGTACCAAGCCGACAAGAGGGACACTTCCCACATGATTCTTGCTGCGTAAAATCCAAAAAATAACGCGCAATATCAACCATACAAGTATCTTCGTCCATCACAATCATACCACCAGAACCCATCATTGAACCTGCTTGCGTGAGACCCTCATAATCAATAGGCAAATCCAAAAGACTATGCGGTATGCAACCGCCTGAAGGACCACCAGTCTGCACCGCTTTAAATTTTTTCCCAGCCGGAATACCCCCGCCAATATCATAGATAATTTCTCTTAAAGTAATACCCATTGGAACCTCAACAAGACCGGTATTGTTTATCTTGCCAACAAGAGAAAATATTTTAGTTCCTTTACTGCCCTTTGTCCCAATTTGTGAAAACCAATTTGCACCGTTAATTACAATCTGCGGTACATTCGCCCAGGTTTCTACATTATTAATATTCGTTGGTCTATTCCATAATCCTTTTTCCGCAGGATAAGGTGGTCGGGATCGAGGTCTACCTACCTCTCCTTCGATTGACGCTAGTAATGCAGTTTCTTCACCGCAGACAAATGCACCAGCGCCACGGACAATATCGATATCAAAGTTGAATTTGGATTTCAGAATGTCCATCCCTAAGAACCCCTTTCTGTACGCTTGTTCAAGAGCTCTACGAAGATTCTCTACGGCAAGTGGATACTCATTCCGGACATAAATAATCCCCTTATTAGCGCCTATTGCATATGCACCAATAATCATACCTTCTAATACACCATGGGGACTTCCCTCTAGAAGGCTCCTGTCCATATAAGCACCAGGATCACCTTCATCTGCATTGCAAATCACATATTTTTCCACACCCTTTGCTTTTCGACATATTTCCCATTTTTTGCCGGTAAGAAATCCAGCACCCCCACGTCCTCTCAAGCCTGATTTTTTTATCATATTGATTACATCTAGCGGTCGGTACTTTTTCAGCACTTTACCAAGTGCCGAGTAACCACCGAGTTTTAAATAGTCTTTTATGTATTTTGGCTCGATGAGAACATTATGGCCGAGCAAAATCCTATGTTGTTTTTGATAAAAAGGAATGTCATCGATTTTTTCGTATTTTTCCTTTGTTTTGGGATCAAACCAAAGGAAATCTTTTATAATTGTTCCTTTGAGTATTGTTTCTTCAATTATATCTTTTACATTTTCAGGTTTGAGTTTCTGGTAGAATATAAATTTACCATTAAAACGAACCAATACATTCGGTTCAGCCTCACAAAGGCCGTGGCAACCAGTAATCTTGATATCAAATTTCTTCTGAAGTCGATTCTTACGTTGATACTCTTTGGCAGCGTCAATAATTTCATCAGCCCCCCTGGCTAACCCACATGTACCAGCAGATATGATAAGTAACGGTTTCATAATTTTCCCTGGAGAACTTTTGTGACGTCTTTGAGTTTGAACTCACCGATATATTTGCCATCATAGACAATAATAGGGCCTATTGCACAGCAACCAAGGCAATTCACTGTTTCCAGAGTGTAATTCAGATCCCGTGTGGTCTCACCATGTTTTATACAGAGGCGTCGTTCGAATTCACTCAGCATTGCAGTTGCTCCGCGTACGTGACAAGCTGTTCCCATGCAGACCGTAATAAGATGCTTACCTCGTGGTTTCAAACTGAAGGCAGTATAAAATGTTGCAAGACTATAGATTTTGCTTAGGGGTACTTTCAACCTTTTACTAACATATTTCAAAACCTTTGCTGGTAGATAATTGTATTGAACATGAATATCCTGTAGAATTTGGATAATGCGCGACCTTTGATATCTGTGTTCACGAAGAATGTTCTCAACTTTTTTCATTTAGCTTGTATTATACATTTTAAGAATCAGATTTCAAGTATTATCTTTGACTTACTGAGGAGAACATGAAATAGTCCTCTTATCATCCACGATATGATGTAGTTGCCTCTACCTGAGGCAGACAGGTGATTTATCCCGCTTCGTATTATAATTCCATAAATAGGATTGCGGGATTTACCCACGCCCCTTATGAAGGAGCGGGGTTTATCAGGCTTTGTCCAATAAATTTGACAACTAATGTAGTCGCACGATTCATCGTGCAAAATGTCTTGAAATTTAAAACAAATATGCGCCATAAATGTCGCAACTACAACTTTCCACCGAAAATTGAACAGTAACGACCTGCCTTTTTTTTAAATCACTCTTCTTGACAATAATATTTTTTACACTATAATCTACAAGTGTTACTTATGTTCATCATGTTAGTGGACATTGATTCCTCTTTGGTGGATTCATCGATAACGTATGAAATCCCGGCAATAATAAACTTTGGTTTCGACTCCACTTTTGCACAGAGAACGCTCTATATTACGCAAGAAATTGAGCCTGATTATTTTAATCTGGACTTTCCTGATGCACTTTTTAAAACACCCTGTGTTAATATGAGTTTAGGCAGGACTCAACCGTTTATGTTCTTTTGTAAAGGTCAAACCACCAGGTTTTCTCAAATTTTCCTGAACAATCATATGCTTGACGATCAACTGTTTGGCGGATTCGATCTCGACAAACTGACTGTTCAATTTGCCGAACAAATAATATCAACCAATGACCAGATGCACACCAGAGGTCTGAATATTGTGTCCAAAGTAAATCGCTATGATCGTCCTTTTTCCTTTGTCCAGTACACAACTGGCAGTTTCGGTACCAATCTATATACAGCTGACTTTTCTAAACCCCTGACCAATGATTTAGGCTTTTATTTATGTGCTCTCCATTGGAATACAGCCGGACACCGGCCGAACACACACCATGAAATCAATTCTTTTTATGTAAACTTCTACTGGAACAGATTTATGCCCACGAGATTTGACATCGTTTATTCATCAGGCACATCTGGTTTCCCCGGTACTAATCAGGATACTTTAAGTGGTACAGTCACAAACGAATTTGTTGACGTGAGCTTTTGCACTGGCAATAAAAATCACAAACTTGCCGTCTATTATAATGTAAACAACGAAGAATATTCGGACCTGAGTATAGCCTTGCCATTTGAAAACAAAATACGTAACTATGGCATCGATTTTGCAAATTACCACACGCTTTTAGATTTTGAGTTGGAGTACCGCTTCGCTGGAACAGTGAGTAAGATTCAGAGCAAACCGTATGGTTCACACACACCTAATTCCTTGAACCTTTGGATAAGACTCAGCAAGGTGCTCAACCGCTTTGTCTTTGCTGGCTCATATTTGTTTGAACTCAGCAACACAGAAGATTTTTTCAACATGCCGAAATTTACTCTTGGGGTTGACGTGTTCGATTCGACCTTTGTTTGTGGTTCAGTATCTAAACACTATCGCCAGCCTTCAATCGCTGAAACCCATACCCCTGATAGCATATTCGCACCATATTACACTTTGCGCGGTAATGCAGATTTAAGAACCGAGTACTATTGGACACAGGAAATTAGTGTGAAAAGACGTAACTCCTCAATAACCCTGTATAAGTACGACTACGAGGATCTAATTACTGTATACGCGGATAACGATAGCCAATATATCCCGCAAAATGTTGGCTCATGGCAGACCATTGGTATAGAAACCTCATTGGCACAGCGTATCTACCTAAACCAAGACCTGGACAAAGAAACGGCTACCGAAATCACGGTTGGGTATTGGGGTAACTATATTTTTCAAGGGGATACCTTACCATTGATGCCTAAGCGTCATTCAAGCATCTATGCAGCTTTTGAAAGACGAACTCATAAGTTTACCTTTGGGCTAAGTTTAGGTGAACAATTTATCGGTCAAAGACAAGATTTTTTTGGTAACAATATAGAGACTTCAAGGGTTTTTTCGGCATTGGGTTATGTGAGGGTGCTGGATCTTCACCTGGCTTTTGGCTGCAATAACATCCTTGATGAAGAATACTTCTTTGTACCATCTTATGATATGCCACCGAGAAACTATAATTTTTCTGTAAAATGGCACTTCTGGGATTGAGGTGCGTATCCTGAGAGTTGATGATCGCTACATTCACGGACAAGTTGTTGCGGGCTGGGCAAGACCGCTGCGTATCGAGGTAATAATTCTTGCTTCTGATACAATCAGCAAAGACGAATGGGCCTGCAATGCCTATAAGCTTGCGATACCTGAAGGTATAAAATTCTCCTGTGTCAACATTGAGCAGTGCATCACCCTGGTCACGAAAGAGAATGAGAAAAAGCTGATGATAATCGTTGGTTCAGTGCACGAAGCCCATGAATTGCTCCTCGCTGGTTTGCATGTGAAAGAAGTGAATATTGGAGGCGTAGGTTACCGGGAAGGCACCAGAGAAATTGCTACCTATATTTACCTAACGCCCGATGATATCAAATCAGTCGTCCAGCTATATGAAATGGGCGTAAAAGTAATCGGCAAACAACTACCAAATTCGCCGCCGGTCGATGTTGTGAAAATGCTGACCGGGGTTAAATGATGAAATTCGCAATATATATACATAATCACCAACCAGCTGGAAATTTTGGCGAGGTCTTCGAGTATGCTTATGAGCATGCCTATCTGCCACTCCTCAAAGTACTGACTGAACATCGTAATATCAAATTCGGCATTCACAATTCAGGCACCTTACTGGAGTGGATTTTCGAAAATCACCCTGAATTTTTTGAGCTACTCAAAGAAAGCGTCCGGGTCGGTCAAGCAGAGATTCTTTCGTCTGCTTTTGGTGAACCTATTCTGAGCTTCATACCGAAGAAAGATGCGGTCGAGCAAATCAAGTACTTCAACGAATATATATACAAACATTTTGACTTCGAAGTCAAAGGACTATGGTTAACTGAACGAATTTGGGAACCTGGGTTAATTCCAATATTACTCAATGCGGGTATCGAATACACGCTCCTTGATGACACCCACTTCAAGTACGCCGGGCTCGATGAAAAAGACCTGTGGTCCTACTATGTCACTGAAGAAGAAGGCAGAGTACTAAAAGTGTTTCCGATATCAATGAAACTTCGCTATCTCATCCCGTTTCATCCGTTCACTGAAACGATCGATTTTCTCAAGGAACAAGATCGCAATGATTACTGCTTAAGAACCTTGGGTGATGACGGAGAGAAATTTGGGGCGTGGCCCGGAACCTATGATTGGGTATATAAAAAAGGGTGGTTAAATGACTTTCTCGATCGTCTTGAAAAAGAATCCTGGATACAGACCGTTTTTCTAAAGGATATTGCCCAAAAAAAACCGGCTGGTCGCATCTACTTACCCACTTCCTCATATGAGGAGATGGGTGAATGGGTCATGTCAGCCGAGCGCGGTAAAGAGTATGATGAACTAAAGAGAACGATCGATAAGAAATACTACTACCTCATCCACGGCGGCTATTTTAAGAATTTCCTAAAGAAGTATCCAGCGGCAAACCTCATGCAGAAACGGATGCTCTATACCTCTCGTAATGTAGCAGACAACCTGGACGCAAAATTATCTTTATGGAAAGGACAATGTTCATGTGCTTATTGGCATGGGATTTTTGGAGGACTCTATCTGCCCCATCTGCGTACTGCAATCTACAAGAATCTCCTTGAGGCAGAACAGCACAACCCACCGAAAATGCTGGAAGTTTATGATTTTGATGCGGATGGTGAAAGTGAAATTATCTATAGTAGCCGAGAATTCTTTTTCGTTATTAAACCAAAAACTGCCAGTTTTATCGAAATTGACGATCGAAAACGAAAGCTCAATTTGCTTAATTACCTTGGCCGACGGCTTGAGAAGTACCATTATCGTATCCCTAAAAAAGCAGATGAGCAAGGCGTGAGATCTATTCACGAAAGCATGCGCAGCAAAGAAGATAACCTACGTGAATACCTGGTCTATGACCAATATACAAGGGCATTTTGCCTTGACCGCGTAATGAATCAAGTACCGACATCCGAAGAATTTTATCAGGGCGTGAACCTCGGTAAAATCATCAAATACACTGATTATGCTCTTGCCAAGGATAATGAATTCCAAGTCACATTTCATGGAGAGATCAATAAGACTCTCGAGCTTAGCGGAGAAAACCACCGCAACCTGAATATCACTTATGAAGGAAACGCCGTTTTGTTTGGTATTGAATTCTCGCTTGGGATATTCCAAAATAAGCTCAGTCTCAATGGTGAACACACCCTCAGGCAAAAACAGACCTTAGCTGAACTGACACAGTTCACCATCGAAGCTGAAAATTTTTCGCCAGTAGTCTTCAAAGCAAATCAGCCGTTCACGCTTATTGCCTATCCAATTGAAACAGTTTCATCATCAGAAGCAGGTTTTGAAAAGAACTTCCAGGGGTTCGATCTTTTACTGGTATTCAAGAAACTCCCGGCAATCACAATAACACTATGAATTTCATTCTTCTCAGCGTCATAGGCTCAGCGATCATCCTGGATAAATACGCATTCGGTGAATTCGGTATTTCGCAGCCAATCATCGCTGGCGCGATTATCGGCACACTATTCGGCGACCTTCAGACAGGCATCTTTATCGGCGCGATACTCCAGTTGATCTTCCTGGTTGGACTACCCATTGGACGAGACATACCGCCAGACGGTCAGGCTGCCGGTGTCATTGGAACCGGTTCCTATTTCTTGCTCCGGGTCGCAAATCAAGCCGGTCACGCCTTGTGTCTCGCCTTCATTCTCGCTCTTGCTAGTGCGATAATTGGCGGCGCATTGGAGATATTTGTACGCCGCCGTAACAAAAAACTCTATCACCTATTTATGAAAGAACAAAAACGGCTTTACCTGTACCACCTGGTCGGCTTTATACCAGCTTTCTTGAGAAGTTTCTGTCTGGTCCTGCCAATATTCCTCCTCGCTAACTACATCAGAATCCCTGCGCAATTCCCGCAACTCAACAAAGAGCTGCTGATAATCATCGGACTCAGCCTAGGGTTTGCCAACTCGATTTACCTTTTTTTGAAAAAAACAACCGTTGTCTATATGCTTGTAGGTGCATTATGCGGCTTAGCTTTACTCGTTTTTTAAAAATACTGTTTGCCAGTTTCTTTATCCAGACCTCATGGTCTTTCTTTTCAATGCAGTCCATGGGTTTTTTGTTCAACCTATTCGCCGGCGCAAATAAGGACCAGCGTGACAAAATAGTGAAAATTCACAAGGGCTTTTTTAACACCCATCCCTATATGTCTTCGTATATCATCGGCGCCACGCTTCGTGCTTATGACGAGGGTGATGTTTTTCCTGAAGAAATAAGGAATTTCGTCGCCATAACTCAAACTAGTTTTGCCTCGACCGGCGACCTTTTGTTCTGGCAAACTTTGAGACCAGCACTGCTTTTGATCGCGGCTATCCTTGCCGTGAAATCTGGGGTCATCGGACCACTGGTGTTTATCATCACCTATAATGTTTTCCACCTTTTCCATCGTGTAACAGGTATTATTGATGGTTATCAAATGGGTCGTGATGTTATATACATACTCAAGGCAAAGCGTTTCACCACGGTCCGGCATATTTTCGAAATACTGGGAGCATTCTTCACTGGTTTCCTCTTCTCATTAGTTTCGCTTGAAGTGAATTACCTATTGCTTTTGCCGATAACAGTCCTCTTTTTATTACTACTCATCAAAAGATTTCCGAGCGTGCTGATTATCCTTGCAGTCCTTCTCTTATTCGTTATAATGGTTATGGTATGATTTTATGGTTAAGAAACCACTTAAAATCTTAAATGAAAATGGGTTGCATGCGCTGCCCGCGTCGCGTTTTGTGAAGCTCGCCGAGAAGTTTAACAGTACTGTAACTATTGAAAAAGAAGGTGTTGAGGTAAGCGGTAAGTCCATTATGGGTATTTTGACGCTGGCATGTGAGAAAGGTAGCACCGTCATCCTGACATGCGAAGGTATGGATGAAAAAGAAGCCTTTAAAGCGCTGCGAAAAATATTGGAAGGACAAAACTGATGTCAAGAGAAAGAATATTAAAGGGGATCGCAGTTTCTCAGGGTATTGCCCAGGGAAAAGTATTCATCTATGAAACAAAGCAGGTTGAAGTTTTCCAAATACCCATACTCCCGGTGTATTTGAAAGATGAAATCGGGAGATTTGACCGAGCAATAAAAAAAACCGAGCACGAATTGCGTAATATCCAGAAACGTTTGAACTATGAACTTGGCGAGAATTTTGCTCAGTTTCTTGATGCTCAAGTTATGATGCTCAGCGACAAGGCAATAATCCAAAAAGTTAAACAGAGAATAGCTGAAGAAAAACTCAATGCCGAGTACGTCTACCATGACGTGATTAGGGAGTACGCTGAAAAACTGGGCGCTAGTAAGGATACCTATCTAAAAGAACGAGTTGCTGACATATGGGATGTTGGGTCACGTGTTCTAAGAAATCTCTTGGGGCTCACGCACAGCTCAGTCGTCGAGATACCTACCGGCTCGATTATTGTCGCCCATGACATTTCCCCTTCTGAGGCGGCATTGATAAATCCAAAGAGTGTCCTCGGTATCGCCACTGAAGCAGGCGGCAGAACATCACACACGGCGATTACTGCTCGAGCCCTGGAAATACCAGCAGTATTAGGTATAAAAGGATTGATAGGTAAAATTGAAAATGGTGAAAAAGTAATCCTGGATGGTGATCGGGGGATCATGATAAAGAACCCCAGTGCCGGGAAAATCCATTTCTATGAAATCGCCAAGAAAAAGGTTTTGGAATTGGCAAAAGCTCTTTCTCCATTCAGTGAACTTCCTGCCAAGACTCAAGATGGTCGTCGCATCGACATCTCAGCTAATATCGAATTCTTCTCTGAATACACACACGCAAAAAAATACGGTGCCGAGGGCATCGGTTTATTCAGAACTGAATTTCTTTACCTGACAAGACGCGGTAGTCCAACCGAAGAAGAACAATACCGCGTATATGATGCCCTGGCAAAAAGAATGAAACCTTGTCCAGTAATCATCCGGACTTATGATTTAGGCGGCGATAAAATTTTTTCTGATTACCGAGAGGCAAACCCGTTTTTAGGTTGGCGCGCCATCAGAGTCTGCCTTGATGAGCTTGACTTTTTCAAAATGCAGCTGCGTGCGATCTTACGGGCTTCAGTAAATAAGAATGTGAAGATCATGTTTCCGATGATCTCCAATCATGAAGAGGTTAAGCGCATACACCTTGTTTTCGAAAAGGTAAAAAAAGAACTGCGCGCCAAGAAAATCGATTTTGATGAGGAGATACAATTTGGCATCATGATTGAAACCCCATCTGCTGCGTTGTTGAGTCCGCATCTCGCCCATCAAGTTGATTTTTTCAGTATCGGTTCAAATGACCTAACCCAATACACGCTTGCTGTAGATCGAGGTAACGAGAAAATAAGCCAACTCTTCGAGCATTTTCATCCTGCCGTGTTACAGTTGATAAAACAAATAATAGACGCCGGACACCAGACTCACATTTGGGTGGGTTTGTGTGGCGAACTTGCCGCTGACCCGTTGGCAATACCACTGCTCATTGGAATGGGCATTGATGAATTGTCAATGAACCCTGGTTCAATACCGCGGGCAAAAATGGTGGTCCAAGCTATCACCATACCAGAATGCGAGGAAATTGCCAAAGGTGCACTGAACTTTAGAACGCCGCTCGAAGTCAAGAGATACTTGCGCCGAAATATCCACAGAAAATTTCCTGGTATTGACAAAGTGATAAAATGAGAGACATCATTTCCTCAATGCCGGAGCAGATGCTCACGGCGATCCAGCTAATTCCACATATAGCCATTAAGAAAAAAAATTTTGATAAGGTTTTGGTCTGTGGTATGGGCGGCTCAGGTATTAGCGGCGAAATCCTCAAAGCATTGTATCCAGCGGTTCACATAATATCAAATAAGGATTACACGATCCCGCAGTACGTTGCCCATAACACGCTTGCTATTGTTATCAGCTATTCAGGAAATACTGAAGAGACACTCAGTAATTATGCCCTTCTGAGAAAGAAAGGTACTGGAATGGCAATTATCTCTTCAGGCGGCCAACTTTTCAACAAAGAAGCTGATATCAAAGTAAAAATCCCAGGTGGCTTGCCGCCCCGAGGTGCTTTGGGATATCTATTCACGCCATTGCCTTTCATGCTCTGGAAATTCCATCTTATCCGCACCAACCCCAAGACCGGGATGACTGAGCTCGCGAATTTCTTGAAGAGAAAAAGAAAAACAATTGAACAAAAGGCAAAGAACCTATCTAAAAGGTTCATAGAAAAACTGCCGGTTATTTACGCTAACTCATCAACCTATATGCCGGTTGCCCGTCGCTGGCAATGCCAGTTAAATGAAAATGCCAAAACCCTTGCCCATATCAATATCATCCCTGAAATGAATCACAATGAAATTGTGGGTTTAGGTCGTCCCGAGGCGCTAAACGCAGCGATTCTGCCGGTTTTTCTCAATGACCCGCGGGCGCACAAAAGAAACAAAGCAAGGGTCGCCATAATGTACCGTATTATCAAAGGGCTTTTCAGCCGCGCAATTGAAATAAAGCCCCAAGGCAACAATGCCCTTAAACGTATATTCTGGACTATTATGTTGGGCGATTTCATAAGTTATTACCTTGCCAAAGCAACTAATATTGATCCCTTGCCAGTGAAGAGAATCGATTATCTCAAAAAAGAACTGTCCAAGCTTTAACCCTGGGCAAGGGTCGGGTAATTTATTCTGAAACGTTTCCTATAGTATAACCTCATACCTAAGAATACCACAAGCAGAACTATTGAGTACAGCGGGAACAAATAAACGGTTACCAATGTAAAAAGCAGACCGGGCAAACGGAATGAAGCAATTGTCAATTTTCTATTTTGCTCATTCTTTAGCAGGGAATACACTGCCCCATAGACAAAAAGAGGGAATGAAAGTGCGGCTGGTATTAAACAAACCAAATCCTTCATCATGTACGCGGTGAGTATTGCCGCCGCCATGAGCACAGTCGAACATACAAAAGAAACCTGTTTACCAAGAAGGATTGCAGTCGTTTTTTCCCCGGCTTTTCGGTCACCTTCAATATCCACAATTGTTGTATTGATGAAGACCGCACTGATACTCAAAAAATAAGGGAGAAACCTGATGAACATACCCATGTCAAAAGACCGAACAAGCAGCCAGCCAACTGCGAAGTTGATCATCCCGTAACCAAAGCCATTGGAAAACGTGTCGAGCAGGGGCTTGCCTTTCAATTTAACCGGTGGTAAAGAGTAGAACACGCCGAGTAAAAGCGAAATACCGATGAAGATTAGAAAAAGATAGGAGAACTTTAAAGCAAGCAGAATCGCCACTACCCACAGCAAAACCATTTCGATATATGCGTATCTGACCGGCACATAACCTTCAGAAAGCAGAAATAGCTTGTTGTTGATTCTATCACTTTCTATATCAGTGATCTGGTTGAGTATATACACACCACCCATCAGACAAGTATAAATAATCAATCCTAAAAGAATATCAGCAGTAAATCCGCGCTTCTGCTGCGCCAGGTAAGTGCCGATGAGCAAAAAATTCCAGCAAGGGATTAGAATGAGTGGTCTTAAGATGAAAAAATAATCAAAAGGGTTGAATCTAGACATCCATGTTTTATTATGCTTTATTTACTTTTCCCGAACGGATGCACTTCGTACATACAAGCATCTTTTTCAGCTTTCCGTGAATTTTCACCCTCACGCTCTGCAGATTTATCTTGAATTTTCTTTTGGTGACATTGTGTGCGTGACTGATATGGCCACCGCTCTGAGTACCTCTTCCGCATATCGCACATCTTCTCGCCATAGATCTCCTTTCCTTACCATTATATCGAATAAACACATGGTGTCAACAAGATAATAACTGTTCAAAACTTGGTGGAAAATTGAACAATATATTTAATTGACATGACTTTAATCCTTCGTATAATAGGTTAATGTCAATCGAGGAAAATATCGCAAGATTAAGGGCAAAAATAAAGGACGCCGCAATGTTCGGACCACGAGAATAGCTGTAATGCCCAAGCCAACACAATCAGGGATTGAAGACCTAAATAAACTGAACAAGTGGCGAAGGTATCAGTCAACCTTATCATTTATCCTGTGTGCTGCTATAAAAAAACTCTCGCCAGAAAACAAACTCAGAATAGAGCACTCAATGAGCAAAGGGTTTTACTGCATCTTGTCAAAAAAATTTCGTAAAGGACTTTTGAAAAAAGTTGAAACAGAAATGAAAAGAATAATAAGGAACAACGTCCCCATAAAAAAGAAAACACTGACCAGGAAGCAAGCCATCAGGTTATTCAAGCAACTCAGATTGGACGACAAGGTAACTCTTTTGGAAAACATCCGCAAACAACGCATCACCGTGTATTCATTGCTCGCCAACTACGATATCTTCATGATGCCGCCGTTTGAAACAACCGGGTCAACAAATCTTTTCTATCTCAGATCATTTTCCCCAGGATTCATCATCGTATTCCCTGCCTGGCAGGATATGTCAAAATTGCCTGACTATGTTCCTCAACCAAGGTTAGCCCGGATCTTTGATGAGTATGAAGGCTGGGCAAGAATCCTTGGTATCAATGATCTCGGACAGTTGAACCATGCAATAAAACATGGCAAAGCTGCTGAGATCGTTAAAATAACTGAGGCACTCCACGAAAAGAAAATCGTCTATATTGCCGACAGCATTGTTAAAGAAGAAAAACGACTTGTCTTGATTGCCGGACCAAGCAGCGCCGGTAAAACAACCTTCACAAAAAGACTGGCAATTCAGCTCTTTGTCAATGGTGTAAAACCGCTAATTATTTCGGCTGATGACTACTTTTTCCCGCATAGTCAAACCCCGAAAGACAAATTCGGCGGTCTTGATTTCGAATCCATTAATGCGGTCGACATACCTCTTTTGAACGACCACTTGCTCAAAATCATTAAATGTAAAAAAGTACGTGTGCCGCGGTTCAATTTCCTAACTGGTCGGAGAAATAAAGGCAATGAGGTCTACTTGCCCAAAAATGGTGTTGTATTACTTGAGGGCATACACTGTTTAAATGAAGATTTTACGCACCGCGTGCCAAAATCGCTCAAGTTCAAAATCTATGTTAGCGCCCTAACCCAACTCAATATCGATGACCACAACCGAGCTTCGACTACTGACGTCCGTATGATTAGACGCATTGTCCGTGATACCCATTTTCGCGGTTACAAAATTCGAGGGGTGTTACAGCATTGGGGTAGTGTCCGGGATGGCGAAGAAAGAAACATCTACCCCTTTCAGGAAGAAGCTGATGAGATGTTCAATTCGGCACTCATATATGAACCTGCTATACAGAAGAAATTTTGCCTGCCGATCCTCAAGCGCATAAAAAAGGACTATCCTGAATATGAAGAAGCCAGGCGCCTGGTTGACTTCCTCAACCTCTTCCTTGAGGTAAATGAACGATACATCCCATCGAATTCCATCCTGCGCGAATTCATCGGCGGCAGCTCTTTTGTGTACTAAATTCGGTGATGTATTACTTTGATTTGTTGACACAGATATTTTCTCGGATATAATAGTATCGGAAAGAGGGAATACACTTGGTTATGGTATGGGAAGTTTGACTGTTTCCTGATCCCTGTTCCCTAATCCCTAAAATTCGCCGGGGTGGTGGAATTGGCAGACACATACGTTTGAGGGGCGTAGGCCTACGGGCATGGGGGTTCAAGTCCCCCCTCCGGCATACTGGAGGTATACATGTTTCAATCCTTTATTTTAATATTCTGTTTAAGCAATCCAATGACCGCTACCAGATATACGACTAATTTAGACGGTAGTATCCATCGTGAACAAATTATCCTGGAGCATGATATAACAGGTAGAACCCCGCCCCAGCAAATGCCTGGGTGGCCAAAAACCATGGGCACACATCCTAATTATAAACCGAGTGGGGTGAGTTTGGCTGATATTAATGGTGATGGTTACCTTGAGATCATTGCTAGTTCAACTGATGGTTCATGTCATGTCTGGGATTACCAGGGAAACGAGCTTAGTGGCTGGCCAAAAACAGGTCTTGAAGTTCTCCAGGCAAAGGTTGCGGTCGGTGATTTGGACCTCTCGTATCCGGGTCTGGAAATCATCGCTGGCAGGCAGGACAAATACGCTCTATGCATGGCATAGTGACGGTACTGATGTCTTTGGGTGGCCTCAATCAGTAGGTGAAACAGGCGGGTTAAAATCACCCGTGCTCTTTGATATAGATGGTGATGATACCCTTGAGGTAATCCTTGGCCAGCGGCTGTATCCATCTGGAAGGGTACTCGTCTTCAGGCATGACGGCAGTACCTATCCTGGCTGGCCCCAATCGCTCGATTATATGTGTGTTGCAACGCCATCTGTTGCCGACGTTGACGCTGACGGTATTATGGAAATCTGTGCAGTCTCCTACTATTCTGTGTACCTCTGGGACAAAGATGGCAATACCAAACCCGGTTGGCCCAGACTCAACGTGGCTGGTGGTATGAGCTATGCACAGCCAGTCTTAGCTGATTTGGATGACGATGGAGACATTGAAGTGCTCCACTCTTATTATTCAAGTGGGCAGAACTATGTGGGCATTTACGACCATGATGCCGCAAACTTTCCAAGTTGGCCGCAGACCTATCCGGGTCCCCAGACTTATACAACACCTGTAACAGCTGATATTGACGGAAATAATCTTGAAATCTTCGGCGGTGGACACATAATTGGCGGACCTAATCTCTCAGCACGCCATCATACCGGTGTTTTGGTATCAGGGTGGCCCGTAACAGTGGAAATGCTTGAATGTTCACCAATTGTATTTGATCTTGATGCTGATGGTGACCGGGAAGTCCTTATTGGCGATAATCTAACGCCCGGACATTTTTACGCATATCATGGTGATGGATCCGTGGTCACGGACTGGCCTATTCCGACGACTGCTGCAACCATGGTCAACAGCGCGGCGGTTGGTGATGTGGACCTTGATGGCGATATTGAAATTGCGCTCGTTGTTCTCGACGGTACAGTCAATCTCTGGACACTCGATAGTATACCCTATCATGGTTATTTGACTGATTGGGGTACATTTTTCCATGATATCTGGAATACTGGGTGGTTACATCCAGCACCTCCTCAGAATCTAGTGATAACTGAGGTCCCTCATTGGGCGTGGCTAAGCTGGGATGCTAACCCTGAGCCGGATATTGCCGGATACAATATTTACCGAAGCCAGACATCTGGTGGTCCCTACGTGAAAGTCAATGACACACTCATAACCCTAACCCACTACTACGATACCCCGGATACACAGAATATCTATTACTACTATTGTGTTACTGCACAAATAAAGGCAATGGCAGAGTCGCGCTTGAGTAACGAAGATTCAACGTGGGTCGGGATTGCAGAACGTACCAGCGCAAACTTATCACCCGTAACGGTCTTACCTAATCCATTCACTGAACATGTTGTGTTCAATGCTCCATCAAATGCTCACCAGACTGTAAAGATATACGATGTCAAAGGTTCGCTAATCCACGAGCTTGAGGGTATTGGACCGCTTTCATGGAAACCCGAAAATACAATACCAGCTGGGGTGTATATCGTTAAGTTTTGTTCAGGTAATAAGACAGGTTTTCATAAAATAGTAAAACTCGATTAAGACTTCTTTCTTCCATTATATGCGTGATAGTGGAATCGCTTAGAGCAATATTTTTTCTTGCTATCCGCTATCAGCCATTAGCTATCTGCTATCAGCCATACGCCATTAGCCATCTGCCGTGCTACTCGTAACAACGAGTAGCACACGGAGAGCGAGGGATTCGAACCCCCAAGGGATTGCTCCCGGCGGTTTTCAAGACCGCTGCCTTACCGTTAGGACTAGCTCTCCAAACGGATATTTCATAGGTTTGGGTATAGAAGCTGGATTTTAGTTTAGCAACCAAACCCAAACCCTCTTTACAATATGAATTATAGCGATTTTATACGGCTTGTCAACTTCCTCCACTTGACTGCAGCCTAATATTTAATATAATAACATCCGTGTATGTGTGATTCTGTATTATGTTAGATGTTATTGTTCCTGATGTTTTATCTGGTATCCAGTACCTAGCATCTAGCATCTATATGTCTTTGGGGGATCGTTCAATGGTAGGACGGTTGTCTCTGGATCAACTGATCGGGGTTCGAATCCCTGTCCCCCAGGTGGCTTATGGCTAATAGCGTATGGCAGATGGCTTATGGCTAATGGCGTATAGCTTATGGCTTACGCGGATGGCGGATGGTTTTTGTAATGAAAGGATGAATAATGGCATTCCGATTTGAGAATTTGGAAATATGGAAACTGGCAATTGAGTATGGAGAGAAGATTCACAAATTAATAAAGAAGTTTCCTAAGTCGGAGATGTTTGGTTTATCTGCTGATCTAAATAGAGCGGGTATTTCAGTTTCGTCCAATATTGCTGAAGGTTCCGGCAGTGAAAGTAATCGTGAGTTCAAACGATTTCTTGGTATTGCCAGAAAATCGATTTTTGAAACCGTATCACAATTAGTTATTGCACAAAGGAGGAAATATATTACTGAAGAGGAATTCTATAGTGCGTACCGTGATGGTGAACTGTTAGTGAAAAAGGTCAGTAGCTTTCGAAATAGTTTGAAGTAATGTTCCATTACTATTTGCCATTAGCAATTAGCTATAAGCCGTTCCGCACTCTGTGCGGAACAAGGAGAGGTGGCCGAGCGGTCGAAGGCACCCGCTTGCTAAGCGGTTTCTCGTCGAAAGATGGGACGGGAGTTCGAATCTCCCCCTCTCCGTGCGCCATCAAGTATGGCGCGGCAAATGGCCTATGGCTAATAGCCAATAGCATATGGCTGGTGGCAAATGGTAAATATTAGTTTGGCTTGATAAATCAAGCAACTACGATTCAAAATAGTTGATGATGTAGCTAATAGCCAATAGCATATGGCTGGTGGCAAATGGTAAATATTAGTTTGGCTTGATAAATCAAGCAACTACGATTGTGAAATAGGATTATGATATGAATAACCAAAGCGAAGTAAGAGTTAGAATGGCGCCGAGCCCAACCGGCTTTTTCCACGTTGGAAGTGCTCGTACAGCTCTATTCAACTGGCTCTTTGCAAAACACCATAAAGGAAAATTCATCCTCCGTGTAGAAGATACTGATGTCGAGCGGTCATCTGAAGAAATGATAGATGTTGTTTTACAGGGTATGGAATGGCTGGGTATGGACCGATACGAAGGTCCTTATTTTCAATCCAAACGAATCGACCTCTATAAAGAGTATATAAAAAAACTCTTAGAAACAGGCAAAGCATATTATTGTTATTGTGACCCCCAAACCTTAGATAAAGAAAGAAAGGCAGCTTATGCAAGGAAAGAAGACTGGAAATATAACCGGAGATGTCTGTCTTTGTCTGATGCCGATAAAGAGAAAAAAGACCAGTCAAACATACCTAAGGCAGTAAGATTTCTCGTCCCTGAACAGCGGGTAACATATAAAGATATTGTCTATGGCGAGATATCAAGGGATTCAAAGGACATCGAGGATTTTATAATACAACGGGCTAATGGCATGCCGACTTATAATCTTGCCTGTGTCGTCGATGACCATGATATGGGCATCAGTCATGTAATTAGAGGAGCGGATCACATTACCAATACACCAAAACAGATTCTTTTGTATGAAGCATGCGATTTTGCAATTCCTGAATTCGCTCATCTCCCACTGATACTGGGGCCTGATAAAAGCAAATTATCAAAACGCCACGGTGCAGTGTCTCTTGATGAATACAAGGAAAAAGGATTCCTGTCTGATGCAATGGTGAATTATTTAGCGTTATTAAGTTGGTCCCCTGGTGATGATAATGAAGATTTCATGGACAGAAAAAAACCTGAGAATCTAGGGACAGTAGATATGGTTAGGCTGGCGAAGGAGTTTACACTTGAGCGAGTCAATAAGGCTAATGCAATCTTTGATGTAACAAAACTTGAATGGATGAATCAACAGTATATCCATCAACTCAATCACGATAAATTTCAAGAACTATTGAAACCATTTATTATTAAACATGGATTAATGACCGAGGAAATACTTATCAGGGATCATCAACGATATGTCGAGATTTGCAATCTGATGCAACCACGACTGAAGACACTTGACGGGATCAACAACCAGGGTAGGTATTTTTTCAAAGATGATTTTGACTATGACCAGACGGCACTTCAAAAATTCACGAACAGAGAAACACTGACCATAATGAAGACATTCTTACCAGTGATACAGGATATCAATCCTTTTGAGGTAGTGAATATCGAAATTACACTGCTGAGTTTTGGTAAAGATCATGGCTTGAAGGTGAAACAATGGATCCACCCGCTGCGTGTCTTTACAACGGGGACCAAAGCTGGACCCCCACTTTTTGATACTCTGAAACTGATCGGCAAACAAAAGTGTATTAACCGCATTGAGAAAATGTTAAAGCAAAAGCAGGAGAGCTAATGACCAAAAAAGAACAAGTAAACCAGGAACGTATGGAAGCCTATTTGAGTCTACCGTCTTTTCTGACTATTGTGTCCTCATCAGTTGAGGTTTTCAAAAAAGAAACAATCGGTTACCTTATCGGCATAAAGGGCGAAGACAAATGGATGGTGGAATATGCCATACCCTATCAAACCGCTGAAAGCTCGTATGCTCACGCATCTATCGATGAAAACCGGGTGACACGTATTAATGACATCTTAGCACACGTATCACAGGGAATGGAGCTCATTGGCGACTTCCATTCCCATACTGTCTTTGGTGATAGTCCAGCGACTGTCGTACCATCAAACACTGACCTTATGTCGACTGCGCCCGGTGAACTCAATATAATCTGCGCAGTCAATTTCAAGAAACGAACTGTCAAGTGGTACGAGAACCGACGCGGGATCCTAGTTGGTACAATCGGCGAGTACCGGATTGAAATCGGCGGCTATTATGTTGCCGAGGCATGTATTGGTCGGCAATATGAAAGAGTCGCTATCAAGTGCCCAGTGGCAACTGGTATCCATGAAGAGTAGTATGGAAATAATAGGTATTGGAATTGATATGGTTGAGGTCAGTAGGATTAAACAGGCGGTTGCCACTAAAAAAAGATTTTTGGAGCGCATATATTCGAAGCATGAAATAAAATTATCTGACCGAGGTAAGTTTCGTTACGAAGAAATAGCCGGCAGATTTGCAGTCAAAGAAGCCATTCTCAAAGCGATAAAAACCGGCTGGCGCCGCGGTGTGCAATTCAAAGACATCGTCGTATTGAATGAAAAATCCGGTGCACTTTATGTTACCTTAAATGGCAAGGCAAAAGAAATCGCCGAGTCGCTTGGTGTAAGAAACATCTTTGTCAGTATAAGCCACACCCAGGATCTCGCAGTTGGTTTGGCTATTGCCACTAAATAGGTAAGTAATGAGAACTAGAAAATTAACAAGAAATCGTAGTGCTCGACAAAAACTTATTAGGAGAATAAATGAAAAACGTAGTTTTCTTATTTGATGGACAAGGAGCATTCAGACCTGGCATTGGGAAAGAACTCTATAAGCAATACCCTGAAGCAAAGGAGCTCATAGACAAAAGCAGCGCCGTGTTGGGCTACGATCTCACTAACCACCTCTGGGGTGATTCAGCTAAGGACACAAGTAGTAAAACAAGTATTGCTCAGCCGGCGATAAGCATAATTTCCCTCGCCTATGCCGAGGTGCTGAAAACCTTTAGACTTACTGGCGAGGTATCATTGGGTCACAGCCTTGGTGAAGTCACTGCGCTTGTCTACTGTGGCATTGTTTCTTTTGATGACGGTATCCGGATTATCAAAAAACGCGGCGAAGTCATGGAAAAAGCCGGTAAACAAGGAACCATGATGGCGGTGATTAACATTGCTAAAAAGCACCTCACTGAGATGTGCAAACAGGCATCAGAAGAAACCTCTGAGCCCGTGGTCGTCGCCAATATCAATACGCCGAATCAAATCGTCATATCCGGTTCAAAAGATGCGATAAAGAAAGCTGCCCAACTGATAACAAAAGAACACGGACGCGGTATTCCACTGAACGTCGGCGGCGCTTGGCATAGTCCATACCTGGAAAATGTAGCAACTGAGTTTTCCGGGTTCCTGGATAGCATAGAGTTTCAAACACCAACCTTGAAATTCTATTCTGTTGTCGAACAGAAAATACTGACTGACAACGAAGCGATTAAGGATTCTCTAAAACAGCAAATGCTCTCACCGGTTGACTGGGTTTCTGCCATAAACAATATCAAAAGATTGGGCTATAAGACATTCTGTGAAATCGGACCGAGCAAGATACTAAAAGATCTGGTGTTTAAGATAGACATGAATTTGAAAGCCGAATCCACTGCTCTTTTTACTGATCTAGAAACCCTCGTACAAAACATATAATTGGAATCATTGAATGGTTAAAATATTATATAATATTTGCAGTTACCCAACCCTGATTTCAACTATGCAGATTGGACATTTTGAAATCAGTACGAACACTAACTATGATAAACGAATACGTTTCTTTAGGTATTTTAGGTATTTAGGTGTTTAGGCATTTTACATCTCATTGACATCATACCCATTTTCTGCTATTATTAGTATATGAACATCATTGTTCCAGCAGCGGGTGAGGGTATACGCTTACGACCTCACACCCACACACAACCTAAATGCCTACTCTATGTCGCGGGAAAACCTATCTTAGGTCACATTCTCGATGGGTTCAAAGGGTTCAAAATCTCAAGGCTCGTTATTGTACTTGGCACAAAAAGTGATTCGATCGTTAAGTTCTGCAAGAAGTACTCGTATAACTTCAAGTTTGTAGCTCAGGAAAAACGCCTTGGGTTAGGACATGCCATATACACCGGCGCAAAAGGACTTCAAGGACCAACCATGGTTCTCTTGGGTGATACAATCATTGACTGTGATTTCAAAGATTTTACCAACCGTACGACCAATATGCTTGCCGTCAAGGCGGTTGAAAACCCTAAACGCTTTGGGATCGTTGAAACTAAGGGCGTGGATGTTATCGGACTCGAAGAGAAACCGCTAAGACCCAAGTCAAATCTGGCAATTCTGGGTCTTTATTATTTCCAGCACATAGAACGAGTTCATAAAGCGGTCGCGTATCTAATGAAAAGAGGTATAAAAACAAAAGGAGAATACCAATTGACTGACGCATTAAAACATCTCCTGGAAACCGATAATAGATTCAAAATAATGAAAGTAAATAAATGGTTCGACTGCGGAACTGCTGACGCACTAATTGAGACCAATCGCCACCTGCTGAAGAAAACGCATCATTTCAAGAAAAGAAAAAACACAATCATATTACCACCGGTGTACATTAGTAACACTGCCCGAATATCTAATGCCATTATCGGTCCCAATGTTTCAATTGGAGAAGGCGCCACTATAGAAAACGCATTGATCCGAGATTCTATAATAAATAAAGAAGCGTATATTCAAAATACGCTACTCTCTGAATCAATCATTGGTGAAAAAGCGTGTATCAAAGGTCAGCTGAAAAAATTGAGTGTCAGTGATTCATCAGTCATAGAATTCCCATGATCTATCCTTGTCTACTGACTACTGTCTGCTGTCTACTTACTACTGCTTCAGACCTTAACCCTCCCGAGGTCCAGAGTCTCATAAAATCAGGTCTCGAATATGCTTATATCGAGCAATTCGACAGTGCCCAAATATATTTCGATGAAACCATAAAATCCTACCCAAATAACCCTGCCGGATATTTCTTCAAAGCAGCACTCGTCCAACTCAAGATGATGGACAACTGTCAGTTCACTGGTGAGAACCAGTATTTAGCACTGATCAAACAGGCGATTAAATCAGCTCAGGCAATACTTGATAAAGAAGATAATCTGTGGGCTGAGTTCTATTTAGGAAGCAGCCATACATACCGCGCCGTCTATGAGGGGTTGAAACACAATTATTTTGAGACGTTCAAATACGGTCTAAAAGGCGGTAGAATACTACAGGGTATAATCAAGAAGGATTCGACATTTTATGATGCTTATTTAGGAGCTGGTTCGTTTGAGTATTTTTGGGCTCGCGCCGCACGCTATCTGCCAGTACTCAAACTTGGCGGCGGTAATGTAGATGAAGCAATAAGAAAACTCCATGTTGCCGCGGAAAAAAGCCTCTATTCTGATCGCACTGCGCAAAACTCACTGATCTTCATCTATGGCGAAGAAAAAAATCACGCTATAGCCCACAGTCTTATTGATAGCCTACTTACCCAGTATCCTGAGTCGAAGACGTTTCTGTGGGGCAAAGCAGACCTTGAATTCAAAGAAGAGGAGTACTTTGCTGCAATTCGTACATACAATGAACTTCTATCAAAATACAATGCAGAAGAAAATAAGAACTACTCGAATATTGCTCAGTGTAAACTCGCAATCGGGAAATGTCATTACAAGTTAGGCGAGAATGACAAAGCACGCGAAGCACTGAAGGACGTAGTGCGTCTAAAACCGCATGTTGATGAATATCCTTTGATAAAGGGGTATTGCCGCGAGGCGTACGGTTTACTCAGCCGCATTTTTTAAACTGCACAGCTCCCCCGGGGTGAATACTGTTCGAGCGAGCAAAGCGAGTCGAGAACATACCTAATATGAAAAAATTGCTGCTCATCACCTATTATTGGCCACCGCTGGGCGGTCCAGGTTCTTTGAGGCCTGTCAAATTTGCCAAGTACTTGCCTGATTTTGGTTTTGAGCCAATTATTCTAACGAGAAAAGATATTGCCTATCACAGCATAGATAAAGAACTGGGCAAACAAGTTGAAAACGCAAGAACAATCAGAACTGAATCCCTGGACCCAGCACGCCTTTTCCACTTGCTGGGCATGCGCATCTATCGGCCAAAACCATGGCAGACATCAGTAAAACAAGTAATGAACTTTCCCGATCACAAAATCCTCTGGTTCCCGTTTGCCTTTGATGTAGCGCGCAAAATCGATTTTGACTATATCTTTGTCACTGCGCCACCGTTCAGCGCCTTTATTACTGGTTATTATCTTGCCAAAACTGCGGCAAAACCTCTAATCCTGGATTTCCGCGATGCATGGTTAGAATTTCCTTTCCTCCCTTACCAGGGAAAAATAAAAAAGGCATATGTTTCTTACTGGGAAGAAAAAATAATAAACTCCGCATCCTTGATAATAGTCGTGGACGACAATATCAGGCAGACATTGATTGCTAAATATCCACGGGCTCAAGAAAAAATCTTTGTAATTCCAAATGGTTATGATACTGACGATTTTGCTATCTCTGAGAAACCTCGAACATTTACCTTGTCATATCTCGGCACGATCCGTGAAGAAAGAAATCCCGCAAATTTTCTAAAGGCAATTAAACAACTCATTACCGAAAAGAGAATCAGTAACCTCGATATAAAACTCAAATTCATCGGTCACATTGAAGATAAATATCTACGTGAAATATCCAAGTTGCCTTGCGCTGTAGTATTTGGACATCTCCCCTATACCCAGGCGATCAAAGAGTTCTCTTCTTCACATCTAGGTATCATAATCACCACCGGCAGTAAATACTTTTTTCCTTCGCGTCAGAATGAATACCTTGCATCCGGTTTGCCAATACTTGTCTGTGGTAGATCAAAAGGGGTGCATTTACTCGAGCAAGCCTTTGAGCAAGGTTATCCAGGTTGGATTCTCGAATACGATGATATTCAAGGTATAAAAGAAAAAATCCTTGAGCTATACAGCAATTTTAAGAAAGGCAATGCTGTCAAAGGCGTAACCCCGTATAAACAATATACACGCCAAAACCTCACCAAAAAACTCGCAGAACTAATCGCAAAGATTAAAATAGATATTTAGTTATTAACCAATTGAAAAGCGTTTAGATTGTCCCGCTGCTCTTCGAACTGCGGGGCGTAGCGTATATTCAGTTTGGCGTAGTCGCCCGATTCATCGGGCATTGTCTGATAAATCAGACAACTACAGCGCAAGTAGCGCGTTTCCATTCCCCGTTACTCAAATACGCCCTTAGCTCTTTGCCCTTTGCCATTAGCTATCAGCCATCCGCTATTAGCTATAAGCAAAAAGGGGGCTTTGCCCCCCTTTATGGGCAGGGAAGGACTCGAACCTTCGAAGGCTTACGCCAGCAGATTTACAGTCTGCCCCCTTTGACCGCTTGGGTACCTACCCGGTTTAAGCCGGCGGCCAGATTCGAGCTGGCGACCTGCTGTTTACAAAACAGCTACTCTACCACTGAGTTACGCCGGCAACACCATTATTGTGCGGGACTCACCACTGAGCTATCCCGGCACAGCTGGTACACATCTAAATCACCTTCATTATACGCACAATTCGAAAAATGTCAATCTGTCAATGGGGACAGGCTACTTTTTAATATCGCTTTTCCCATCTTATTTGGGTTATTAATGAACTTTGATGTTATTTGTTTGATTAAAAAAGTTGCCTGTCCCCTTTTAGTAATTGGGGTCGAGAAGTCGCACTAACCTCTCGACCCCAAATTGATTATCTTTACCTGTATCGTTTCAGCTTATATCGAGCTATCGCAGAAGTACCGCCTTTTCTGTTTTCTGATAATCATCAGTCTCCCCTACGGGACTTGCAGCAAAACGCACAAAGTATACACCCGCAGGAACACGACGACCTAAATCATCACGCGCATCCCAAACTTGAGTATAACACCCCGGCTCACACGCACCTTTAATAACCGTACGCACTAAACGACCCGCCGCATCATACACACACAACGAAACATCACTCACACCCGCCACCTGATAACGAATATTCATTACCCGCATACCCGGATTAGGATACATAATACCTAATAGCGTCTTTATTGGCAAGCTGGTAAAACCACCTTCCTCAATACCAACCCAATCCGGCGGATAGGTCGTATACTTGATCGCAAATGAATCAGTCACCGGTACTGCCAACGCATGATACCCACCATTAAGATAATACTGAATACCAACCGTCTCTGAAAAATTCTCAATCCCTAACGTATTGTCAGATTCCTGCATCTCAACCAAATACTGCACAATAATCTCACCATCACCAGTCGGCGTCGGATAAACCACTGGATCATACAAAATAATCTCAAAAGTCTCATGATAACCACTCGGCCAATGCTCAACCCTGAACCACTCCACAATAAACCGATTATTCGCCGCATCATGATAATAGTAAACATCACTCGGCTGACCACTATTGCCCGGATCTAAATCATCCCATAACCCAGCCACCATCGCTGACGGACCATCTGAATCCGGAATCGGACTATTGGTCTGATCATATTGCGTCTGATAACCCATGGCAACCCAACCATCTGAACCAATCGTAAGCTGCGTATAGTCAATACCATAGTAGGTAAAGGTAAAAGGTAAATTAACCTGAACCACTGCATCATC
>JAUVZL010000022.1 GCA_030602565.1 Candidatus Stahliibacteriota bacterium
TCTGTTGAGGGGAACGATAATGACGGTACCCCTCGAGGAAGCCTCGGCTAACTCCGTGCCAGCAGCCGCGGTAATACGGAGGAGGCAAGCGTTGTCCGGAATCACTGGGCGTAAAGGGTGTGTAGGTGTCCTGATGGGTCAGGCGTGAAATCCAACGGCTTAACTGTTGAAGTGCGTCTGAAACTATCGGGATTGAGGACATGAGGGGAGAGTGGAACTCGCGGTGTAGCGGTAGAATGCGTGGATATCGCGAGGAATGCCGATGGCGAAGGCGGCTCTCTAGTATGTTCCTCGTATGAGGAGCTGAATTATTTTATCCTTCGGGTTATGATCATTCGGTCCTGACACTGAAACACGAAAGCTGGGGGAGCAAACGGGATTAGATACCCCGGTAGTCCCAGCCTTAAACGATGTACACTTGGCATGCGCCAGTATGGTACGTGCCGTAGGTAACCTGTTAAGTGTACCGCCTGGGGAGTACGCTCGCAAGGGTGAAACTCAAAGGAATTGACGGGGACCCGCACAAGCGGTGGAGGATGTGGTTTAATTCGAGGCAACGCGAAGAACCTTACCTGGATTTGACATGCTGATAGTACTGAGCCGAAAGGCGAGGGATTCCACCTCTGGTGGAAAGTCAGTACAGGTGCTGCATGGCTGTCGTCAGCTCGTGCCGTGAGGTGTTAGGTTAAGTCCTGCAACGAGCGCAACCCCTTCCCTTAGTTGCCAGTTTGTCTTCGGATGAAGGCACTCTAAGGGGACTGCCGCAGATAATGTGGAGGAAGGTGGGGATGATGTCAAGTCATCATGGTCTTTATATCCAGGGCTACACACGTCCTACAGTGCCTATTACAATAGGAAGCAAGACCGTAAGGTGGAGCAAATCCTTTAAAGGTAGGCATGGTTCGGATTGAGGGCTGCAATTCGCCCTCATGAAGAAGGAATCGCTAGTAATCGCAGATCAGCATGCTGCGGTGAATACGTTCTCGGGTCTTGTACACACCGCCCGTCAAGCCATGGAAGTCCACAATACCTGAAGTCCCTCTTTGGAGGGCCTAAGGTAGGGTGGATGACTGGGGCTAAGTCGTAACAAGGTAGCCGTACGGGAACGTGCGGCTGGATCACCTCCTTTCAAAGAGAAAAAACCGACCTGATGCTCTGGACCTTTTTTTGTCCAAACGTACTCGTGCATCTACGATATCAGCTATTGACAACGAGAGCAATGTATATATAATCGTAATGTATGGTTAAGATAAGATTATCAAGAAAAGGAAAGAAGAAGGTTCCCTTTTATAGAATTGTTGTAATAGATTCGGAAAAGGCAAGAGATGGTAAATTCATAGAAAGAGTGGGCCATTACGATCCCAGGAGTAAAGAATTAGCCCTGAAACGGGATCGCATTGAGTATTGGATTTCGAAAGGAGCACAACCGACCAATACTGTGGCTAAGTTGATTGCAAAAGAAGGAGGTCAATAATGAAAGAGCTTATCGAACACATTGTCAAAGCATTAGTAGACAATCCGGATAAAGTGGCTGTTAATGAAATCGATGGCGAAAAGAGCATTATATTTGAACTTAGAGTCGGTGAAGGTGACTTGGGTAAAGTGATTGGTAAAGAGGGTAGAACAGCAAAAGCGATTAGAACGATTATCACCGCGGCGGCTATGAAACAGGGAAAACGTACGGTATTAGAGATCATCGAATAATGCCAACGGACATTTCTTGCCTTTTTCTCTTTGCTTGATACACACAAGGATCATATAAGGAAAGAATTAAGGAAAGAATCCGTGTAATCTGTGTGTTAATTTGTGTTCACCCCGTTAAATATGAGCATAATAAATGATGATCAAGAAAATTATGGTGATGATTGCCCAAATTGTGTGGGGATACTAAAAAGATGTATTATTTAACAGGGTAGATCTGTGTTATGAAGTTTGATGTCATCTCAATATTCCCAGATTTTTTTTATAGCCCCCTATCCGTTGGTATTCTAAAGATCGCCCAAGAAAAGAGTATCATTAAGATCAGAATAACTAATCCAAGGGATTTTACCAAAAATGGCGTTGTTGATGATTACCAATTCGGGGGTGGAGCCGGTATGGTGATGAAACCAGAACCATTAGTCAAAGCGATTAATCAGGTTAAAACTAAAAGTTCATTAGTCATTATGCTCACACCCCAGGGGAAAAGGTTGGATCAAAATCTCGTTAAAGAATTAATCAAAAAAGACCACGTAATCATCATCTGTGGTCGGTATAAGGGGATTGACGAAAGGGTAAATAGAGTTTTCGACCCGATGCAAATTTCAGTCGGCGATTATATCCTCTCAGGTGGTGAAATCGGCGCCTTGGTTATCATCGAGTCAATAACAAGATTGCTTCCAGGGAGCTTGGGAAATATCGATTCCGCAGATACTGATTCTTTTCAGCAATATTTACTGGAAGCACCTATCTATACCAGACCAAAATCCTTTCGGAACCTTGCAGTACCCCCGATATTGAGAAGCGGCCATCACAAAATGGTTGCGCGTTGGCGCCGAGGAAAATCTTTTGAGAGAACCTTGGAGTATAAACCAGAACTCATGGGTCTTGAAAAATTCTCGAAAACTGACTTAGAAATTCTGCTGGAGGTGCTTGATGGCAAAAATTCCTGATATTAAACCAGGTGATTTAGTCAAAGTTTATTTCAAAATCAGAGAAGGTGAAAAAGAACGCGTCACCCTTTTCCAAGGGATTGTCATGCAACTAAGAGGAGCTGCTCAATCAAAAACATTCACCGTAAGAAAAATCTCGGCAGGCATTGGGGTTGAACGCATCTTTCCGTTTCATTCACCAATGATTACAAAAATCGAAATCAAGAAAAAAGGGAAGGTAAGAAGGGCTAAATTGAATTACCTTAGGCAGCGTAAAGGCAGGAAAATGAAAATTAAAGAAGCAATACCGAGATCCCTACAAACAAACAAGGAAAAAACAGACACGTCAACCAAAACCGAAACCACTGAACCGCTTGTCAAAGCAACTGAAAAAGGTGTCGCGGAAAAGGCGACCACGTCAAGCGATAAGAAAAAACAGAAAGAGCCAAAGAAACCCAAGGCGCCAAAGAGTGAAAGCGCTCCTGGACAAAAAACTGTGGAAAAAACATAGTTACCTCGCCGGGGTTGATGAAGCAGGAAGGGGACCTCTTGCCGGGCCTGTAGTTGCTGCTGCGGTTATTTTAGAAAGAAATTTTTACAATTCTGAAATAGACGATTCAAAAAAACTTTCGCCAGCGAAAAGAGAAAAGCTATACGTACTCATTACGAATATTGCATTAAGTTATTCTTTTGGAATCGTCGAGCCTGAAATCATCGATGAGATCAACATACTCAATGCAACAAAACGAGCAATGCGTCAAGCTATCAACGGCTTGAAGATTCTTCCAAACTTAGTCCTGATCGATGCGGTGACCATCACTGATTTACCTTTCCGGCAAATCTCGATCATCAAAGGCGACACATTGAGTCTCTCAATTGCTGCAGCCTCAATTTTAGCCAAAGTCAAGCGAGATACGATAATGCAAAAATATCATAAGATATACCCGATGTATCAGTTCAATAAACACAAAGGCTATCCAACTAAATTGCATCGGCAATGTATTAAAGAACACGGGCCATGTCCGATCCACCGCAAGACCTTCCGCCTGTTGGGGTCAAATTGTCAATAGTCAACAGGGTGACCGAGAATAAGGAGTAGGGCGTTTACGCCCGTCAAAAACTGCCGAAATTTCATGAAATTTAACGAGCCTGAAGACTCTACTCCCATAAATTTCGGCATTCTCGGTCAACCTGTCAAGATTTGACCCCATAGACATGAGTAAGACCTCGATCGGCAGGAAAGGTGAGCGCTTGGCGCGTGCATTCTTGGAGAAAAAAGGATCCACTATCGTCGCCCATAACTTTCGTTGTCGGTTTGGTGAAATCGACCTCATATTAAGAAAAAACAAAGCCTTCAGATTCGTGGAAGTAAAGTATCGCAGGAGTGAAGAATATGGTTTACCCCAAGAATCAGTGGTAAAAAGAAAACAGGCGAGAATTCGAAGGACCGCAACTTTATGGTTAAGGCTCAGACATCTGCCCATGGATAGCGAAATCCATTTTGACGTCCTGGCGATCAGCCGAGATGTCTTCGGCAAAATCACCTATAACTATATAGAAGATGCATTCTGAGTGCCTTGCGGCACTTCGATTACGGTGATTATTGGCTGATTACACAGATTTCTATCGTTTTCAGCACCCAAACCCAATTTCCGAATCATACAGAAACTTGGACAGATTGTTTAATAGATATTTTAGGAAACCCTCTCCGTGTCATTATCCAACTTGATTGGATAATCCAGAGAAAAAGAAAGATTTTATTTCCGTTTTGGAATTTCAATTTATTGAAATTCCAACAGCCCCTTTCGTGAAAGAGCCGGGTGAACGAAGCGAGTGCTTATCTGACTAATTAAATTGAACACGTGTATTATCTAACGGGGTTGACACAATAACTGATTGTATGTACTGTAGACTATGTCCGACCAGAGAAAAGCTTATCTTTACGCGATTGTAGTGGTCTTAATCTGGTCAACGGTTGCCTCGGTGTTCAAGATTTCGTTGCGATATTTAGATTTTATTCAACTTCTGTTCTTCGCATCTCTGGTTTCACTCTTTGTGCTTTTTATTGTATTGGTATTTCAAGGTAAATTGACGCTGTTAAGAACGTATTCGAAGAAAGATTATCTCCTTTCTGGACTGCTCGGTTTTCTCAACCCATGTCTTTACTACGCTGTTTTGTTCAAGGCTTATTCCCTGCTGCCAGCCCAAGAAGCGCAGCCCCTTAATCAAACATGGGCGATCGTACTTGCCCTGCTGTCCATCATTGTTCTACGTCAAAGGATTAAGTTGCAAAGTATTATTGCATTAGTCATAAGCTTTGTCGGCGTGGTCATCATATCAACGCGTGGGCACATCTTTGAATTGGCGTTCTCAAACGCGTCGGGTGCAATACTTGCCTTGTTTAGTGCTTTCATCTGGGCTTTCTTTTGGCTGTATAATTTAAAAGACCAACGCGATGTGGTTGCGAAATTATTCTTGAATTTCCTATTTGGAACACTCTTCATTATCATTATTGTATTAGTAACAAAGGTATCACTGAAACCAACTCTTGCCGGTTTCGCCGGCGCGGCTTACGTTGGCATATTTGAAATGGGTATAACCTTTGTGCTCTGGCTCAACGCACTGAGACTATCAAAAACAACTGCCCAGGTGAGTAATATGATCTATCTTGTACCGTTTTTATCGCTGCTCATCATTCACTTTGCAGTTGGTGAGAAAATACTGACCTCAACGATTATTGGATTGATCTTCATCATCACTGGTATACTACTGCAGCAAAACAAATCAAACCGTACCCTATTGAAAAGTATAAACTAACGTTTGCTAATGTTTCTGAAGCGAGCAGCCCACAATCTTACTGACAAACTCCAGGTTCAAAAGGTGTGAGGTATTTCTGCTGGTGATTTTACCAACCAGTCTTTTTTGCAAAACATAAAGGTCACCGAGCAGATCTAAAAGCTTATGCCGTACCAATTCATTCTGGAATCTTAAAGGTTTTTTAGAATAAATATTATTTTTAGTAATACCAATGCCATAGGGCGGAAGATTCTTTATTCTCGGATCATTTTCATTTACAAAGGCAAAGGTGCGTGCTGGTGCAATTTCTTTTAAATAATTTTCTTTATTGATCTTCAGACAAATGCTCTGCGACTTTATATATGGATGAAATAATTCCATTTCAATAATGAGTGTATCTTTTTCTAAAGGTTCATAGAGAATAAATGAAGTCCCTTCTGCAACCAAGATATTATTATCTAATCTCAATACTCCAGATAAATTCTGTTCTCTTAATTGCCCCAGCATCTCAACAAACTTCTGGCTCGAACCATCAAAAAAGGGGATTTCATTACCAAACACATCAATCTTTACATTGAATAAATTCATACCATATAATGCAGAAAAAAGATGTTCCACGATCTGTATACCCGGCTCCTGTCCGACCGACACAAAACTCCCCCTCCTTAATCCTCCCCCTGTATAATACCCCCTTCTTTGTCCTCCCCCACTTGTGGGGGAGGATATGGTGGGGGACTGAGAAGAAGGAAGGTAGGGGACCAAATGATTTTCAACTGCGATATTATCGACATCTAAAGGTATGCTGGTTGGTGGTCGAGAGTCAGCATGATGCAAAAGTTTAAAACGGTCACTAGTTGAAACCTCTACTTTACTATGACCACCACTCAAACAAGATCCTTGCAGCACTGCTTTCATATACCTTTGTATAAACGAGCAAGTGCACGCAATACTGTTCTGTGTTCGCGCGCGGGTATACCTGAATATTCTTTGTCTGAAGTCACTGATTTCAAAACTGCAGATTTCGCATAGACGACAACATTATCACCAATTTGCAAATGGTCACCGACCCCAACCTGACCGCATAGCGTCACATTATCACCGATCTTTGTTGAACCTGCTATGCCGACTTGACCCATGAGTATACAGTCTCTACCGATTTTCACATTGTGTGCTATTTGCACCAAATTATCTACTTTTGTCCCCTTGCCAATCACTGTATCACCAATCGTCCCCCGATCAATCGTCACATTTGCACCAATCTCCACAAAGTCGCTGATAACCACACCACCGATGTGCTTGATTCTCTTGTAACCTCGGCTCCTTATAAAACCGAAACCCTGTTCCCCGATCACGGTATTTGCGTGAATCTCAACATAGTTACCGATTTTTGTGCTGGAAAAAATTGTGGTGTGCGGGTGGATGCGACAACCGCATCCAATGATGACGTTTGCATCAATATAGCAATGTGCACCAATGCAAGTACCAATACCAATCTTTACATCATCACCGATTATAGCAAATGGCTCAATTCTGCATTGCCGGGGTAAAACCACGTCCCGTCCAATTAGCGACCGTAAAGAAACACCTGATCTGATTTTTGTATTGGTCAGGTGTTTGAGCAGTCTGTACATGGCTCGCTTTGGATTTTTGACCACGACCCCGCTTTTTTCTTTCACCTTGCCAGTAGTGATAACCATATTGGCGTTTGTTTTTTGTCCCGGGTCATACAAAAAAGTGAGATCGCCTTTACCTGCCTCTTCAGGGGGGAGAATGTTCTTGATTCTTAAGTTTTTCTTGCCAAAAACGGTTCCTTTAACAACCAGCGCCACCTCAGTTAATTTCACGACCTATCCTAATTCACAATCAACCTTTTGTCAAGTCCGCCTTGTTCAAGGTGAAGTGTGGAATCTGTGGAGAATAGGGTATATGCTACAAATATTGACTTTGTGAAAAAAAAATGTAGAATAAATAATGTCAAATCAATGTCAACCCGTCCCGACACGGAACGGGTCGGGAAATCCAAATATTAAATTCAACATTTGATCATTGGGATTTTCCCATTTTTATTACGTGGATTCTCGTTCCTATGGAACGGAACAATTGGCATTTGGGTTTTGAAATTTGTAATTAGAGACACTTTCTTTGTGAAAGGAGGCATTTTGAACATAACAGACACATTGGGTAACTTGGAGGAGAAAAAAGAGAATTATTATGAATGGCTTCATGATTTAGCATGGGCTAAAAGACTCTTCTTAGCTCTGTTAGTTGCCGTGGTCACCGGGATTGCTGCACAAATACGTATCCCTCTGGGGTTCACACCGGTCCCGATCACTGGTCAGGTTTTCACCGTGCTTTTATGCGGTGTTATCCTGGGTAATATCTATGGCGGATTGTCTATGATATTGTACATGGTAATTGGCTTTGCTGGTGTGCCCTGGTTTTCCGGAGCGGCATCTGGTTTACCAATAGGTCCCACTACTGGTTATATCATTGGCTTTGTTCCCGCTGCATTTTTCATCGGTTTAGTCACACAACGATATAAACAAACTCATTCATTCCTCTTTTTGCTTGGCTTAATGACGGTTGCTATTTCAATCATCTACATATGCGGCGCCGCCCATTTCTCGCTTTTCATGAAAACAAACTTGAAAACCACCCTGTATATGGCAGTCCTACCGTTCTTACCGATCGATTTGATTAAAGCACTCTTTGCCGCTTGCACTGCAAGAATATTACTACCTAACAATCAGGTCTAAGAGGAAAAATATTGACACATGTTTATTTATCTATAATATATCAAATGAACATGTTCGCCAAGTTACTTTTATTAGGAGTGATTATTATGGCACAAAATTGTGAAAGCAAGGGATACCGGGGATCTCCACATACGGGCACCTGGTATCCGGGCACTGAAAAGGAATTGAATGCAAAACTCGAGGAATATTTAGGCAATGCCCGGTCCAAGGCGCACGGTGAGATCCTGGCGTTGATATCCCCGCATGCCGGTTATATGTATTCAGGTCCAGTGGCTGCCTTTGCCTACAAAACCGTGGAACATGAGGAATTCGACGATGTCATTGTCATAGGACCGAGTCATTATTACGGATTCCTGGGTGCTTCAGTCGACACCATGGTTGGCCGCACGACCCCCTTGGGAAAAGTAGAGTTTGATTTACCCTTGGCGCGAAAAATAATAAAATACAATGGAAAGATTACTAATGATCCAAAGGCACATCTTGAGGAACATTCAGTAGAACTTCAAATCCCCTTTTTACAGAAGGTCCTGAAAAAATTCAAGGTAGTTGAAATCGTCATGGGTAGCCACGACTACGAGATATGTGAAATTCTAAGTGATGCAATCGTTGCGGCAACTAGTGGCAAAAGGATTTTAGTCGTTGCCAGTTCAGATCTATCCCATTTCCACACCCAAGAAGAAGCTGAGATGTTGGACAATATTCTCATTGAATCCGTATCAAAGTATGACCCAGAATTGCTCTATAAAAGACTTGCCCAGGATAGTTGTGAAGCATGTGGCGGCGCGCCAATCATCACTGCCATGCTTACCGCAAAAAAGAAAGGCGCCACAACTGCCAAACAGTTAATGTATGCAACAAGCGGTACTATTACCGGTGAGTATTCGCGCGGCGTTGTTGGCTATCTCGCGGCTGCGTTCTTTAAGGGAAAAAAAATCCGTGTCGGTGTTGATTTGGGGTTATCTGAAAAAGAAAAGAAAAAACTAAAAGAAATCGCACGTAAGTCCATCGAAGCAGCGGTTCTTGGTAAAGACCTTCCAGAAGTCAAAAATATAACTGCCAAGCTAAAAGAGCATTATGGTATCTTCGTTACTTTAAATAAACACGGTAATCTCCGAGGTTGTATTGGCCGTATTATTGGCGATCAACCACTCTATATTTCATGCCAGCAAATGGCTCAGGCTGCAGCCCTTGAAGACCCAAGATTTCCAAAGGTAAATGAAAAAGAACTGCTTGATCTGGATATTGAAATTTCGGTGCTGACTCCCTTGGAGCGTGTAAAGGATTTTAAAGACATTATTATCGGTCGCGACGGCCTCCTGATTCGCCAGGGCTATTACCAGGGTCTGCTCCTCCCTCAGGTTGCCACTGAATACGGCTGGACTGTCGAGCAGTTTCTCGAACAAACCTGTCATAAAGCAGGACTGCTTGGTGATGCCTATAAAGAAAAAAATACTGAAATATATAAATTTTCTGCAGAGGTGTTCTAATGTATAGAAATTGTACCAATTTCTATACAAATGCTAAATCCGAATCTCTAAATCCTAAACAAATCCGAAATTCGAACACCCCCACCTTCCTCCCCCTTCAAGGGGGAGGATTAAGGAGGGGGTCATTTAATAGTGGTGTTTTGATATTGTCCACCCCGTGAAATAGGAGTAACCTTATTATGGGAAAAGAAAAACAATCAAAGTTAATGAAGATAGAATCCTTCAAGGAAGGCTGTATTTCACACGGTAAAGGATTTAGGATTTCGATATTAGAATTTATGAAAAAGCTTTTCACGATGGTTTTGATTTGAAATGACCAAAGAGAGAGTATTTATAGATCCTTACGACGACCTCGGTTATGCCAAGGTTGATCTGCATAGAGAAAAAAGGAAAGGTTTCCCCGAAGTCGTCTTTAGCCAGGGGAAAACACCTAAACAAGTCTGTGGTATCGCCTCGAGCATCTTAAAAGTAAATCGAAAAGTCCTCCTGACCAAAGTCAGCCCAAAGCTCGCCAAAGTCCTCAAAGCAAAATTCAAGAAAGGCAAATATTATAAGGACGGACACATATATTTCATTGGAAAGGCACCTAAACAGCAGGGTATGATCACGATTCTAACCGGTGGTACTGCTGATATCCCGGTTGCTGAAGAAGCTGCCATAACCGCTGAGATTATGGGCAGCAGGGTCAAAAGAATCTACGATGTCGGAGTAGCCGGTCTCCACCGCATACTCTCATTCCGCAAGGATATCAAACAAGCCCGGGTTCTTATTGTCGTTGCTGGCATGGATGGCGTACTTGCCTCGGTTACAGGTGGGCTATTTGCCAAACCAATCATTGCGGTACCAACGAGTATCGGCTATGGCCTCAACCTGCAGGGCATAACACCTTTGCTAACCATGCTCAACTCCTGCGCACCGGGTATTGCCGTAGTCAATATTGACAATGGATTCGGTGCTGGTTACATAGCCGCAATCATAAACAAACTATGAAAATTCTGTATTTTGATCCGATACTGGGCGCGAGCGGCGATATGATTTTGGCAAGTTTAATTGACCTCGGTGTGCCAAAGAGCTATCTTGCAGACAAACTAAAATTCGTACCAGGTTTTGAGCTCAAGGTTACACAGGTAACCAGAAACGGCGTCAGCGCAAAACACGTACACTTTAAGATAAAAAGAAATATCACGGAAAAACGATTTATCCCTTTGGTTAAAAGAAGCAAGCTACCTGATACGATCAAAACCCAAGCTATTAAAATAATCAACCGTATTTTCAAGGTTGAAAAAAAAGTCCACCACACACGTGATATTCACCTGCACGAAATTGCTGATGCTGATACTCTGCTCGACATCACGGGTGCCCTTATCGCCATGGATTATTTCAAGGTTGACCGAGTATATACCAAATCCCTAAAAGCTGGCAAAGGTTTTATCAAAACCGTGGAAGGCAATATGCCTGCCTTCAACTTTGCGACCGCTGAGTTATTAAAGGGCTTCCCAGTCGAATTCATGCTGGTTCCAGCAGAGTTAACAACGCCAACGGGTGCAGCAATACTCAGCACTATTGCCCAACCTAATGAACATCTTGTTCTATCAAAAATCACCCGTGTGGGGCTTGGTGCCGGCACTATGAAAATTCAAGATTATCCAAACCTCTTGCGTGTTTTCCTGGGTGAACTGGACAATACATTGGTTGGTGAATGTACGGTCATTGAAACAAATATTGACGACATGAACCCACAGCACTTTGACGTGGTTTTCGAGAAACTATACGAAGCTGGCGCTCTGGAAGTTTTTCTGACAACAACGATGATGAAAAATACCAGACCGGGTATCCAGTTGACAGTTCTATGTAATAAAAACATTGAACCTATCCTCGATATTCTCTTTGAAGAAACAACCACTTTGGGCATAAGAATTAGGTATACAAAAAGGGTGATTTTGCCGCGCAAGATACTGAAAATCTTGTCACCCTATGGTCTAATACGCGTTAAGGTTTCAAAACATCAGAATAAAACGAGATTTTCCCTGGAATATCGAGATATAAAAAAACTTGCCAGCAAACATAACCTGTCCATGCTTGAAATGCGAGCCAAACTCACTAGGTTTGTGGAAAAACAGAGGCTAAAGCTTAAAACATGAAGGGTTCACCCTGTGAAATAAGAGTGCTGGGTAAACCCCGTTAGATACCACATACTTAAACATGACTGATAATAAAAAAGATCGAACGATAATGCGAAATATGAAAAAGCACAAAGGAGAGCTCTATCTAACGAAAAGAGGGTAAACCCCGTTAGACAATATAATTAAATATGAAACGAAATATAGTAAAGCCAACTTCAATCCAACGCAGGAAAAATAAGAAAAAGAATGCTTTGTCTAACGGGGTAAACGAATTCACCGGGGGACTGTCTAAATATCAGAAACTGAATGATTATGAACTTGTTAAACTCGTTAAGGCCGGTGAGGTTGCGCCTTTTGATGAACTGGTGCGCCGACACCAGATCAAAATTCACGATCTTTGCTATAAGATCCTGAGAAACTATGATGACGCTAAAGATATGGCACAAATAACGTTTTTAAAAGCATACCGTAAAATCAATAAATTCAGGGAAAGGTCAAAATTCTCAACCTGGTTATACAGAATTGCGGTCAATAATTGCCTGAACTACATAAAGAAACGCCGGCCTACTGAAGAACTCTTTGAAGAAATCACTGGTTCCAAACGTGATGACCCAGTGCAAATCTATAAAAGCAAAAAGTTCCGGGAAATGATTCACGCCGCCGTAGCTAAATTGCCCAAGGTTCAGAAAGCTGTTTTCACGCTCCGTACGCTCGAGGACTTTTCCTACCAAGAGATCAGCGACATCCTCAATAAACCTATCAGCACGATCAAAGTTAACCATCATCTGGCAGTAAAAAATCTCAGGAATCACTTAAAGGATCGAGCATGAATTGCTTTGATGTTCAGGAAAAAATGATCGACTTAGTCCTTGGCGAACTAACCCCGAGCGAAGAGGCAAAAATACGCGAGCACGCAGAACAGTGTCCGATGTGCAGTGAAGAATTACAGCTTTTGAGTGGGTGCATGAAAACCTGCTTGTTAGAGGAAACGGAAACTTGTGAATGCCATTTCCAGGAAACATATTGGGAAAATTTTGTGGTGACTATACATGAGAAGATAATCCATGAAAAAACGGAATGTAAATTCCCATTTCGAGTCGTCATCCCGATAGCAGCGTCAGCGCTCCTTGCCGCAGCTCTCGGCTATTTTATCTTTTTCCGACCCTCACCCAAACAGACAGTCCAGGAAGAAACGCCACCATACTATAAATATGATCCGTATGATGAAATGGATGAACTCTCGCCAGAAGAAACCGAGGAATTCATAAGAATCATCGACCAAAAATACGGTAAATAAAGGTCTGCTGGGGTCAAATCTCGAAATTGGACAAGCCGGCATATTTTCTGTAATAATCCATCATTTTAACTATTAAGGATTCAGTTTCTAGATGTATTTTTTTTTAATCTGTTGTCCAATGTCGACAGGGGGACCGAGAATGTCGAAATTTCTTGGAGTAGAGCCTTTAGGCTCGTTAATTCGATTGATATTTCGACAATTTTTGACGGGGCTAAAGCCCCTACTCCTTATTCTCGGTCAACCTGTCGAGATTTGACCCCAGCAATTCCCATTGACTTACATGAAATCTTATCTATAATAGTATGTGGATATCACATTCATCGGGGCGACAAGAACCGTAACCGGGTCCCTCCATCTCTTTGAATACGACAACCAGAAATTTTTGCTCGAATGTGGCTTGTACCAGGGACACCGCGAAGAAGCTGAACGCATAAACCGAACCTTTCCTTTTAAACCAAAGGATATAAAAGCAGTAATCCTTTCCCACGCGCATATTGATCATTCTGGAAACTTGCCGAATTTGACAAAACGTGGTTTCTCAGGACCGATTTACTGCACGCCCGCGACCAAAGATATTGCTTCACTTTTACTTCTTGATTCAGCTAAAATTCAAGAATACGATATCGAGTATTTAAACAAAAAACACAAAAGAAAGGGACTGCCTTTGAAAGAACCTCTATATACAGTTAAGGATGCTGAACAAACCATCAAACATTTCTCAGCGGTCAATTATGAAGAGACTTTTGAACCGGTAAAGGGTGTAAAAACAACCCTTTATGATGCTGGCCACATTTTGGGTTCCTCAATAATCCTGCTCGAGGCAGACGGTAAAAAACTCCTTTTCAGCGGTGACCTTGGAAGAAAGAATATACCAATTATAAAAGATCCAACAGTTATAGAAAATATCGACTACATGATCCTTGAATCTACCTATGGGGGCAGAACCCACAAATCTTCCGAAGGACTAACTGATGAATTTAGGGGCATTATAAAAAAAGGCAGACAGAAAAACGGCAAAATAATCATCCCCGCTTTTGCCGTAGAGAGAACCCAGATTTTAGTAACCATGCTTAAGAACCTTTATGAAGACGGTAGTCTTAAGGACTTACCCGTCTATGTTGACAGCCCGTTAGCAACTAATGTCACTAATGTATTCAGAGACCACCCAGAATGTTTTGATAAAGAAACGTACCAGATTTTTGTTGATGGTGACCCATTCAATTTCGCAGGCCTGTACTATGTTAAAGATTCAGAAGAATCCAAGAGCCTAAACAGTCAAAGCGGACCAATGGTAATAGTGTCAGCTTCTGGGATGTGTGAAGGTGGTCGTGTCACGCACCATCTTATTCACTCTATTGAAAAAGATAGCACCATCATCGTCATGACTGGCTTTCAGGCACGCGGTACCCTGGGCAGAAAGATTCTGGAAGGTGCGGACAAAATCTGGATATTCAATGAGGATTACAAAGTGCGCGCCAAAGTCTATTTTATGGGTGGTCTATCAGCCCACGCCGATGGTGGTGACCTGCTCGAGTATGTAAAAAGTTGTAATAACGGTCGGCTAAAGAAAATCTTCCTGATCCATGGTGACATCGAAGAAGCCCTTGTTCTGCAAAGAGCTATCCAAACAGCAGAGAATGTTGATGTCGATATCCCGCAAAGCATGACGCAGGTAAATGTTTGAATTTAGTATAGCTAAATTCAAAAGTAAATAGTAGGCAGTAAGCACATTTCGTACTCGTGTCTCGTAAATCGTATTCGTTATTATATGACTTTACGAGCACGAAAAACGAATTACGAATACGGTTCCAATCTTTGGCTTTTGTCCCGATTTATCATTTTGGATTATAATATATAGAAAAATCGTGGATCCCGCAAAGCGGGAGAGCTTGGAACTTGTGATTTGCAATATGTTGCCTTGACGTGATTTCTATTCAGATTATAATAACGGTATGAATATTGGGCTCATCGGCTGCGGCAAAGTGGGCACGACACTTTTTTACATGCTTAAGAACAACAATAAGATTATCGGCGCATACGATATAAAAAAGAGCAATCAACACCGGGCAGCAAAGCACCTCGGTATTAGAAAAAATCCTGGTCTTGCTGAACTGTGTGCAAAGAGTCAGGCATTATTCTTTGCCACACCTGATGACCAAATTTTACGAGCCTATAAAATAGCAAAACCTTTTATTAAAGATAAGAAATATATCTTCCACTTCAGCGGTTTATTACCCGCCGCGATTTTTCCAAGAGCGCGCAACATATACTGCGCTTCAGTACATCCTTTTGCCACGTTCCCCATAATATCTGTGCCGCCCAAGCAGACGAAGTATTTCATGTTCATTGAAGGAAACCACCAAGCAATAAACGCTGCAAGAAAAATTTTCAGTAGGAAGCATTTTGTCATTAGAAAAATCGACCGTCGATACAAGGTAAAACACCATTTACTCGGTGTTTTTTCATCAAACTTGCTGGTTGGCTTGATCTCGGCTGTCTGCGGACTCGCCAAAGACATCGGCTGGACCAGGAAAGATGTTAATGACGTTATCATCCCTATTATTCAAGAAACAATCAGCAATATACGCGAAAAAGGCTTGAACAAGGCATTGAGCGGCCCGCTGGAGCGTGGTGATATCGAGGTTATAAAAAAACATCTGAGCACTTTGAAGGAAAATAAATATCTATTGAATCTTTACAGAATATTATCACTGGCGGTCCTTAAAAACGTAGTAAAAAACGGGAAAAGGAAAGAGATAGAAAAGTTATTAAGTCAATAAAATCCAGCATCCTGATTTCTATACAAAATTAATGGCCACTATCAAGTGTGCAGATTTGACGCTATTTCGTTCTCAGTTAAGTGATTTTATTCTCTATTAACTTATGAGCAAAGAAATTGGTACTGCCCATATTTTATCGGCGAGTCTTAGTGTATTGGTACCATTGTAGGCGAGTATTGCCGCGCGACAGTTCCTTGTGCTGTTTATGAATGCCTTCAAGCCAACTAAATCGTTTTCTCGCCAACGACTACTATTCTTGACTTCGATGGCGATAATATCCCTACCGACTTCCAGAATGAAGTCTACTTCGTATCGTCCCTGAATGTTCCAATAGCGCGTGTTGATATCAGGTGCATTGGTCGAAATAATACCATCTAAGTTTTGAGCAACGTAACTCTCAAGGAGAATACCGCGCAATGGTTCAGGAATAGTCAAACCCTTAATTCCCATGAGATAGGCGGCTAAACCCGTATCGGTCATATATAATTTTGGCGATTTTATTAGACGACTCGATGGATTACCAAGATAGGGATGAATACGTCGTATAACATAGGATGTCTCCATCAATCCAAGGTATCGTGCAGTTGTTACCGCATTTAATTTCGCATCGCGTGCTAATTCACTTTGCTTCAAAACCTGTGTGTTCCTGTATGCTACCAACTGCATGAGATATCGAAAAGTAACCAAATCCGCAACCTGACTCAAAGAACGAATATCACGCTCTAAATATGTTTGTTCATAACCACGAAACCAAATGTCCGATTTTCTCACTTCACCAAGACATACTGAAGGCATGCCACCTTTTAAAATCTCTTGCCAGGTAAGATGTTTTGAAGTACATTCAGGGAAAACACCTTTTTTTATGAACTGAATAAGAACCGGAGTCTTATCTGTTATACCCAATGTTTCTCTTCTTGTAAAGGGGGATAAAGTTAGATAAACAGCCCGACCCGCCAGAGTGTCAGCAACTTTTCTTAAAAGCAAAAAATTCGCCGAGCCGCTCAAAATAAATCGTCCTGGTCTACGATCTCTATCAACCTCGCGCTTAATAATAGCCAAAATCTCGGGAAGCTTATGCGCCTCATCAATAGTAATGGGTTTATTGCCTTCAAAAATACCTTCAGGATTTCGTCGAGTTGATTCAAGGATATTATAGTCATCAAAACTCAAATATTTTCTATTTCTCAATTGAGATTGATTAAGCAGCAGGGTGCTTTTACCGGTTTGCCTCATTCCCGAGAGAACAACTACGGGCATTTCGGCTAATGCTTCAAGTAATGACTTTGATATTTCTCGCTCTCTATACTTTGTCATAGTATAACATTATATATTGTCTTTTGACATCTGTCAAGGGAAAAATGGATTGATTTAGTCAGTCATCAGATTTGATTCAAATAGATCCCTTCTAAAAATACATCAAATACTTCGCCTTTATTGCACCAATGCGGTTTTGTAGTTGTAATCTACCTTCTTCACTGTAGATTCTCACCTAAAATTGACCCCCTTTTCTCACGAAAATTGACCCCTTTGAAAAAGTAGCTATACTCCGATTATGTTCTGTGTTAAGCATAAAATGCACCTAGCCAAAGCCTTATTTTACAAGGGTTTACGCGGACTTGTCAGTTTTAAAATAACTAAATTTTATTCCTGATATGCAAAAATTGCTAGAGAAGGACAAAGCGATAAAAAATTGAAGTTTACGCCGTTTTTAATTGTGCGAATTGTTAAATCGATTTATTTATAACTGCTCAATTGTTCAGCGGAAACTTGTAGTTGCGCCTGTCTGCGTCTACCTGTGCCGTTGGCACGCCTGCCTGTCGCGTTGGCGACGCAGACAGGGCAGACAGGTGCGACGCACAGGCAGGCCCATTTATGCCTGTCCTGAATTTATTGAAGGGGCGTATACGACAACACATTAGCAAGCTAATGAACTCCTATATTCTGCACGATGAACCTGTCCTGCCTGTCCCGAGTATATCGAGAAGAGCGCAGTTGAAGGATCGTGCGACTACATTTTTTCACAAGGTTTTGAACAATTACAGATATAATATTGACTTCTTCTTTAAAGAATATACAATTGGGCATGTTAAAAGCATTAAGGAGTTTCCTGCCTTTGGCAATTTTAGTAATCGCCGCTTGTGCTCATAAGGCGCCGCCCTTGGTCAAAGATCGTCTGAAGCCAAAACTCCAAAATGTTGTTGCCTTGAACAACCGACAAATACAATTCACCTTTTCAGAAAACATTGATACCCTGAACCTTAAACCGGACCATTTTAACATAACGCTCGGTGACGACACGCTCCAAATAGATGGACTTTACCCTTCTCTATCAGCCGCCGAGATTGTCGCCATAACCGAAATGCAGATTGATTCGGTATACCAGGTAACCGGGTATGTTTTTGATACGGCTCAGAACAAAGGTGCTTTTGAAGCACAATTCACTGGCACTCTGGCACCCGATACTATTCGTCCCTGGATCATCAAATTCTCCGAAGGCCCAAGACAAAAAGAGTTCTTCTTCCACTTCTCTGAAGCTATGGACACAACCTTTTTCAGCTATTCAATGATCCCCAAAAAGGAACTCATTTCTGAATGGCGCAACCTGCGCGTCTGTTTTCTCGTACCGGCAGATACGGCTGATGCATTAGCCTTTGATACAACCTATTATGTCTATATCAACCAGGGCTGCCGCGATTTAAGCGGCAACCTGCTGGGAACCCTGGTGACCAGCATCACGCCAGACACTGCGTACAAGCCGTTTATCCTGAAGGGCAGTGCCCAAATCAATGACAGTTTAATGATCACTGGTATTGCTCTACTCAAAAGAGAAACCGCTTTAGGCATTGCTCTTATCAAAGCCGGTGATTTCCAGTTCGAAGTAAGAGATTCTTTGCCGTATACGGTCGAAGTCTTCAGTGGTAAGTACTGGGGCAGTGCAACAGTATTAATCGACAGTGCAAATATAATTTATCTCAAACTGGAAGACAGGGATATTGATAATCTTTTTAATTAGTCTTGGCGCAATAGGACTAACCATTTTTCTGTACTACAAGACTTTAGCCCTGGCGCCGATACGTATTATAGCAATAATCCTGCTTTATGTATTGATAACTGGTTTCATCTTTTCTTACCAAGTTAAAAGGAGAACAAATCCCCCTGTCGTACTAATTGACTACTCAGCAAGTATGGCAAGATACCTCAATGACATCAAACATGCAACAAGTAAGATAGCATTTACACACACGCAATTCTATTTTGGTGAAACCCTTTTTACCAATGTGCCGGAAGAGTCTCTGGTGTCGAGCCGTTTTACCAACATTGCTCAGGCGCTTATGAAAGTTGGTCAGACACAACCTGGGGTCATTGTCTTAATCTCTGATGGCAATCATAATTATGGCAATTTCCCGTTTCCCGAAATAAAAGACCTGAACATACCTATTTATTGCTATGGCGTTGGTTCTGAAAAGCCGCGCGACATAGTGATTGCTGATGTAAGGTATCCGGCGTACACTTTTGTTGACGATTCAATAAAAATCGAGGTGGTCATCGAATCGCAAGGTTTTGCCGGGGGTAGAGCACAAGTTGTTCTCCAGTACAACAAAAAGGAACAGAAGAAATCATTCTTGCTTAATGCCATTAAAGCAAAAACCAACCTTGAATTCTGGGTCAATGTACACCAACCTGAACAGGTAAAAGTCTTGATTGATGTTGCGCGACAACCCGACGAACTGAGCTATGAGAACAATAGACTTGAATTCCCTTTGCGTGTATTACAGAAAAAAACCAAAGTCGTTTATTATACGGACCACTTATCATTCAATACAAAGTTCATGCTGAGAACCCTGACCAAAGATGACTATATAGATTTTATCCCATTAGCTAAAATAGACAAAAGTGCGGTCTTGAACTTGATGACCAACGTGAAGCTAACAAGCCTACCCGGTCTCGATGACATCGATGTCATCATATTAGATAACGTTAACCTCGGAAAAGTACCATGGAAAAATGTTGAAGAATCGCTAAAAAAAGGGATGGGCGTGCTGTGTATTGGGTCCATGCAAGGGCACACTGCGCTATGGAATGATATGTTACCCATTAACACCACTGAAGTAATTGTCAAAGGTGATTTCCCCTTGAGAATAAATGAATCCTTTTCCTGTCTTGTGCCAGGTGATGATTACCCACCGCTCTCGGCAATCAACCGTGTGCTTGGGGTCAAAGACAAGGCGATAATTATTGCTCAGGCAAACAATGTACCGGTTATTGCGTATCATAATTATGGCACGGGCACGGTCTTCCAAATTAATAGCATTGATATCGGTACCTGGCAATTTCTCCAACTCGGCATGAAACAAAAAAACCTTTTTGCGCATTTAGTCAGCGACGTAATCAGATTCTTGTCACCGATTGGTAAGAACAAACGACTCTTTTTAAGCACCTTACGCAGAATCTATAATGTTGGCGAGACCATTACATTAAAACTCCAGAGTTATGATCAAAACTACCGGCTTGCAAGCGGCGGCGATTTCCTTTTTGAATTCAATAATACCAAAATCCCTTTTTTTGAAACTAACAAAGGTACGTACCAGGCTTCCCTTATCCCCAAAAAAGCTGGTGATATTCTTTTGAAAGCATCCGGCAAGCTCAAAGATGAAAACCTTACCAGTAACACTTTAGAACTCACCGTGTCCGGAGCAACAACCGAGATCGATCAGGGACTTAACAAGGATTTTCTGGAAACCCTTGCTTCTGGGACCGGGGGTGAGTATTTTAGCTTTAATGAACTCGCCAGCTTTGAGGTCCCCCAGCTTGAGAATGTCCATCGTCAAAAGAAAATAGATTTTGATTCACCGATAACTTATATTTTAATTTTCGTACTCCTTGCTCTTGATTGGATAATAAGAAGAAGGAGAGGTATTATATGACACCCCAGGACCTGGTCAGCAGAGGTATGAGTCCGGAACTCGCCGTCTTTATAACCTCAATGTTACCGATCATTGAATTAAGAGGTGCTTTACCAATGGCCATCAACCTCTTCAAAATACCCTGGCTCAAAGCATTCCTGATTGCATACATTGGCAACCTGGTTCCCGTACCCTTTATACTCTGGTTGTTAAAACCCATCGTAGGAATTCTTTCCAAGGTGAAATTCCTCGACACATTTTTTAAATGGCTCTTTGAAAAAACCCGACGTAAAGGCAATAAGGTAATTGAAAAATACGAGGAGATCGGACTCCTGGCTTTTGTTGCAATCCCTTTACCAGGCACAGGAGCCTGGACTGGTGCGCTCATCGCATTTTTATTCGGGCTCGAATTCAAGAAATCATTTCTCGTAATCAGCCTGGGCGTGTTGATTGCCGGAGTAATTGTTACATGTTTGTGCCTTTTGGGATGGCTCGGCGCAATAATCGCCGGTGCCGCGCTTATTCTTCTTGCTATTTTAGGGTTCTGGAAATTATAAAGTAGGGACACGCCATGGCGTGTCCCTACAAAAATTTTGTCCAATATCCTTCAAAACAATGTAGTGGTCGAGCTTGCTCGACTTTTTACAATTAAGCAGACCAAGGTCTGCCACTACAATTATTATAAAACTCAAGCGCCCCCTAATCTATTCAGCGGTACGTTTTCTTTGCAGAGTGGACATTCTGCCGGCTCGAAATTCTCGACAACTTTTCGGTAGGTGGCAAAATATTCAAACGGTAACTCTATGCTACAGCGATCAATAAGAATTGCGATACCCACAATCTCGCCGCCCTTCTCATTGATGGCATCAATCGTTTCTTTAACTGATTTACCAGTCGTCATTACATCATCAACAATCAGAACGTTTTTATCTTTGATATCAAACCCTCGACCAACAACTCTCTTACCTTCCCGTACTTCAGCAAACCCGGCAAGTTTACCCATTTGGCGGGCAACCTCAAAGGCGATTATAATCCCTCCCGTAGTCGGTCCGATCACCCAATCGATCTTTTTATCTTTGAATTTGTCGACAATCATGCTGCATAATTTAACGGCTGCATCAGGGTTTTCAAGGATACGGAATTTCTCGAAATAAAATTGGCTGTGTAACCCCGAATTCAACACAAAATGCCCTGCCTGTAAAACTCTTAAGGTTTTAAGCAATTTCTCTAAGTCCATCTTCAATTTCCTTGATAATACTTTCTGCTGCTTGTCTGGGCTGAGCAGCTTTGACTATGGGTCGACCAATCACCATGTAATCAACGCCGGCAATGATGGCATCCTTTGGGGACATGGTGCGTGCCTGGTCATCACCATCTATTGTCTCGCCCCGGGGTCTGATACCAGGCGTTACAATAAGCAAATCCTTACCGCATTCTTTTCGTATAAGCTTTATTTCTTTAGGCGATGCAACAACACCATCCATGCCTGCGCTGCGCGCTAACTGGGCAAGAAAAATTACCTGTTCATCAAGACTTCGCTTCAAATCACCAAATAAGTCTTTGAAATATGCCTCATCAATGGACGTCAATACAGTAATACCCAAGAGTTTTGGTTTGTCTATTTTCTTAAGCTCTGATGCTATGAATGTTGCCTTTGCTGCCTCCTCAAGCATGGAAAACCCACCGCTCGTATGGACCGTTATGAAATCAACCTCCATTTGTACCGCGCCTTCACATGCCCGGGCAACAGTATTGGGTATATCATGATATTTGAGGTCTAGCATAACCTTGGATCCTGCATCCTTTAGGAACTTGATGAGGTCCAAACCAAAATAGGTAAAGGGGATCGCACCAACCTTGTAAAAACCAACCAAGCCTTTTAATTGATTTACAATATTTTTTATTTTCTCAAAATCATTCAAGTCAAGTGAAACGATTAAAGGTTCTTTCATTTAAGCTCCTTTTTCTCCCCCTCCTTAATCCTCCCCCTTAAAGGGGGAGGAAGGTGGGGGTGGATATTTCTTAAGCTCTTTGATTATCTCCAGCGGTGCATAAGGGTCGCGTAAAATCGCTGAGCCAATTGCCACGGCTGAGGCACCAGCCAAAAGAAATTCATAGGCATCTTGTCCAGTCATAATACCACCCATACCAATAATCGGTACGTCAAGCCCGCGCAGCCGATTCACGCAATAGAGAGCAAAAGGTTTTATCGCTGGCCCTGATAGCCCTCCAGTAATCAGAGGTTTTTTTTTCTTGATATCATAAACCATCCCATACAATGTATTTATCAACGATATACCGTCAGCACCAGCTCCAATACACGCTTTGGCAATTCTCAAAGGATCGCAAAAGTTCGGGGTCAACTTAACAATGAGCGGCAGTTTGGTTTTTGTCCGAGCACGCGCAACCACCGATGCCGCGATCTTCGGGTCCTGACCAAATGCCACACCACCTTTTTTAACATTAGGACAGGAAATATTCAACTCAAAACCATCTACTTGTCCACCAATCCTCTCAACGATGCGCTCATAATGTATTACTTCAGAACCAGCTACATTAACGAAAATCTTTGTGCGTAGTTTCTTCATCTTGGGTAGGATATCTTTGCAGAATTTTTCAACGCCAGGGTTTTCCAAACCAACCCAATTTATAAGACCACCCGCGGTTTCAAAAACTCTCGGCGGTGCATTACCTTTTCTCGGTTCGAGTGTAATACCCTTTGTGAAAATGGCGCCAACTCGGTTGGATACCTTTTTGTATTTGAGACCAAAACCAAATACGCCCGAGGCAATGAAGACCCTATTTTTGAATGTAATGCCGAATATCCTACACATTGAACTCAATGTACTCCAACTCAAACACTGGTCCGTCCTCACAAATCCGTTTGTACTCACCTTTGTACATTATTGCGCAACCAAGGCACAAACCACAACCGCAGCCAAGGAAATCCTCGCAAAAAGCATAAACTGGTATTGGCAAATTCAGCTTCTGTAACTCAATAAGCATTGTCTTGGGACCACATGCATAGGCAATATCATATGATTCAACATCAAGCATATCGAGTGCACCAAGTACGGTCATCTTGCTTCTACCCTGTTCAGTTACGAATATTGCGTGCTTGGCGATCTGTAATATATGGCTTTTCTTAATCAAATCCTTTTCTCTTTTTGCGCCATAGACAAAATCGAACTCTATCCGCTTACCATGCATTTTCTGGGCAAGAAAAAGCAGCGGCGCAACTCCAATACCACCGGCGATGAGAAGACTCTTCTTCTTTTTCACTCTCAAAGCTTTACCAAAAGGTCCGAGCACCTGCAAATCTTCACCTACTTCTTTCTGACTGAGCATTTTCGTACCACGTCCAAGGACCCTGATTATCATAAGCAATGTTCCGCCTTTATATGAAACAACACTTATTGGTCGGTTGAGAAAAGGATCGTAAGTCGTACTCACCCTGACCTGAAAGAACTGACCAGGCTGCGGATCAATATCTGGCAGATAGATTTCTAAGCCAAAAATATCATCGGTGAACCATTGTTTCTTTTTAATGGTTACTCTTCTAACCACCCCTCGTCATCCTCATTTTGTGGTAAGAAAATGCTGGCACTCTGGGCGTATTCAGAATTTGGATATCTTTTCAGCAAATCTCTTGCCAACGATTGCGCCAGGCTGTCATTCTTAAAAATATCCTTGGCTATCCAAAATTGAGCGTACATTGCTTTGGGCGCCCATTCACTTTGCGGGAAATCCGTATATACCTTGACATATTCGGTTACGGCTCGTTCTGGGTTTTCAAAATCAACAAAGTATATCTCGGCGAGCAGAAACTGTGCGTGGTCAATATTCTCAGTTTCCTTTGAGTATATGTCGACCTTGCTCAAGATATCCGCCATCTTTTTTGATTTGATGCCATACTCACTCGCTCGTGCTCGATTCACTGAAGAATCATAGTAGGCTATTGCTTGCTCAAGACTGTCGTCGGTCTTATATAGTTCGGCCAATTTATAAAACATTTCCGATGAAAAATCAAAGTTGCTGTTGATCGCAATATCAAAATATAATTCCTTGGCTTTAGCAATGTTGCCGAGTTTTACATTGAGGTCAGCGAGTATGTTCTTGAACTCAACGTCGGCCTGACCTCTAAGGAATTCCTGGCACCTATCATACTCACCCATCTCAAGGTAGGTTTCAGCGATCTTGAGTGTTATCTCGCGCTTGTCTTCTTTGACCCGGGTTATGAAAAGCAGCTCCTGGAAAGTCACGAGGGCATCTTCATAAAACTCTTGCTTGAACTGAGCCTCGCCAAGCAAATGAAGTACCCATCGTTTTTCTTTCTTATCAATGCCTTCTTTAAGTAAGTTTGTGGCTACCTCGGTGAGGGTTAAGTAGTTGTGGTCATTGAAGTAAACATAGCACAAGGCTATCATTGCCTTAACCCGATACTGGTTTGACTTTTCTGTTTGTTTAAGGGCGATGATTGCCTGGGCAAATTTCTCTTGTTTGTAATGTGCTAACCCTTTGTAATACAGAGCATCATCGTGGAATTTGGAATCCGTGTAATTCAGGACCACAAAATCAAGTTTTTCCAACGCCCTACGGTAATCACCTTTGTAATAGTATGACGCGCCCATCATAAACAGTGCATCATCGACATACCGAGAATCTGGGTACTTGATTATGACCGCGGTGGTCTTTTCAATCGTTTTGTCAAAGGGCTCTGAACTAATGACTTTGAGCGTATCATGGACGACCAGTTTCTTGCCCTGCCGAAAATATTTTTGCGCATTGTAAAAAGTATTAAAATAAGCACAATTTGCTGCAAGTACAAGCGATAATAACCACGGTACTCTCCACATCCTAAATAATATTAAAACACCAATATCAAATGACCCCCTCCTTAATCCTCCCCCTTGAAGGGGGAGGAAGGTGGGGGTGTTCGAATTTTGGATTTGTTTGTGATTTGGTGCTTGTCCCGATTTATCATTTCGGATTATATTATGTAGGAAAATCGTGGATCCCGCAAAGCGGGAGGGCTTGAAATTTGTCATCCTATTTCACGATTCCTATCTGAATATTTCTGAAGCGTGCGGGTACTGTACCGTGCCCAACAAAAGCAATTTGACCAGGTTCTCCTTTGCCACAATTCGGCACGCCAAAAAGCTTCCAGGTTTTCTTATTGCCCAAGGCATCACAGCTGCGCCAGAACTGTGGTGTTATACCAGCATAGGTCGGATTTTTGTAAACTTCAGTAAGCTTTCCCTTTTCTATTTTTCGAGCCAGTTCACAGGCAAACTGGAAATTCAATCTTTTGTCATCGATCGACCATGATTTGTTTGTTGTCATAAACACACCTTTGTTTGTATCACTGATCATGTCTTCAATGCGCCACTTGCCCGGAACCAAGTTGATATTGGTCATACGGATTAAGGGGATCCTGTTCCAACCATCAGCCCTCATCGCACCGCTTGATTTGTCATTGACAACCGGGGCGGTTTCGCGTGAAGTAAGATAACCAACAAATATACCATTTTTAACGAGATAGATTCTTTGTGCTGGAATTCCTTCATCATCCCAGCCAAAAGTACCTAGCCCACCTGGCGTTGTCGCATCCGCCACGATACTCACTATCTCTGAACCGTACTGTAATTTGTTCAGTTTGTCCGGCGTCATGAAACTCGTACCCGCATAGGATGCTTCAGTACCCAATACCCTGTCCAGCTCAGTCGGATGGCCACAAGATTCATGGGTCTGAAGAACCATTTGTTCAGCGTCGAGGATTAGTGTCGTCTTCAGCTGCGGGCATGGTTTCGCACTGAGTAACATCACTGCTTCATCGCGCACGCGCGCCGCGTTATCACAAAACTTCAGTGACTCAATAAATTCAAAACCCGCTTGATTGGTGTTGCCGTAAGAACGCGACTGGACCTCACCCTTATCCATGGCAAAAGCTCGGAGACTGCCACCAGAGAAAACCATTTCCTGGGTGGTTAACGAGCCATCGGTTGAGGCAAAATGAGTTTTGACCTTATGGAATATGAGACGTGCCATTCGAGCTTTTACTTTCTTGTTTTTGCTAAGTATCTTATCGCACGACAATAACAACTCAATTTTTTTATCGAGTGAGACCTTCATTGGATCGATCTTGAACTTCGTAACATAGGTTCCTTTTTGCGGAACCAGGGCAGAAAGCGTTATTGCTGACGATTTTACCATTGCTGACGCCCGAGCCGTACTCAGGGCATCTCGGGTTATTTTGTCGGCTTCACTCTTTTGCAGCAAGTTAGATGAAGAAAACCCCCACGCTGAATTCTTAAGAAGCCTCACGCCAAAACCAATATCTGTAGTGCGGGTCAAGGCTTCGATGACGCCGTTTTTCAAGACGATCATTTCCATTTCTCGCTCGACAACCCGAACATCTCCATAGTCTACTTTTCTTCCCTTTAAATTACTTGTAATTCTTTTCATAAATTGCTTCATAAATACCCCTTGTTTTTAACTATAGCCGATTTTTTATAAAAATCAAGCTTGGCTTCATTACTGAGGAGAACATGAAATAGTTCTCATATCATCCACGAAATGTATGTTCTCGACAAAGCTCGCCTGTCTCGAACAAGGTGAGAGGAACAGTAACTCTTTATTCTTCGAGTAAGTCCTGAGTTTATCAAAGGACGCATCGAGAAGTACCTCAATGTGTGTTCTCGACTTCGCTCGAACAGTAATTATGATAGTCTGATGGGCTTTCCGGGTAAATTGGACAACTACAATTATTAATGCCCGATTCCTGCAGTTCCTATATCCATTACCCAAAATGAGAACTATTTCATGTTCTCCGTAATATCTATGCTCTTATTGGAAACTTCAGGGTGAACTCTGTGCCCTCGTCCTTTTTGCTCTCAACACTTATTCTGCCATTGTGTATCTCGACAACCTTGTTTACATACGCAAGACCTAAACCCATACCTTTGTCAGTCGCTGAGTAAAAAGGTTTGAATATTTTGTCCATGGCTGATTCATCCATACCTTGACCATTGTCGCGGACCTTGATGAACACAAAATCATCCTCTTTGCCAGATTCAATCTCAATGAAACCCTTACGTGCAATTGCCGCCACGCTATTCTGTACTAAGTTTGAAAGAACAACGGAAAGCAATTCGTGATCACCCATTAGTTCAGGGACGTCGTCACTCAATTTCAACTTGACCTTAATCCTTGCCGGTATCTTGGCTCTTTTAATCGCTTCGTTAATTAGCTGGCTTATCTGGACCGGCGTCAGTATTGCTTTTAATGGCTGAGCGTATTCTAAGAGCCGTTTGATGAGGTTCTCCATGAGCCGACATTCAACGACAATATCAGCGGCTGGTTTTTTCCCCTTTTCAACCAAACGTGCCAGACCGATAATCGCGCCGATCGAGTTCCTGAATTCATGAGCGACATAAGAAGAAAATTCAATGAGCGTTTCTTCCTTGGCTTTCATCTTTTTGTATATCTGGTTAAATGTTGCCGGCACAAAATCCTCTTTCTTCATCTCGACACCCATATCATGAGCGAGTCTGGCTACATAGCGCATCGGTAAAAAGAGGTTACGTATCAAGAAAATACCAAGAAAGCCGAGAAAGAAAAGTGAAATCGTTATGTAAAAAATATACCACTTGAAAAACCTATCAAAGATAGAGGTATATGAAAATGATAGCACAGTATATAAATAAAAAGGAGGATCTCCATTCAGGAAAATAAATCTGTCATGCTCCTGGATGAGTTGATCAAATAATGGTAGTTTTTTAAAATCCCTCCTGAGGTCGATTTTCTTCACACCCAAATCGAATTCCAAAGGCAGTGCCCTGGAATCATATAGCTTATTACCCAGCGTATCGATGATAATCATGTGACCCAAATTGAATGCATCGTTGACTTCTTTTAGCGCATAACGAAGCGTTACCGGATCATGATATTGATTCATATATCCAGCACATAGGTTTGCCACGGAAATCACTTTTTCTCTATCGTAATTAATGAATTCACTTCTCAGCTGGATGCTAACGTAGAAGTTGACTATCGCCAGGAATAATATAAGGCAAATAAAAACCGTGGCAATAATGCTTATATTTCTTGGATAAGAGCCTTTCATGTGATCTCTGTGTTAATAATAACCCTCACCTGATAATGGTCAGGCGCCCTTTATTCCTTTCAACCTTTTCCCCGTGGGTTTCAATCACGTACAAATACATACCGCTGACAATATCTGCTCCCTTGTCATTCTTTAAATCCCAGAAAGCCTGTCTGGTAAAGCGGTTAATCTCGCGCGGTTCGGCATCAAGGACTCTAATCCGTTCTCCTGCAATATTATAGAGGGTTACTTTGAATTGAGGATGTTGATTCCCTAATTCAACCGTATCTGACGGCACATAGGTAATGATAACCTTGGTACCCCAGGATGGCTCATTATCAACACGGTATGGATTCGGGTACGAATATACTCTGCCTAAGAAAACCGGGGTGACCCAGAATGATGCGATCATTGTTGAACCTGCTTCACCTATATCATATATCCGTACACCGGTAGGGTTTCCGTCATAGTCAAGACTGGCGGGCTTTGAAGTATCTCCAAAACCATAGGTCGCATTCTTCCACAGGTCTTCACCCACACCCCAGTCAGGTAAGAGAAAATCACCATCTCCATCACCCTGCATAATTCCGACCAATGGATGATTATCATTATCATTATGGGTCTGGGAATCATCACAGTGCAGGATGAGCAAACCGTCGCCTGGAAGACTTTTATCAAACCCAGTGCGGAACCTGTTTTCCACAAGAAAATACTCACCCGTGCCCCCAGACCAATCCCAGTCTGGACCATTCGGGTCATCCAGGAGACAGTACGCGTCGTCATTATTAGCTGCATTAGTGACCCATTCGTGTTCAAGTTTGGAAATACCGTGTCTACCTATTTCAACCGGTGATACAAAACCAAGCTGATATTTGGACCACACGCAAAAGTGGGTTGGATACTCTCCCGGCAGACCCTGACCATTCGCATCACCCCAGGACCCAGCTGCCATTATGCCAAACCATCCAATCCCGTATGTAGAATGGTCACGGTCATAAAGGTCTGGCAAACCCAAGACATGACCGAATTCATGGGCAAAAACACCGACTGTTATCCGACCAGTCACGGTCTCAAACCGCTCTGGTTCCATTGAATATTGGTCAATATCAACACCATCGTCTGTATGATATGGACCTGGACACCCGCTGCCAGTGTTTGACAACTGCCACTGGTGGGACCACACATAATGAATATTGCCGGTTTCTTCAGCGCCGGGTCCCGCGTGGACAATGAAAATGGCATCGACAATGCCATCTCCATCCTCATCGTACTGAGAAAAATCAATAACTGAATCAACCAGATTACATGCTGCAATAACAATACCCTGCACATTATTTGGATAATTACCCGGGTAAATACCGAAACTATCGCCAATATAATATGAATAATCATTTGGCGCTCTGAGCCACTGCGAAATATCGCTGTCTTTACTGATTGTGAATTTCCCATAAGAAACCTCAGTATAGTAATCCCGCAGCGAATTCTGATTATCGCCATAAATCAAGGAATCGAATTCATTTGCTGGATAAGTCTGGGTGTTGTCATTAAAGTCAATCAATAAAACCAGGGCTTTTCTTTCACCAATAGGCTGCTCAACCCGCTTCATGGGCGCATTCATTAATGCCGGGAATAGTGGTCGCCTGACTGGATGGTCAATGTCTGTATAGGGATTAGGCGGCATAGAAAACAGAATAGCAAGAAACAACAGCATATGGTAATTATATTTAGCTGAATTACTATGTCAATGCACAATATCAGAAACTTGGACACATCCTAACAATAGGAAATAATTTCTATATTGAAAAATTTGAAAGAGTCGGATAAATCCGACCGCTACAAAATCTAACAAAAAATAAATGTAGCGGTTTGATTTATCAAACATAATATCTCTGAGGAAAGGAAAGTGACCAATTAATACACCCTCTTCCTTCCAGGGAGAGCCTACACAAACAACTTCCTCCCCCTCGAAGGGGGAGGATAAAGGTGGGGGTGAAGGAAAGGTCTGTCCTGAGCGAAGCCGAAGGGGTGAGGGTTTCCAAGTTTCTGACAATATCCCATAACCTTATTTTACTGACTAAACGCATGATTGTGTACAGTTCTACCCGATATGGGTAAATTTTTCCATAATTCATGTGTTTCATTGGAAAAACGCCCGATATTGCATAAGGTTTTTCAGGAATCTGGGCACAAATCTTGCATATTATAATACTGAGATTGGAGGTGTATATGCCCGTAAAACAAAAAAGGCTTATAATGCCGAATGCGCAGATACGCATTAGAAAAACTAAAGGTTTTACAATGATTGAATTAATGGTTGTCGTGGCGATTATCGGTATTCTTATGGTTATCGCGGTCCCGAATTTTGCCCGTATGCAGAGTCAAGCACGCGTTCGTGCCGGTGCCCAGGAAATCGCACAGGACTTCAGGCAAACAAGGGAACGTGCACTCGGACTGAGTGGAAGGTTTACCATTACTTCACCAGATAATCGGCACTACCAGGTATTGCATCCAGATGGACAGACCAGACTTTATCGACTCGGCCAAGCGACTGGTGGTAACGTCTCTTTTGGCAAGAGCGGTGTCGTGGTAGGCACACCACCTGAAGCCAATGGTCCTATACCAGGTAATGGTTGGGATTTTAATCTGGGTTCTTTAATCATGGAATCAAGGGGTGCTTCGTCTAAAGGCGTCGCCTATATTACTGATAATAGAGAAAACTACGCTATCGGGGTTAATCCACTCGGCAAAGTACAGGTTTACCAATTTATAAATGGTGTGTGGACGACCAAGTAATATCAAGGAGGCATCATGAAAAAAATTCCAAAATACCCAAAGTCCAAAATGCCTAAAAAAACGAATACGACTAACGAATCACGAATACGAAATTCCCCTGGGTTCACGCTTGTGGAAGTCCTTGTTGCCATATCCATTTTAAGTATCGGTATTCTCGCGGTGAGTCAAATGACGGTAATGGGTATCAGGGTCAATACCGTGGTAAATCAACGCATGTACGCGCGCGTTGTCATGGCTAAGGTATTTGAAAACCTCAATACCCTGCCGAGTAACCATGCATGGTTATTTAATACTGATGGCACAGACCTGTTGGACTACCTACCTGATTCCTCTCTGAATGACCACTTCTGGCGCGTGACTGATACTAATGCACCATACAGTTATATGACCTGGTGGCGCGTCGCGGAAAATACCCCTGAAACAGACATGAAGACTATTCGAATCTGGGTTGTGTGGGGACAAACCATGAACCATAAAATCTCCACTGACCTTATCAAGAGAATGTAGCAAGGAGGAATCATGAAAAAAGGTATGACTCTGGTTGAGATTTTGGTTTCACTTTTAATTCTCTCGTTCATACTCGCAGCAATCTTTACAATACTCAATCTTCAAATGGTCAGGTCTATCCAGGTTCAAAAAACTGCAATCCTCCAGACTGATGCTCAAGTCGTGCTAACACTTCTGAAATGGGATTTAGGCGCGGCTGGTCTTGGCTATCCAAAGCAAGATGATGCAGTGCAATCCCAGGATAATGTTGGTGCAAATGGATCCGACGCAATTACGTTAAGAGCTGTAGGACTTGGTTTTGAATCGGCAAATATTAAATGGTCCTGGCTCCTGACAAAATCCAGCACCAACGTCATGCAGCTACGCAAGCACGATAATGATGAACTCAATTTTGTGCCCGGCGAATGGTTGGTTGTCCTGGATGTGAATCGTAAAATAATGAACCCCCCAGGCGATATCCAAGTGACTGATACTGCGAGCTTTGTTTTTATTGACCAATGGGGCAATGCTATCCCTGGTCAATTAGTTACGGTTGACAATCCAGTCGGTGCTATTGGTGGCTTGGTGGTGATTTGTAAATACGACCCTATATACACCCCTGGAATTACTCTCAGTTTAAACGCTAATAATCAACTGATAAGAGGCAATGATGTCCTGCTTGAAAACGTTGAAGACCTGCAATTTGCCTATGGTATTGATAGTGATGGTGATGGTGTTATAGATGCATGGTTCAATAATGTGCCCCAATTTGCAACGGCGGGCCAAAAGTGGGCGATTCGCTATTCCATGGTTGTAACTTCAAGAACAATGGGTGGGTATGAATACCCGCTCAATACAATCAATCTCGAAAACAATCCCTATGCACTCTCAACTACTGATAGAATGCGCAAGCGAGCAATCCTTACTGGAATCATCGCACCGGCTAATTTGCAGCCATAGGAGGATATGATGAATAAAATTCCTAAATACCTAAATTCCGAAATACCTAAAATTAAAGCAAAAAAAGGAATTGCCATGCTCGTTGCCCTCGGCACAATGATTCTAATTCTTATCATCGCTTCTTTAAGCATCTATATTATAACGCGCGGCTTAAAAGTCACGGCTGGTCAAACACGGTATGAAACTGTTTATGAAGCCGGGGTAGCTTCATTAGAAATAGGTCTGGCAAGAGCTGTTTATCTCAATCAAAACCTCCAGCTCCCGGACACCTCAGAAGTAATACAGGTAGGCAGTTATGAATGCTCTCTTCATGTTGAAAGAACATCCGCCACGGCGATTACGCTTTCTGGTACCGCGTTGAAGTTTGCCCGCGCCATATCAGGTCCGGGCTCAACACCTTCGACCGGGAGTTACCGTACTTATTATATTAGCACGCGCGCTAAAGGAAAAGCCGGCGAGCAGGTAATGCTCGAAGTCTTACAGCGCTATACAATCTTAGCACAATAGGAGGATAAGATGTACAAAAATCCAAAATACCTAAAATCCAAAATACCTAAAATTATAGGAGGTAAAACTGCGACATTTGTTTTGCTGCTTTTCGTTTCATTTGGTTTTGCTCAGGAGATGGCGCCTTATTGCTGTGCGCCACCGTTTGTCACAACTGTGGTGCCACCAAATATCCTTATTTCACTCGATAATTCAGGGAGTATGTTTGACCGCGCCTATGCCACCGATACAATCTATATGACTGATACAACGAGTTATTATGGTTATTTTAAACCGGAAAGCAATTATGTCTGGGCAGCCAACCACTTTGAATCAAACCCTGCAGGTCCCTGGCCTGGTAATATCCTTAACTGGGCTACGCATTCCCGTGCTGATATCATCAAAAAAGTATTGACCGGCGGTAAAGGAAATCTCCTTGGCAGTGTGGCACGTTTGCTCAGTGAAGGAAGGAGTTCATGGCGAAAATACTATCGCCGAGATTTGACAAATTATAATGAATTCTATGTTTATCACTCAGCTAACCTGACCTATGTTACCGTGACCACCCACGGCAGCAACCCGCCGATCAATGCCACGATGAGCGGCCGGTACATCGCGGTCGATATACCGGCAGAAGAGTATCGCGGGGTGCTCGACCAGATCGGCGATAAAGATGATGACGACCACTGGGATGACGATGCGCCGATTTTCGGTCTATGGCATTATAATTATGGGTATGGCGCATATCCATTAGAGTGGCAACCGGGGGAACCGACCAATCCCGCATTTGCTGATAATGGCGGGTATATTAGAGATTATCTTGGCGACCCGGATATCATCGATCTTAGAAATCATATAAATGATATGGTCTGTGATACCTGGACACCTCTTGCTGAAAGCTATTTCGAGATTCTCCACTACTTTTCGCAGGCTGCTCCTTATTATTCTAATAGCGCCTACTCTGTAAACCCGGGCGGTCTGCATGACCCTTATTATGACAAGCATTTACATGACATGGTTGTGTGCCGCAGGTCCTTTGTCTTGATGCTTACTGATGGTGAATCAACCAAGGATTTAGTGATTCCCGATTCTGATGCAAGTATGCCCCATTGCTCAAATTTACGCGATTATGATAATGATGGCAACGACCCCGGTTCATATTCATCAAAAGGTAGTGATTATCTAGATGATATTTGTTTATATGGTCATGTCAATGACCTGCGTCCAGATACTGGCACTGGCTGGGGTAACCGGGAATTGATAGATAACCAATCCATTGATGTTTTTGTTATTTATGCCTTTGGTACATCTGGTTCACAACTTTTAATGGATGCAGCAAAGAATGGTGGATTCAAGGACTTGAACGGTGACAGTATGCCTGGTCCAGATCCAGCTGAATGGGATGAAGACGGCGATGGTATTCCAGACAATTACTTTGAAGCAGAAAGTGGTTATGAGATCGAAGAAGCAATAATGAAAGCGATTATGGCTATGCTCGAAAGGATATCTTCATCTTCTGGTGTGGGTGTTGTTTCTGCGGGTTCTAAGTCTGGCGGTGCTACGGCTCAATCCCAGTTCTACCCGAGAAGAACATTCCCTACTGGTGAGGTCTTGACCTGGATAGGTACTTGTCAAAGCCTCTGGCTCGACCCTTATGGTTGGTTAAGAGAAGACACTCAACAGGATGCAATCCTTCACTTGCAAAATGATCATGTAATAACCATGACATTTGACCCAAGCGCTGGAGGTACTGGTAATGTCGTGATTCATAGATATCGGGATGTCAATGGCAGCGGCGATCCTGCACAATTTGATTCTACTATCGCATCAGTGGAAATCGAGCAACTCATACCAATCTGGGATGCTGGAAAACGGCTCTGGGATCGTTTAGCGAACGATCGGACCATAACAACCTTTGTTGATCTCGATGGCAACGGTGAAGTTAACCCGGCCACTGAACTCAAGGACTTTGTACCAGCTCAAGCGCCATTCTTAAGACCCTATCTGGGAGTTACCACTGATGCTGACGCTGACACGCTAATCCAGTACATAAGGGGTATTGACTTTGATAATCTCAGAACCCGTACTGCAGACAATAAGGTCTGGAAATTGGGTGATATAATCAATTCTAATGCGGTTGCGGTCCAGGGTGCAATAGAACGGTACGACTTCATATATGGAGACAATAGTTATTTTGACTATTATGAAGGGTATAAAGACCGCAAACAGGTTGTCTATACCGGTGCTAATGACGGCATGTTTCACTGTTTCAATGCGGGCAAATTAATTGACATGTCTATGATGAGCCCTATGACACCAATCAAGTATGTGCCTGATGGTGATTCTCTCGGTGCTGAACTCTGGGCTTATATACCCTATAATCTCATCCCCCACCTCAAATGGCTAAAAGAACTTGCTTATTGCCATGTCTATTACAATGACATGAAGACCTATGTCACTGACGCTCAGATCTTCCCATCTGATCCGCCCGGTGGACTCCATCCCAATGGCTGGGGAACCATCCTTGTCGGCGGTATGCGCCTCGGCGGCATGCCGATTGATAATGATATCGACACCCGCACCTCGGCTTACTTTGCGATCGATGTAACTGATCCGGAAAACCCGGTACCGATGTGGGAATTCACCCACCCTGACCTTGCTTTGACTACTTGCTATTCGGTCGTGGTAAAAGTCGACTCTACCTGGTTCCTGGTTTTCGGCTCGGGACCTGTAACCTGCAGCGGAGAAAGTAATCAACGCGCTAAAATCTTTGTACTTGACCTTAAGACCGGTACCTGGCTCAGAGATTTCACGATCGCCGAAGACGCATCCTTTATAACCAATATCTTCGGGGTTGACTGGGGTCTGGACTACATAGTTGACCGGATATATTGCGGCACCTGCCATGAGGATGGTTCACTGCCTGGTGATTGGGGCGGTAAGATCTATGAGATTCTGACCCATGATAAGATTGACCCGAATGCCTGGACCATGACCGAGCTCTTTGATATGGAACGACCGATAACTGGCGAAGGGAGTGTTACAACTGATGACTATAATCACCTCTGGGTTTATTTCGGCAGCGGCAGGTTCTTCTCAGATATTGATGAAGCGGACATGACGTACCACCGTTATATTGGCATGAGGGTTGACTCGACGTGGCATGCAGCCACAGTAGCCGATCTGTATGATGTTACGAATGTCTGGATTGATACGTTACAACAAGTGCACGGCGCACCTGGTATCACAGCTTTTGACGATCTCATCGATTCGGTAAACGTAGCAACTGGTTGGTGGCGAGAATTCGATGAAGAGGGTGAACGAATTATTGCAACGTCTCTTGTCTTTGGCGGCGCAGTTTTATTCACCGCTTTTGTGCCAACCGGCGACATCTGCTCTTACGGTGGAGAAGGTAATCTGTGGGCACTTTTCTACAGAACCGGCACGGCATATATCCAACCATTTCTCACGCCGGATTCTCTGGATATACGTCACCCAGAAAAAATTTCGCTCGGACCGGGTATGCCATCAGAACCAAGCTTGTATGTAAGTGCCGATCAGACCAAGGTCTTTATTCAGGCCGGCGGTGGTATTGTCTCACCAGAAACCGGTATCCCTGGCTTACCTGAATCAGGTGTTATTATCTGGAAGGGTAGATAAGGAGGCTGACATGAAAAAACTTTTACTTTGCTTGATAATAGTTGCCCTGCCGCTAATGGCAGAAGAAATCTGGCTCGGCATGGTCAGCGGCGCGCAAGGTGATTCATTGATTCTCGTCGACGGTTTAAAAATATATGTCCCGAACCTAACTTTTGCCCAGTACCTCTCTGAAGACGATCATTTATTAGATAATATAGAAATCACTTACCCGTTCACTGCATCTCTGGTTGTTAACGATCTATCAGACCCAGAATCACGTGCTGTTAGTAGTGCCAGTATCCCAACCATAAAGATCTACGAATTCTATGAGGTAAAAGAAGGTAGACTGGTAGAACGAACATTCGATTAACGAAAAGAGTGGGTGTAGGCTTTGCCAATCGGTAAAGCCTACACCCAGCTAATCCCCACAAAACAATCCGTCCTACCTTATGGCGACAATCCTAAAAGTAATAATGCGACGTCTCAGCAGAGTATTCATTACTCAAGGTTTATTTATCGCCAATGTACTCGTATTTCAGCAAGGCGATACTCTAAAATTCTTCGAAGGCAACGAGGTTATTGACCAATGGCTACTCTTTGAAGATCCTCAAAATCAATCATCTCGCCACGTTGTCTATACCAAGAAATCCAAGGTTTCTGCAGATAGCAGTTATTTCTTCATATACGAAGAAAAACGTCATACACTAACCGATAGTGTTTTCACAAAGATCACGCTATATAATGCTGGACAGGGAAAACTATGGGAAAAATCTGCTAATAATGAAAGAAAAATCTCTTTTTATCTAACCTCCATATACAAAGACACCATTGTCCTGGTGACGACTAATACTGGCTACACCAACCCGAGTCTTGAAATCATTGCAAATAACAAAAAGACAACGATCATAAAACCAAACCAATGGCATCGGATTATCCGGTATGCTATTTCACCAAATATGCAGTATTTTATTTTGCACGTCAAGAACCTCTATAACAAGAGGATGTGGGACTACATATATTTCATTGATACTGACACCTATGATGACTGGACCTATCTGTTCCCGATTTGCGTTTCGTGCAAAAGGAAAAAAATTGAATTGGCTGTTTATAATAATGGGAAGTCAGAAGTCATTTATAAAGGTGAACACCGGGTATTTTCCAAAAAGGGAAAATTGATCGATATCTACAGGAAATTATGATCGCGCACCATAGAAGTAATACCTACTTTATTGACATTTCCTTCTTTTTGTTTATATTTAATCAATGGAGGTGAAATTTGAAATTTTTTGCAAAACAGTTTTTTTTTATATTGCTCGTTAGTCTATTTGTCGTTCATTGTGGCAATGGGAAAAAGCAGGATCAGGGTAAAGAAAAAACCAATACCCCGCCGGTGATAAATGAAGTTAGCCTATTACCGCTAAACCCCACGGTCCAATCGCGTATCCAGGCACAAATCCTGAGCACTGACAAAGAAGCCGACCCGATCACTTATACGGTGAAGTGGTTCCTCAACGGAGAAAAAATCGGTGAAGGTATGTCACTGACCTATGACGAAGTACGAAAAGGTGATAAGATCTTTGCTGAAGTTACGCCTTACGATGGCAAGGCATATGGCAAATCAGTGATGTCTAATGAAATTATTATAGGTGGTTCACCGCCGAGGATAATCTCCTTGCAGGTCGCGCCCGAGTCTTTATTCGTCACCACTCCACGAGTTGTGGTAAGTGCCCTGGCTGAAGATCCAGATAAGGATTCAATAAGGATCATCATCCATTGGGTCGTAAAAAATGAAGTCATCCCGGATACGACAAATGCTCTCGACCTAAAAAGGTTCGGTTTGAAAAAGAACGATGTGATCACTGGTTCAGCCTTTGTTGATGATGGTGAGTTCAGATCTGAGGGATTTCTTTTTGAGTTGATCATTGCCAATGCACCGCCAGTCTTTACCAGAGAAGTAGACTCTGTAAAATGTGCACCCGACAGTATCTATTACAAACTGCCTATTTTTGACCCTGATGAAGATGCGATAACCTATGAAATTCTGGATGCGCCGACCGGGATAATGATCGACCAAAATACCGGTACAATTTACGGTAGTGCTGGAGAAGTTACATCATTTGAGATAACGATACGCGCCACAGATACAGATGGCGCCTATATGGAAGCTCAGTTTACCTTAACCTCGCCGTAATAGTTTATATTCACAATAATGAACCTCCCCGCCCCAAGGGGCGGGGTATCTTACTTTCAATTTCACCCTCACCCCTACCCTCTCCCGTCAAGGGAGAGGGAGTATTATATTTCACCCACGCCATAATTTATTAGCAGGGCATAATCTTCTTATCCCGTTTTTGCTCAAATCTTTGATTTGACCGTAAAAACGAGGATCCCGCATTTTTCTTTATAAAGTGCGGGACTTCTTGCTTCTTGTCTTTTACTTCTTGCCTCTTGCTTCTTGTCTTTTACTTCTTACTTCTTTCTTCTTACTTCTTGCTTCTTCGGGTGGTCCGGATCAGACACTGCTGCGCCTACTGGACAAACCTCTGCGCACTGCGCCTCATCAAAATGTCCTGCACACTCAACACATTTGTTAAAATCAATCACATAAATAGGGTCACCTTCACTAATTGCCTCAACTGGACATTCAGGTTCACAAAGTCCACAGCCAGTGCATTCATCAGTAATCTTATATGCCATTTTACCTCCTTATTAAACGGATTATTATATTGACTTTCTATTAAATGTCAAGACTGGCAATGACCCCGTAAAACGAAGGGGGTCATTCCCTGGCTTGCCTGTCCTCTGACTAGATCAGGGGGACCAGGGAATCCAAATTCCTGGATCATCCGGTTAAACCGGATGATGACACGAGAGTAAGTCGGATGATTAGAAACTTGGACACATCTTTATCCCTTGATTTTGAATTTATCAAATGAACTCCTCACATCAAATAGTTCTCATATCATTTACGAAATGTATGTTCTCGACAAGGCTCGCCTGTCTCGAACAAGGTGAGAGGAACAGTAACTCTTTACTCTTCGAGTAAGTCCCACAGAAGGGGGGCGCATCGAGAAGTTCCTTTATGATGTAGTCGCACAATTCATCCACGCCCCTTATGAAGGAGCGGGATTCATCCACGCCCCTTATGAAGGAGCGGGATTCATCGTGCAGAATATAGGAGTTCATTAGCTTGCTAATGTGTTGTCGCATGCGCCATTCCTTCACACAACTTGGCGGACAGGAAATGTCGCTATATTGAAAAATTTGAAAGAGTCGGATAAATCCGACCGCTACAAAATCTAACAAAA
>JAUVZL010000023.1 GCA_030602565.1 Candidatus Stahliibacteriota bacterium
CTTGGTTCTGTAACCACTTACCAGCAATCCGTATATCTGGATAGTTACCTGGACGACCGGTTGGTTGAGTATGTACCTTTAATGTTCGTTCCTTCATAAGTCCTCCTTACAATAAAAATCGGCCCTGGTACTCGGCATAAGTTCTTTTAAGAACTTGGATCTTTCACAGCACCGATTTTTATTGGCAAAGACTGTAGATTATTTAAGCTTTAAGACCACCTTGATTTTTTCAGGTGGCGGACTGCCTAAATCCTTGCGTTTGAGATAGGCAGTCGGTAGAATTGCATCAGGGTCCTCAGATTTGTATCTGATACTGTGTTTGCAATCCTTTTCCCTTTTCATTGTTATTTCAAGGGTTGGTGTCGCCATATTGCCTCCTTTCATACAAAAAAAGCCCAGGGTTAACCGGGCTCTTTCAGTACTAATCTTTGACCTCCTATACATGTACGCCTTTGTGCACTTTATCCATCACTTGCTTGAGTGTGTGATCATCACCAAAATACAGATCACGCTCAATGCCCAATCCCAAAGGCGGTATTACTAATTCCTGAAGTTCATCCAGCGAGACAGTTCCTATCTCAGCATTTTCCGGTCCAATAAGATTGACAAACGCCATGAATACCCGGTCCTCGGGCCAGTACTCAAAACAGTACCAGGTACCCGCCCCGAACGGATTAAAGTACTTGGCAATGATCTTAATATCCCGGGCTTGCTTCATTGAAGTATCGCCCTGTTTTGCGAACTTTTTCTCGAGTTCTTTTGTCATCAGTTTCATTGTCACCTCCTTTTCATTTTACCTTTTGAATAATTTAAGGTTGTTCATCGTGGCTATACAGAAAAATAACCTGCTGACTATGTTGATTGAGGGGAAAACTTCTCAATACAATTTCACCTTTTGTTTATGAAAAACAGGGCGAAACTGAACTGTCATAATCAGCAGGTTATAAAACCTATGATGATTTTGTTTTAAAAAAAAGGTGTGAACCTTACAGTCCACACCCTTTCAGTTATTAGGAATTACTTACCATTACTAGGGGCTTCGAAGCCGAATATTGATTCAATGCAGTAACCTGATTTCAATAGGAGCCCTTCCAGTACTGACCACTGTTTGTGCCAGACGATCTTTGTACGGGTTTCCACCGGTACATTCAGAAAATCAAAAATGGCTTCACCAAAGCCGTTCCAGCCCTTGCCTTTGATTTCATGTTTCTCACCATCTTTTGAGACAATCACCATATATTCAGCACCTCGGGCTTTACCTGTTTTCTTCTGGTTGTCCCAGGGCAGCTGACCGAATAGCTCACGGTACAGGATACAGATTTCCTCAAATTCCTTTTTCTTACCCTGGACGGCCCCTAATAGCTGTTCCTTCTTGTCTGCAACCTGCGATTTCATTTTGTTGATTGTCTCAATAGCCTTTTTAAGGCTACCCGTATCAATCGCCTTTGCGGTTGCTTCTTTAGTTTTATCCATTGTTTCCCCCTTGGTCATATTGCTATATTTATACAATAATGTATAAACAAAGTATGAGTAGGTATTCACACCTGCAAAGCTGTATTACTCTATTCTCATAGTAATACAGTACTATGGCATAAATAGGTGTTAACACCTATTTTATATTCGATTGGTTTGCGTAGACGCTGAGTCTAACTGTGGAATTTATTTTTGAGTTCTGGTTCTTCTGTAACTTTTTCGGCTTCAATTAAGTTTTTGAAAATTCTCCAACAAAAATATGAATCTATTATGTTAAATCTTGGAAGGTTTTAGTGTGATGGCATTTCTTTATTGATTTACTAACTCTATCTTTACACCAAGTCTCCCAAGTTTCTATCCAATTAGCATCTTCTCACAGTCTATCACCTTCTTTCACTAAACAAAAGATTTTCTTCAATCCATTTAACATCATCATTTTCCCAATCTTTTACCGGTGTCTCAAGTAGTTTAATAATACATGGGTAATCCTTTCTTAACATAAGTTTTTCTTCTTTGGTCATTATTTTTATAACTAAATTTGCTCTTTCCTTTAAAAATTCCCCTGGTAGATGATCCCATTTAGTTTCTGACGACACTTTTCTACGCTTTAACGTTATTTTCCAGTAAGTTATTATATCTTTAAAACACCAACATAACACATTCATTTTTCCATCAAAACTTTGATTAAGACTTTCTAAAATTTCAATAATTGCTTCTGCTTCTTCTATCTCTGGTGCATTGGTTTCTATATCAATTTCTTCGCCCGTTTCTGCATTAAATCCGAGGAACATTATTTTTCTCTGGTAATCTAAGAGCATAGAGATGTATTCTCTCCAAATTGCCGATTGCATAAAAAGCATCATAATCGCTTTATTCTTAAATTTGATACGCTTCTGTGGATTATCAGCTTCACTTATTTGTAGTAATCGATCATCTATATAATACCACTTATCACCAATTTTGTGAAGTTCTCGCAGATTATCATCTATTTTTACATTTTTAAAGAGCCCATAAGACTCAAGCCAAAATTTCTTAATTTTTGCTCTTATTTTCCAACCCCTTTTTTCTAAAGGCGTTTTCCTCTGCCAAAAAGCATTGTTAAGAGGATCAAGTAGTATATCTATATCCTCTTTGGTTAATGGTTTTCTTTCTTTAATTTTATTAATATTACTCTTGTGATTAACTTCAATTAGTTCCCTGGTTTTTTTGTCAAGATTAAGAAATCTCTCTTCAGTGGTAAACATCTTCCAGGATTTTTCTAACCCTTTAAGAACAATTTTTCTTTCTTCATCACTCAATTCAATATAAATTGGACGTGCAGATAATTTCTTGTCGTCATCCCGGTTAACTTCTATATCTGCCTCAAGTATCATTTTCAAATATTCTTCTTCACTCATGTTGCCAAAATCTTCTTCAATTTCATACTTTGTTCTCTTGTTTCTACGACCTGCTGACATTAGGATTTAGTAATTACTTAACTAACACTAATTTAGCGACCGAATTAAAATTGTTTGTTTCTATTCGACAGAAATAAACACCACACGGCACTTTTGTATTTTTGTTTGTTGTGCCTTCCCAATATTTAGTATATGTGCCTGCTTTCTGATTACCGTTGTAAATAGATTTAACGCTCTTGCCAGACACATCATAAATTCTTATGGAAACATTTGATTCTGCTGGCAGATTATATTGAATTGCAACTTGTTTAAGGGCTGGATTTGGGAAAAGACGAAATAATGGTTTTGTAATTAAGCTTTTGCCATCATTCTCATTTATAAAAAATGATTCATCATAATACTTAATTGTTAAGTAATCGTAATTATTAGCGGAATTCCTTGAAGCCCCTGTGACATAAATGTATCCTGAATCATCCACGGTGATACCGTAAGCAATATCAACATTGTTATAAGGACTGTTGTAAGTTGTGGTCCAGATTGTATCCCCAGCCGAATTATATTTAATCATTAAGTAATCATGTGATGTGCCTGGTGTGTCCATGCGAACACCAGCTATATAAATATCCCCAAAAGAATCAACTGCGATGTCATAAGCTCGTGTATTTAAATCTTGTGAATCGTGAAATCTTCTTGTCCAAATCGTGTTACCATCAGTATTATATTTTATTGTCCAAATATCCCACAATGTAGAACCATTGCCAACATATCCCGTAACATAGATATTACCCATATTATCTGTTGCAACAGCTCGGGCGAAATTATGCTCTTCAATGCTATCACTTCTTTCCCAATAATTAACTGTATCTCCACAGTCATATTTAATGGTAAGATAATGTCCACTTGGATTACCTGCAGAACCAGTTACAAAATAACATCCAAAAGTGTCAACAGCAATCCCATAAGCATAATCATCACGGTTAGAAGGATCATAATGCCAACGTGCTGGAAGAGTATCACCATTCGGTGTATACCTTACTGTAAGATAATCGTAACTAATGTTGAAATAACAATAGCCGGTTATATATATAGTGCCAAACATATCAATATCTATAGCCTGTGCAGATACAGGACCATATCCATTGTATATTCTTGTCCAGATTGTATCACCATCAGCATTGTATTTGATAGTATAATAGCCGTGACCGAAGACTGTATCCCCAGAACAATAACCAGTTACATAAACCCAATTTGAATCGTTATCAACGGCTATGCCACATGCACTATCACCTGCATTTGGTGATATTGCACCATTAAATCTCTTTGTCCATAGGGTATCTCCATCTGCACTGTATTTTATGCTTAAGTAATCATTACCATCAGCCCCACTGAAAGATTGGCTTGAGCCGGTTACATATACATTTCCTATGTTATCCAGTGCGATGTCACGACCTTTATCATGTAAATTTGCTACGCCGTTATATCTAGCTGTCCATATTGTGTCGGGTGGTATTGCAAAAGATAGTATGGCTGTGAATAATAAAACAAAATATATTTTAGGCATATTACCTCCTTTTTTGGTCCAGATTTAGTTATTTTATACCATATATGGCAGATGTCAAGCATGAATTTGCCATTGGTTATCTGGTTAAATGAGCTATTGCAATTATACTCAGGTATGAAAAAGGTGACAATTTTGGATAAAGTTGGCAAAAGAATCAGGGAATTAAGAAAAATAAAAAAGATGTCTCAAGAACAACTTGCAGAAAAAGCAGATTTGCACCCCAGCCTCATTGGCAAGATGGAAAGAGCTGAGATAAATCCAACAATAGTTTCCTTGGGAAAAATATCTAAAGCTTTTAATATTTCGTTATCAGAATTCTTATTATTTCCAGGGGATAAAAAAATCAGTGATGTAGATGTTCAAACTCTTAATACGGCTGTTGAGATCTTAGAGCAAGCCTTGGACCAGGCAAGAAAAATAAGAAAGAAACCCAGATAAACAACAATTCGGGCTATTTACACTTACTCGTTCTATTCAGTAAATCTTTATGAGCTCTCAGCAAGATATGCCATAATTCAAGTATTGAGACAATATGCTTCTTTTTCAGAACGTCAATTGTTTCTTGTCTTACATTGAGTTTTTCAATACCAGAAACTTCGCTAATCTTTTTCATCAAATCGCTTATAGTCACTATACCATCATTTTCAAATTCGATTATTATTTCCTCGGGTAAGTCAAGGAGATCAATTGTTTTATCATTGAATACTTCCAGCTGTTGCTTTTCATGCAACTCTTTCAAATATTTGTAAAGATCAATACCGAGATAGAATTTAGATCCATAATGCAGATTGAGCTTACCGATTGCTTTATCAATTTCTTTTATTGCATCTTCACCTAAACCGTCATGATTCCTAATAAAATCTTTGTCAATCTTGACTAAATCAGTTGCAGTTGTAAGACCCCACTTTTTTAATTGTTGTTTAGTTTTATCTGAAAGGTGTAATTCATCTATACTTCTTCCTAATGCTTCTCGGACTGTCTTTTCTCTATTTGATAATTCAAGATGCTCATTTACTTCCATGCCTAGCCTCAGGTTCAGCTCTTCTAAGGCTATTTTTAGTTCTTTAACTGACTTCTTATCAAGTAAGCCATCAGTAATAAGTTCTTTCTCATTTTTTTGGACAACATCGCCAATTATAAGACAGCCGCTGTCTTTCAAGGCATCAAGAATACGCCATGGTATATCGAGTTCTGTAATGTATGTATTTAGAGTTTTTCTCAGTTTGCGTGGTGATTTACTTATTTTTTCCCGCATCTTCTGTCTTTTGTCCCATACCCCCAATAAAAAAGGCCTCGTGGACTCTTGTTATACTGGGTAAAATTTTGATTTTCAATTTATCAAAAAATACAATAAAATACTTAACCACTTGATTATCTTTGAATCTTTCTGGATCTTTTAAAATGATTGCTGCCAGACATCTGCCCAACTGTTTTTTATTTAAAGACCCTTTTGTTTGATCATTATATATTTCACTAAGTTTATTTGGTATATTTTGAGGTTCTACATCCTTCATTACTTCTTTGAAATCGCTCAGAGAGAGAGTTAATTTAGTGCCACTTTCTTCAGCACACTGTATAAGTGTCTCATGAAGAACCTCAATGGGAAAATTTGCTTCAAAATTTGTAGGCCAGAACTCCCACCTGAATTTATCTCCTTTCCCCTTTTTTTGAAACATTTCATCAAGTTTCACCTTTGTTGTTTTCGCTTTACCTTCTTTATCGGTCTTGATTACGATATTAGTATTAAAGTTTGTAATCAAATCAAATAATGTTTCAGAGAATTTTTCTCTTGTTTTGTCCACACCTTTTAAATTGCGAATGTCAATACCATGGTCATGGGGATCTATTTCAGGCTCATCAAGTAATCTGAAAAGAAATTCTTGTTCAGTAAATCCTTCAAGAAATAATATCGTAGAATATAGAAAATAATCTCTGTTTCTTAAACCTAGTGAGCTTGATACTTCGTTTAGATCTGACCTCTCAATATATTTTACTTCTTCTCCACTTCTTGCTATTGGCAACAATATTACCGTGCGTTTTTTCCCTGGACTGATAAAAATTGGTGAATGTGTTGCAAGAAATACTTGTGCATTCTTGGAGAAATCTACCAATTTGTGAAACATCTCTCTCTGCAAATCTGCGTGCGTTGAAAGTTCTGGTTCGTCAATTAACAAAATTGGTCTAATATACCTCCGATAACGCTTAGTAGCCGCATCTTTTGCAATCTCCAATAAGAATATTTCACTCAGGATTTCAAATGTCCTTAAACATCCGCCGCCTTCTTCAGTGAGTGGAAACATCGCTTCAGGATCTTCCTCATCAGCACCAAGTATGGCGTAAGTATCGCTTGAAGTATGTCGCACCCATGGGAAGTTAGGGAAAAATTCTTTAAATGTATTCACAAAATTCCGATATTTCTTTGAATGCTCTTGCTCTTTTAATTTAAGCATTATCTCTTTTCTAGGTCGTCCTCCTCTCCACGGCACATAGGATATTAGTTGTGAGTTGCTTACTTCATGTATTCGCGCAAGTTCCTTTAGATAATCAACAAAATATTTCACAGTGTTGTTGGAAAGATTATCCATACTGAAACCGTGGCTGAGATTTTTTTCGTCAAATACAATTATATCATTTACTTTTATCTGACCAAATGGTCTTTTGTTGCTACTGATAGGCTGATTATCATTATAATTGAATTGCTTTTCTACCCAACAAGACAAACCGAATTGTGGTAGTGCATCTTTGATTTCATTTGTAAATGCGCTGAATGCTTTCAAGCCATTATCTACACTACCAAAGATTTCTTCAAGAGATGCTTGAAATCGCCATTTAATAGTATAGGTTCTGGCTGTTCGTGAATAGAATCGTTTTGATTGAGCAAGAGGTTGTGAGCTCCCACCAGGTGCGGAATGAACGAATTGTGATAACCTTGAGATAACATCTAGGACGGCGCTTTTCCCTGAGTTATTAGGCCCAGCTATTACATTAAAATCTGTCAATTTTTGCAAATCTAGTTTTTCATGTTGGGGAATTCCCTCAATACAAATGTCCGTTATAAGCATAAATATTCCTCTATTTCTTCTCTCCTTGCTTCAAATATTATCTAAAACGATGGAAATGTCAAGTTAATCGCTGATACAACAAACTAGACAATTGAACACAGATTGTCCAGTCTTGACCTCAAAACTGCAAATAAACTACCTTGACAATGCCAATTTTGGGCGTACAATTAGACAAAAGTTCAAAATGTCTACTGTAATTGCAACTGTAAGATCATCTCGGTAGAGGGAAATAATTGTATTGGGAAGGAGGTTTTAATGCCGCAAGATATGAAAATTTGGACCATAAGTAATCAAGATACTCTAACGGAGATCGGCAAATCAGAGTTAGAAGAAGAAGATAGATTAGAGGCCTGGTTGGAGAAAGATATCTCAATGCTTTCAGATGACTTACTTGTTATCGGAAGGCAAGTGATGACAGCATATAAGAAGAAAATTGATCTCCTTTGTATTGATAGCAACGGTGATATTGTTATTGTTGAATTAAAGCGTCAAAAAACGCCTAGAGAGGTAACAGCACAGACCATTGATTATGCTTCGTGGGTGAAAGATCTGTCACATGAGGATATTATTGATATTGCTAATGATTACTTGAAAGAGAAAAAAAGCTGTACCCTTGATGCGGCATTTACTGAGGCATTTGATAAAAAGAGTCTACCTGAAAGTCTAAATGAGCAGCATAGAATGCTCGTAGTCGCTTCAGAAATAGACAGTAGCACTGAGAGAATAATTAAGTATTTAACCGATGAGCCATATAGAGTTCCTATAAATGTAGCTACCTTTCAATACTTCAAAGATACACAAGGTAAAGAACATCTGTCGCGAGTTTTCTTAATTGATCCAAGCACAGCTCAATCAACCACAAAGTCTTCATCCAAAAGGAAATCGAATTTAACCTATGAACAATTAGGGGAAATTGCACAGAATAATGGTATCGGTGAAGAATACAAGGAAACTGTTGATGAGCTAAACAAATACTTCAATGGTACAGTAACAACAACTACCAGCATAGTTTTCAAGGCCTATTTTGAAAAAGATAACCATAGAAAGAAATTCTCCGTTCTCCATATCATACCCGTGTTTAGTGACACAGAAAATGGTATGAAATATGAGGTATATCTGAATCGGTTGGCGGACTTCCTAGGAATTGGTGTAGAGGAGATTTTAAAAGTTTTACCACAGTATAAAAAGCTTGGAAGTACCGAATGGTATGGAGGGTGGGGCGAAGGATTCTTCAAGAATAGCACTGAGATAAGAGTTTTTCTGGATAAACTGAGAGAAATAAAAAAGAAGGAATAAAATGATAAATTGGTACATTATCGCAATTATTGCAGCACCAATCATTGCTCTTTTCATTGGAGCAGCTCTTGATCGTGCTCTAGAAAGACGATCAAGGCTGATTGCCTATTATCTTCACGTGTCCTCATTTCGGACTAGTGGAGAAAAACCTCTGGATGTTTTTAGTCACAGCATCATCATTAGAAATGCAGGTCGGAAGTCTGCTAGTAATGTACGTATCGGGCACAAAAATCTTCCTGATTTTCAGATTTATCCATCAATTAGCTATGAAATTTCTGATTTACCGGATGGTTCCAAGGAAATTTGTATTCCTACTTTCGTGCCAGGAGAAGAAATATCAATATCGTACCTGTATTGTCCTCCGATAACATGGCAAGTCGTTAATACTTATATAAAATCAGATGAAGGATCTGCCAAGAAAGTGGATATGCTGTATACACGAAAATTACCGAAATGGGCAAATATAATTGTTGTCATTTTGTTATTTATGGGAGCTACTGCGACTATATACCTTTTGATTTTATTTATTGAATCGCTTATAGGAATTTTCTAGTTACTGACAATATGTTCGCCTTCCACCTATAAATGCGAACTCAAGTCCATTTCACTGTTGACAAGCAATGAAATATCGGGTATAAATATCCTGCGAAGATAGCAAAAATTCGCCTTTGCAAAGGAAAGCGAACTATGGTATATAAATTCAAAAGAAAACTACTGTCAATTGAAGTTCAACACCTACTTCTTTCCACTTTTACAGATTTAGATTTGTGAAGAGTGAAGCTGAAAGTATCGCCTGTCCCGAGTAATATCGAGGGGAGTATCCCGAGATGCTGAAAGTCCTGAGGAATCGAAGGGATTTGACCCCAATTCCCTTCTTTAATTTTTTTTCTTTTCTTTATTTGTTGAGAATTGAAATCTGAGGAAAAACGTACCCTTGACAACATTCTTTTTTTTGTTACAATATATTAGTGAAAGTGATTATTAGATGGTTGGTCATTAGCCTAGAAGATAATATTAAATATTTTTTATTAGTTACAGTTTCAATGCTTTTAATTGTTATTCCTCAGATAGCCCAAGCTGGTTGGATACGTATCTACGGGGGAACATATCGTGACTGGGGTATGTGTGTCCGAGAGACCGAAGATGGTGGCTACATCGTCACTGGATTCACGGGATCTTTTGGCACAGAAAACAGTGAAGATGTTTGGCTGCTCAAGACAGATGCTGAAGGTGATACACTGTGGACCAAAACATATGGTGGAGTCGGACGTGACCATGGCAGGTGTGTACAACAGATATCAGATGGTGGATATATCATAACCGGCTGGACAGAGTCCTTTGATGGCGCCTGGCTGTTAAAGACTGACGGGCAAGGTGATACTCTCTGGACACGTGTTTATGAAAGGGCAAGCGCTCACTGGGTTCAGCAGACCACAGATGGTGGCTATATTGTTACTGGTCGTCGAAGCTCTCCCGATACTGTGCCATGGGATGTTTGGTTACTCAAAGTTGAAACCAATGGCAACACTCAGTGGTCACGCCGCTACGGTGGGTGGCTTTGGGACGAAGGTTACTGTGTGGAGCAAACTGAAGACGGCGGTTACATTATTACTGGCATGACCGATTCCTACGGAGCAGGGAGTGCGGACATCTGGTTACTCAAGACTGATTCGATAGGCGATACTCTGTGGACTCATACTTACGGTCAAAGTACATTTGACTGGAGCTATTCCTTTTGTAAGACTTCTGATAGCAGTTACGCTATTATAGGCTGTAACACAGAAGAGCCAGGTCCGGGTTGGCAGATGAACGATGTATGGTTACTTAAAACAGATGCTGAAGGTGATACACTGTGGACCAAAACATATGGAAAAAAAGATTCTATAGACCAGGGTATTTCCATTCAACAGACCGCTGATGGCGGATACATCATCGTTGGGATTACAGGCTCACGAGGGCCCGGGACCATTCAAAAAATCTGGCTCCTCAAAACGGATGCACAAGGTGATACCATCTGGACGAAAATCTTTGGAGCAAACGCAGAGAACGAAGGAGCATCTGTGCAACAAACGTCGGATGGAGGTTACATTATAACTGGCCATATGGCAAACAATCTTTGTTTGATAAAAACCGATTCTTTAGGTAACGTTAGCATTAGCGAGGAAACAACCATTGAAGCTGTGGATAATCAATACATCCTCTCAACCATTGGTCCACGAGTTGTGATAAGATACAAGAATTGTTCTGAAGGCTTTCATGCCTCTATTTTTGATATCCTGGGTCGTAAGGTGGATGAGATACACGTCGCTGAGCCGAAAGGCAAGATAATGTGGGGAGACAACCATCAGTCAGGTGTATATTTCATACATTTAGATTCAAAACATTCAACTGCAACTTATAAACTGATTCTTCTAAAGTAACATCGCTTCTAATAATATCTTATATGAAAGGGAATCGGGATTTAGAAATTGTAAAATTCGGTTTCCCGCTGGAATCGAGGGGTTTTTCTTTTTGTTAACTTCATTTTCGGGCTGCTTCAATCGCCTTTCTTAAGTCTTCTTCATTAACCGGACCGGGAGAAACCGATTTACCATTCACATAGACTCCACTTCCACCCCACTGCTCTATGTCCGCGCCTGTGTCTATCACTCTTTCACGGATTACTGCCTCAGGTTCAATTTTCTTCACCAACTCAGGTATTTTGTGAAAATTATTTAGTATAAATGGACAGGTACCCATGTGTTGGATATCGATCTGGATTCCTGATTGTGGAAGGCCACCTCTATAAGGCATTTCCATGAATTCAACTTTAGCATCCCGGGTGATTTTTTTAAGTAATAATGAATGGTCAGGAAATTTCTTCACCGGTTCAAAGCCAATTTTTGTAAAATAACTGCAGGGCATCCAATATTCGCCGAAACAGTCTACAGCAAGTCCTTTTCCGCCCATTGTCTTGATGTCCTCAGTAATTTGTGCAATGAGCTTGGTTCCGATTCCCTGTTTCCTCAGTTCTTTGTTTATATCCAGACAATGAAAATAATAGACATCTTCACCCTTTACTGGACTTAAGGGATCTGAACAAGGCACTAAAATCGCCATGCCAATTGGTTTACTACCTTCACCATAAACTGCATAAGCTAACCAACCTGACTTCAGTTTCTCTTTCATATAGCCCAGAGCATCATTGATGTCATCCTTAAATAATTCCTGTCGTTCTCCAAGACAACAGTATACATTGACAAGGTTATTTTCACTAAGCCTTTCAATTCTGTGAGTTGTCATCTTAAACCTCCTTTTAATTTTTCTCTAAATTGACTTGCACCACACAAATTTCACACCATTAGAAAGCCTATACCCGGCTTCTGACGGGTGAACCTGCCATATTATATAACTTCTTTATAAAAAATCAAGCGCTCTTATAAAAAGGTGGCAGGTCATCTCAATACTTCCTCTTTCTAACTTCGTTAGACTCGAGACTATAGCGACACTTGCAGCTTGACATTAGATAAAATCTAAAGTCCCGGCTGGTTTTTTTAATTAGAAAACACTGCAATTTTTTCATTGTCGATCCCATTCTTTCATTATCAATTAATTTCTAATTTCGAGGTCTGACCCCCATTTGTTCATTCTTGATAAAATATGATATAGGAATTTAAACATATAATTTTTTTTCAAATATTGCCTTAGTTTCATTTTCTATTTTTTCCTTTGACGGACTAAAATGTGATGAGCGACCAGTAATAAGCCTATCGTACTTGGTAAAAGTCTTGATTGAAATAGTTAAATATCTTGCTATTTGTCTGAAAGTCGGAGGGTTGGTTCTTTTTCCTTTTTGACTGTGTGCAATATATTGATTAACATATTTTTTTATGTCGTTAGAACTATCAATGACTTCTTCTATGTCTCTCTTTATTACAACAGGACTCAAATAGTCGAAATTACCTACATATTTTGTGAATTCTCCATTTGCTCTTTTCTCTTCTTTTTTCTTAAGTCTAATAAAGAAAGAATTACGATTTATGTAACGTGGATCTGTTACAACGTTTTCAATCATCATCTCAACATATTTTGCTCTGGCTATCAAAGAATGATGAGCAGCTATATCTCTTAATAATACCAATAAAGAAAACGTGCGATTATCATTATCAACTAATCGCCTGATAGCTAGTGATGCACATGTACTATAGTTCGTGAGCAACCAATGTCGAAAAAATGTGTAGGAAAATGTCTGCAGGTTTTGATTCATCAATTTCACCATCTGTAGGTATATCAACCTTATTTCACGGAGATAGTTTAATTCCATAAAAATTGAATCTAACCACTCACGCCATTCTTCCGTTTTTTGCTTATATAATTCATCCATTTCTTTTTGTATTTTTCTCGTATATTCCTCCTCTCGTTCTCAAACCAAAAAAGGTATGCCACCCTAAGGTGCTCTCGCACCCAAGGCACTCATACCTCCCCCAAGATAAAGTTTATACACAATTCGCTCCGTGTCAAGACACAATTTTTTCATACTGACCCCATATTTTGCAGGATATTCCCCAATTCCCTCTTGTTGAATCGAATGACCTTACCGTCATTTCTTATTGTTCTCTTAAAGACCTATCTCCATCAATAATATCTAATTCATTCGTAGATTCCTTCTATTAATTTCTGTTCAAAGTTATACCGATCCGCATTTTTACTTCTCCACGCAATTATCCAGTTGTGACAATCAATTAATCTAGTATATGGCATATCCGATATACTTAAGGCAATTTGCTGCTTTATTTCATTTGCCTCTATTTTCACAACGATCTCTCTATACATCTTTATTAGAAAGTACGCATAAGCCTTTCCGTATTTACCTGTAGATCTGAGACACGCCATGAACTTACTGTCAGTGCCTTTATAATAATCAATTATTGCATTATCCCAAGGAATAAAGACATCTGGATTAAGAGCATGAAGTAATTTCGAAAGGGCTACATGCTTGAAGCGCGACTTCGGATTTTTCTCGTCGATTTTGTTTTGTATTTCATCAAAAAGAGCACTAATTTCATTTTGCTGACTACTGACTTCTACTATTTTGGCATCTAGTAACGTCCGATATTTTTGGTTCACAAAAATCGCCCGCATTATCGCTTTAAAGAATTTATCAGTGATTTTTGCCCTGCATCGTCCCCAAGTGTTAATGAATCTCTTAACAACTCTAATATCCTCTCTGTCAATCTTCTCAAATTCTGCATTTTTGATTTTTGAAGTAATTCCTTTAAACTTCAGCATACATTCACGATAGAACAAATCTAATCCTACTCTTACAGCAAAATCTGTAATATTTTTATTGAATTCTTCAACTTGAACCATATTACCTCTCTTTGATTTTCCTCGTTATGTTTTGTTCATATTTATCTCAATTAATTCTAGTTCACGTTCTGTAAGTACTATGATCCTTGTTCGGGGCTTCATATCAATGAGATATCTATAAGTATTGACTTTGTAATCAACAAAAGTTTGTTTTGATAGCTTTTCTTTTGTTGAATAAAGCACAATAACCCCAACCTGAGCACTTAGTGTATCCAAATTAGAAGCACTCCCTTTAATCGTTTTAGGAGAATTTGAGACTTCATCTACTTCGAAACCTATAACAGGTAATACAAAATCGGTATCAAGAGAAGGTTTTCCTCCTTTTCTTTTTCTACCCTTCTGATCTACTGGCACAATGCCGTCAAACCATTCACCTTTTATCCGTTTATCCAACCAGACTACATCTGGCCACGATGATCGTGCTTGTCCAGAGCCGACTTCATCATATACTACAAAACCTATTTTCTCACCCATTTTCTTAATTTTATCCTTAATTGAACTATGCTTATCCATCATAACCTCCTTTTCTGGAAATATATACTGCTGATAAGATACAAGACGCTATTGTCTCTTTGTTTTTCTCACTACTGGTAATCCCACTAGCCGCTCAAGATTTAAGACATTCTGTGTAATGTTAATAAATAGTGGGGGGATACTGCGTTGTATCGACCTAGATATTCCAAGGGACTTCCCCTTTTTTTACCATAATACCTCCTTCCCAGGTTTTATTTTTCAGCCGATTTAGCACAAATCGTCCATTTCTGTAAAATGTGTGAAAGATGGCAGGTTATCTCAATACTTCCTCTCTCTGACTTCGTTAGACTCGAGACTATAGCGACACTTTCAACTTGTCATTCGACAAAATCTAAAGTCTCGGCTGGTTTTTTTAATTAGAAACTGTTGAGGATTGCGACAGGTGGGGGTTGTGATCGTGTCATTTGGTCGGAAAGGGTCTGGATTGGCACTGAAATGGGACCAGTTTTAGGGTAGTTCGTTAACCTTTTTAAAAGACTTAACGATTTTCTATATTCCCACCATAATTTCGGCGCCGTTAAGTTTTTAAAAATACTTAACTTTGTTCTTGATTTTATCTCTATCATAGTTATAATTCTATATGAAAAATTTTTATCGGGCTGGCGATGTGTTTAAAGATTTCCCTGATGATATAAAAAACAAAATTTTCGAGGCGGCTGCAGGAAAGTTGGTGTATTTTCCGAAGATTCAAAAAAAAAGATTTAATAATAAGGAAGAAGTTTTGATTAAATATGCTAAAAGTAAAAAATCATATAGTCAGATCGGTGAGAAATTAGGCGTTAGTAAAGTAAGGATTTTTCAAATTATAGATCAGGAAAGGAAACAATTTTCAAAAGAGAGGGTCGAGTATTGGAAGAGTCGGGGGTTATCATTAAGAGAGATTGCGAGATTATTTAAGAAATCACACGAGGCAGTGAGGTAACCGGATTTCCATGAAACGCACTCGCGAGCAAATATTAGAGGATGAATCAAGACAAGCCCTTAGGCAATTTTTACCTCTCGAATGGATTGTCACAGACAAATTTGACCATGATCACGGCATTGATATCGGAGTACAAATAGTTAAAAACGGTGAAATAACGAACAAAGTTCTTTGGATACAACTTAAAGCAACGAGGAAAGAAAAGTCACCTTCACCGAAGGGGATTTGTTATCAGATGAAGACTAAACATCTGAGATACTATGAAGAGTGCCGTCTGCCGGTAGTTATAATATTTTGGATTCAACCTGCACAGAAATTTTATTACTTATTTGTGCAAAAATACATTAAAGAGAATCTTTCGTATATCAAACCCACATGGAGAAAGCAGAAGAGTGTGACGATAGTGTTCCCTGCTGATACAGAGCTTAAGGACGCAAGAGAGTTAGATTGTGTAGCGACAGATGGCTATTTTTACGTAATCGAAAACGAACTACGTCGCAAATCAGGACTGGGGCCGTTCTACTGGATCGATGGTATCCCACAGTCCGACGACGCTGAATTGAAGGAAAGGTTTTTAAAGGCTATGCGACATTTATGCGATGAAGACTATACCGCAGCAATAAAGGATTTCAAAGATGCAATGAAATATTGTGCGATTTCGCCCAGAGAAAAAACCGCGATGCTAATTAGCATGGGCACCGCTTACTCAACTTTAGGTCAATACAATAAAGCTATGGAAAACTATAGAGTAGCTGTCAAATTACTACGGAAATTGGAAGATGCGGACGCGCTCGTAGGTAAAGCAAGCTTGCTAAATAACATCGCAAGAGTCTACGCGATTAGGGGGCAATTTGACAAGGCGCTAAGGTGTTTGGAAGATTCCCTTAGTATCACCAGAAAAATCGACGATAGGCGTGGAGAAGCCCTTACTTTGTTAAACATTGGTCACGTGAACAAACTTAAATCGGAATTGAACGTAGCGCGTAAATATTACTCCAAGGCATATCACATGTTTGAGCGAATCGGAGATACAAAAGGAGTAGCCATGCAACTGATGCACATTGGTCTGATTTACATGAACGCGGGTCACGAAGACCAAGCGCTGAAGAATTTTCAAAGCACTCTTCGCACAGCTAGGATCCTCGAGAACACAGAACTAGAGGCGGCGGCATTGGGGAATATTGGCTTGATTCATCACCATAAAGGGAAGATAACCGAGGCATTGAAATATCATAGAAGAGCTCTCAAGCTTTTTAAGAAGATCGGGATTATTCAGGGCGAAGCTGAGCAGAATTTGAACATCGGTCTGGTCTATAAGGAGAAAGGCGAATTGCAGAAGGCGATGCGATACTATACGAGGGCCTGCACAATATTCAAGCAAATAGGTTACAGAAAAGGAGAAGCACAAGCACTCGGGAATATAGGATTTCTTTACGCGATGGAGTCACGTCCAACTAGGGCAATAATCTATTCTGCGGATTCTCTCAAAATTTTCAAAGAAATCGGTGATAAGCAAGGTGAGCGGAAGCAATCAAGAAATATCGAATTGATTTTGCAATTTTATTTTTCTGCCAAAGGGAAATAAGATATGCAACTATTGAGGAGTGAGAGAGGAGATTCGATGGTAATTGAGGATTTGAGGAATTATCTGGAACGACAATTAATGCTTTTTTATCCGGCAGAGTACGTTCCGAAGTTTGTATTATCGACCCGAGACATTTTTTCCAACCGAGAGCTCCTCAAATCTATAAAATTCAATAATGCTGCCTTGGACCATCTGTTGAACATTGTTCTTAGGGACATTCGAGAGAAGAAGCGATTTAGAAGAATTGAATGCCTTAAGGTTATTAGGTCAATTATTAAACGAAGAGGATCTAGTCAACTCATAGAAGCAGCTGTGCTTAGAAAGTTATTTAGTCTGTATAAGACATTTGTTTTCGATAACCGTGAAAAAATATTATGGTGTATAAGTTCTTTCATCAAGGATCAGATTTTAGAGAAGGAGGAAATTGAGTGGCTAATCCATAACTATAAAAAATCTGTTCATATCGTAAATAGATTGCTCAGATATCCAACGAAAAACAAATTAGTGATCAATTGGGCAAAGAGGGTTTACTTAAAAAGAGAGTTAAGAGATAGGGCTTCGGAAGTTTTAGCTTTGTTGATTGACAGAGAGATTCCTTCTTTTGTTGAGGAAAGTAATCCACAAACATTGATCTGGGGAATCTATTACGCCAGAATCACGGATGAGGCAAAACAAGAGTTGCTCAAAAAATATGGTCCTAAGTCTGTATATACAACTGTGGAAATATGTACGAGACTCGGATATCCGGCAGTTATCGAATTTATGCTTCAGGAATTAGCCAAAAAGTCTATTGAGGAGTGAGAGAGGTGGGTAGTTTTGGCAGTATTATTTGTTTGCCGATGACTGAGAAAGGTGGAGGATTTTGGTCGTGTCATTTGTTTATTGATGAGTGAGAGAGATAGGTGGTTTTCGAGGTGTTATTTTTATAACCAATGCGGAGTTTATCTAATTAATCAGGTGACATGATCATAAAAAATTTTTCTCGCAATCAGTAACAAGAAACCGCTGCAATTTTTTATAAGTGACCCTAATTACTTGCTTGACATAGACGAGTTTACTGCCTATAATTGAAATATAAAATGTCTAATCTAGGACTATTAAAGATGCATTGCTATTATGAGGAGATGAATATTGAGGACTAAGAAACCTAAATCAAAGACAATTAGTATGGATAAAATTAAATTCACATTTTATGGTGATTTATTAGGAATTTCAAATCTGTACTTAATTGATAAAGCCATCGCTTATCAAAAATTGGATCAATTTTACAATGATGTCTATCACTATTTCCATCAATTCTCCAGAACATTTACAACAACCGAATTAGATATATTTTTATTTAGCGATTCACTATTTATCACCGGGGCTAAATTCGAAACTGCACTTTCTCACTTAGCAAGATTGTATTATGATTTATTCGCAAAACAAATTTTCTTAAGAGGAGTATTTGTTTGTGGCAGATTAGACTTTGATCCGCGCATCACAGTACGGAATCTTAAAAAGATGCTTCCAAAAACAGATGTTCTATACAGAGCGATTACTCTGGAAAAAACTGTAAAAGGTGCTCGTTTATTAATAGAAAAAGAACTTGCGAAGAAAATATTGCCTAATGAGTGGTTAACAGACGAATTGTATCAAAAGAATGTCGTGAAAATCAATTATCCACATGATGACATCAGACGAAAAATTGTACTGCACAAAGAATGGAAGTCCTATGAGTATCTTTGGCCATGGAGTGATGGTATTGGTATCCATGGTGTAGATATTGATTCTGCTATGGCTATGATAATGAATCCTCAAAAAGCTCTGTCAAAATTAAAAACAAGAGTACCGTCATTAGTTGAGGAGCATTATGATGAAACTATAAGTTTATTCACTCTTTCAAAAATCAGACGAGATATCACAGATAGCGCTTTTGTGAAGCTAAGAAAAAAACCCAAAACACCATAGTGATACATCCCTCTAACGATTCTTCAATTAGGATTTCAAAATAAAGATCCAGTATGTGTCTAAACCAGAGAAATAACACCAAATATTATACATATTCAATACAGGATGTTACAGAGATATTTTTTTGTTAGCCCGAAGTCTGTGATGGTCAACAGAAACTCACAACAGACCAACAGTCCGCCGGATTGCCTTAATAAAATATACGAAAAATAATCATTAGCTAGGACCAAACTTACTTTTACCACAGCATTTTTTGTATTTCTTACCTGAACCACATGGACAGGGTTCATTTCTGCCAACTTTCTTATCTTGACTACCTATTTTTTTAGTACTCTTTGCTGGAGTTTTTCCATCAACTATCTGAATGCCACCTATAGTAATCCCTTTCGATAATTTTGGTTTTTTTTGATAATTCGGGACTAAAGTCTTCAGCACTTCATGTGCAATTTGCCTAACAGAAGCCAGAGCAGCACCTTGTACATCAAACCAAATCTTACTATCGACAGAGTATTTCCGATTTAAGGACTCCCCCGTTGATAGACGCAAATAGTCCTCGTTTACAGCAGGATCAACATGAGCCCCACCATCTTTATCAACCATGGTCAATATAAGGTTTTTCCTACTTATGCTATTCCCGTCTTTGTCTTCAAATATTATCATGTTCCACCAGTGACCTCTGTCAATCCTCCTAATTTCTGGAACATCATCTAGTGTTGCTACATAGTGTATTTTCTTCTGTCCCCTGTGGATTGAAATAAGACCACAATATGGCACATTGATATTAAACATCTCTCTTTTCCATACAGTGTCATAAAACTGAATACTTTTTTTGCCCAATTGACTCAGAAGCGACTTAGAGTTATTAGAATCATGCAAAAGGATGCGAAGTGTAGCGGCCATACGTATAGCTTCCTTTTCGTTACCTCTGTCGTAAAGTTCAGCAGAAGTCTCTAGAAAATTCAATTGTTCTAATAATTTGTTGCTTAGATCTTTGGGGGTTCTTTGTTTCTTTATTGCCATATTCTCCCCCTTTTATTTATTCCCCAGATCTTCATAAATCCCACTAAATTGCTCCAATACGGATTCGAGATTTTCGGCGATGTCGTGGGCGATTGGTTTAAATTGCTGCAATTTTTTCATAGGTGACCGCATTTATCCCCAATGCATGATTGCAAAACCCCGATGACCCCCATTAGCTAATTGATTTCCGACTCAGCTAAATTCTTTATTAATTTGTCATAGTTTTCTAACCATGAACTAATAAAATCCACATAGTCGGGGTAAGTTAATTCTTCAATTTGCATTCTCATTTCTTCACACATATGAGGCAAATCTTGCTTGAATTCCACAAACCTTTCGTAAATAAACCTACCTCCAGGAATATTTGAATCATTAGTTTCTGTCCTTAGCCAACTGCGTAATTTCTTGATGAGGGTTTCTTGACTGTTATTATGGGACTTAATGTCCTGGCCTGCTATATCGGAGATAAATTTTTGATAACGGAATTCTTCGTTATCAAAAATCAAGCACCTTTTTTCACGGTGCGACTGTCCACCATATCGGATACAACCCAGAAATACACCCAACTCTAATGACATGTTGAATCGCGGCAATTTATTCATTTTGTCAAGCTCGGTGCGGGAAATATCGTGTATCCCATACTTACATTCATTTATTATAGTCATTATTTTATCAAGTCTATTTCTTGAAGCATCAGCAACCTCCAAGGCGCATCTTGCTATATACCCAGCATTATGAACGGTAAAAACAATAGCTTGAAAGAGAGGTTCATACTCATCATCAAATGGGCAGTTTATAAAAACATTTAGTTTATACTTATCAGCGGTCATTAATTCTATTTTTTCTTCTTTATCAACCGTTTATATTTACGACCAAAGGTTTTCACAACAGCATGACGCAATTGTTTCCCGCCAAATCGACCATGTATCACACTTTTTTTGAGTACTCTTGCACCTATACTTTTTGTCATAATCCTTTTAGCCTTTGTTCTGTATTGTTGTGGTTTTCGTGATTGGGTCAGGATTTTAACAGTCAATGATTTAATTGTAACGGTTTTATTTTTTGGTAGTCTTTTTGGGGTCGTTCTTTTCTTTTTTTGACTACAAACTGTCTTCACTACGCTTTTCTTCTCTTGGTCTTGGAAAGGTTAGTTACTGTAACATTCATCCCCTTCTTGCGCACTTGTTGTGTTGCTTTATTCATATCTTTTTGAGGAACTCTAAGGATTTTGTTCTTATTCCTTTGAGTTTTCAAACGAGACAACGCTTGATCTATCTTCTTCGGAGTGCCGCCTCTTTCAACTTCGATTGCATGATGACCGCGAATTGCATCAAGACGACGACCACGTGAAATAGGAACTTCTTTACGAGCGGCTCTTCCTTTGCTACGTTTGTGTGATCTGCTTTCAGGCATGATTACCTCCTTTCACAAATATTGTTTCTGTCATCATCATCCATACCCTATATATAACAAACAGGTATGCCACCCTAAGGTGCTTTCGCACCCAGGGCACTCATACCTTCCCCAAGATAAAGTCTATACACAATTCGCTCCTTGTCAATACCAATTTTACCCAAATCTTTGATTTGGGTAAAATTGAGTACCCCTCACCTAGTTCAGCAGATGTATGGATACAACCGAATACATTTATTGTGATGTCTACAAAAACCTCAGGCATGGCGCAAGCCAGAAGCAAAACAAGGTGTGGGGGATTAAATCTTCAGTTTGCAATTAAAACGTCCTATTTATCCTGCCTGTCCTCTGATATCCTGCCCCCTCCCCATCCCCGTTTCACCAAGTCTCCGATTCTTAGGAAAGATCGTGGGAAGTATGGTACGGTCGCACTGGTTGCGGTAGCCTGTAAGTTAATGCGGTTATTGTTTGCATTAGTACGTGATCAACGGTATTATGTAGCGGATTATACATATAGTAATGTTATATCGAGAGTAGCATAGATGTTAGTGCTGTCAGTGGGGGAGTCACGAGGGGTCAAATAAAGGTGTTTCGTGAAGAAACAGCCTTGGTGGAAAGAGTCAATGATCCCCCACTGTTCGATGACCCGGATGAAGCACCGTATGGGTTTGTAAGCCCTGGAATAACCAGTGTCTGGTATCGAACTGCAGTGCTGTGGGGTTACCCACTGACAGTGAATTGCTCGTTTACTAATATTTTTTTTAAAGGAGGCAAATGTGTAACTTAACCCTTGACTATATTAAACCAGGTTTGACCCCATTTCCCGCACAGCAGAATGGTCTGACTCCAAATTCCCCTATCGTAATAGTTAGTATAATAATACTTATGTGCTAGGGCTTTTTGGGTATATTATCTAGTGGCAAAACGTGTTGTTTAGATCTGTAACCACTAGTTTCTTTTTTTTCGCCTATACTCCATATATCCGATGGTAAATCAGCTGCATAAGCAATTACAGACAAGATTCTGCGCACAGCTTTAAATGCGTTTTCTTTCTTTTCCCCTGTGAATAATACGATCCTTTTCTTATCTATTCCCTGCAAACCTACGCCCAATAATATGAAATCCATTATGTAGGGTAGTACTACGGTGATCTCGGGCTGAGCTATCAGCATTTTAAGTAATTCGATTATCTCATCTGCATATTGCGGTGCAGGCAAGCCGTTAGCAAAATTATGATCCAAAGCTAACTTAGCCAATTTCTGAGCCTTTTTCGGTGGTATATCACCATATGTCAGCTTTTTCTTCGCATAATCAATCCAATTATGCTCAGGTAGCCACTTTGCTTCAATAGCAAATCTCACTAACATGACGCACGCTACTACTGCAGCATTATAGCATATATATCGCTGTAACCAAGCCTCTTCTTTACTGTCGTTCATCTTGTTCTTAAAATATTTCACAAGAATTTGTATTATACCGTTTACGTTAGTAATCGCGTGTCCTACAACAAGAATTTGACGGAGTTTAAGATCCAATTTAAGTAAGTTTTTACATGCCACGGATGTACATTTTAAATATTGTGCTGTCAAAATTTCTGATGCCTCACCAAATGCTGTATAATTAGCTTTTACAGCATTCAGTTGATTCTCAATATCAATAGTCCCAAGGATTTCAACGCCTGCTTGGTATGCAAATTCCCGGGCTTGCCATGGTGTTTGCGGAAGTACGACAATGGCTCGATTTGCATTAGTAAATGATCTCAATCCAAGTGTCCATAGAATGCGTTGAAAAGGGCGCAATTTCCTCCTATACTTACAATCTGCAATTACTCTTTCCTCAAAAAGTGGGATTGAATACCTTAATGCAAGAATGTCAACATCAGTTACATCTGCAGTACTAGCGGCTACTGCAAGTCGCACTCCTCTACGTACAAAAAACCCAAGGGACTGGAAGAATGCAGCACCTGCAAGCTCAAATTTCAAACCTGGTTTTAATTTTTCTTGCTTCATGTTCTAATCTCCTCCAAGAAATGTCTTATACATTCAGCATCTTTTGTGAGTACTTTCTTTGCAGCAATAAGCCGTGAACTTTCTGGTCCAATATATGTGAGTGGGAGTTGCAGACTATTCGGCAAGGAACGCGCATCGAGTTTTGCACTTTTACCTGATTTCAGCAAACCTAGTACTATTTCAGCTGGTTCACGTCGACGAAGTTCCATGTAGAATTGATTACCTGGCCTATCTCTCGCTGGTATAGTTCTGATTACTCCTTCGCCCTCAAGTATAACATAATCCTCTCCTATTGCTGTACAAGGGCCAACTCTATCACGATCCAGTAGACTTTTTATTAATACAGGAGGATGTGCTATCCTACCTCTATACCAAGATGACTTTAGCTCACCAAATCTTAGTGACGATAACAGCATTTTAGCATGATTAAAAACATCATCTTCAAGGTGTGATGTTTCCTGTCCAATCGAGGGTGGTGCAAGTTGTGGAATTGTTAAAAACTTTGCGTTACCTACAGAGCTAGCTACCTCCGACACTTCAACCAATCCAAGTCCGACAGCCATATTCATAATTTTTTCTGATATATCTAAATCTTCCGGTAGTCTTCCTGGTTTTTGATTTACTTCTTCTAATAACATGTTGAGTTCGATGCGTTCTTGTTCGCCTAAAGATAATAAAGCTCTTCCTATATCAATAGCTTTATCACCAAACTGATAGCCATTATAATATAGCATTTCTTTTTTCCCAGGTATATCAATTACTCCCAATAAATCAAAAATGCGGATTATCTCTAAGCAATGAATTGTATCTTTATCTTTCAGCACTGTCGAGGCAAACATCTTCATTTCAGATGCCAATCGCGGACGCAAGAGACAAAACTCAAGAATCTCTGGTAATACCTTTGCAATATCACATTCGACAATACTTTCTAGAATTTTTGCAGTTGTTATAAGCACTCGTTCTCGACTAAATGCCAACACTTCATAGGTCGTAGCTTTTGTATTCCAATCTATACACCCAAATTCTTTAATAGTCTGAAGATATGGATTTAATTCATGACTCAGAATTCCACATAATCTTGCATGCCCTTCAATCTTTTTTCTATTAAGTTTCTCTGAATCATCTGCGGTTATTTTAATTAAAAGACTTCCGCATTTGCCTGCAAAAATTACATTTTCCAAAGCACTTAAACGGGGATCAGTTGATCGGTAGTTAAGCAAGTGTTTACTTATTATTATTATCCATACCCCTCTTCTTGTCAATGAAAGGCTTTTGGTACTATCCATCCTACCTCCCATAGATACGTACTATACAAGCCCACGATCTTAATTGAATGACATTTGCTACAAAAAAATCAATAATAATCATATCTGTTGTATACAGATTCTTACTACTAAGTTATAAACCCACTTGCTTGACCGCACTTTATAAATTCCCTGATTTCAGCCATATAAATATCACAAAGCTCAAAAATATCTTTCTTACCGTTGATTTCGACTGATTCATAGACAGCTTCGTTGCGCTTTAATTTATCTGCCATCTCCGATTTCCCTTGAATCTTCAGTTTCTTAATATTTCCTGATGAAGGATCTATTCTCTTAAGAAGGAGTGTTTCGATTTCTACATCAGTATTCCTTGCTTTTGGGCTATCTAAATCATCCAGACTTTCAACATACATGCTAAATTCTTTGCCAATACCGACAACCTTTTTTTTCTTAGGATCATATTGCAATGTGGTAATCGGACTGTCCGCCCGAATAATAGTATATGTTTTTATAACATATTGGTGGATGTCCTTGTCACGAACAGTCTTTAATTCCTTGAATATTAGCGCTTTACTTACACATTTGTTATACAATTTCGTCTTTTTTGAAGCCTTCGCTTCCGTTAAAGCATACTGGAGTATTGATCGTGCATGATGCAAAAATGTATTAATTTTAACAATTAAGGGATAGGTCCTGGACTTATCATCTAACCCATGCTTAACAAAGATCCTCCCTCGAAATTTATTGACCTCTTGATGTGCATATACTGTCTGTTTATATTTCTCTTCTATTTCTTTCCATGACTTGTATCTCCCCATCTTTCTCCTCTCTTCTACATTTCCTGATCTACTCTCAATCTACTCATCCAATTCTAAGCAAAATTACTAAAAAAGTCAAGCCTTAAGCCTAATATTGAACCTGGCAAAATGCCTTACACACTATTAGAAATAACATCTCTAACAGAGTAAAAAAAGCATAGCCCCTTAACCACGAAACACACGTAGATACAGTTAAGACAACTACACCTTTGTGGATTTTTCCAAGTCTGCTACTTAGTTGAAAAATCCGCCATACCCGTTCTGTCGCCAGAACGGCTCTCATACCAAACCAATAGAATTGTATACATTATTTCCTGATTGTCAAGAGCCAAGTTCGTTTGACTAATTGCTACTTATAGTCTCATTGAAAAAATGGTCAAGTGAAATACAATTGTAAGTGCGGGATATAAGTATCTTGATAAAATTCGGTAAGAGAGTAAAAAAAATGAGGATAGCGAAAGGCTGGTCACAGGAGGAGCTAGCCAAAAGGGCTAAACTGCACAGAACTTATATTGGAAGTGTAGAAAGGAACGAACGAAACATAAGTTTGATCAATATAGAAAGAATTGCCAAAGCATTTGGTGTTGCACCGTGGCAGCTTATAAAACAGTAAAACCAGACACCACTAGCGATTATGAAAGATAAGACACTAATAACGAAATTTTTCGATGAAGCGCAGACAGAGTTGGAATTTATTGTTGGCAATGTCTATTCTCTATTACCGGGACAAGAACAGCTTGCTTCTTCCTTGAAGAATGCCTGGCACGAAATAATTCCCTCCTTTGAAATAATCAAGGATCAGTTAAATGTCATTGACGCTGATACACTGTTTGTAGTGGGACTGCGTAGTTATCAATTGATGTTGAAATATGACCTATTCACAGCAGCGCGCAGTGCTTTTAGAGAAAAGAGTCAGGATATTGATATGCTAAATAGAAAGCAAAAAAAGGTAGCGAAAGATAATATCATTAGTGCGCTTGAAGCTATGCACACTATCCTACTCAGCCTCAAAAACGTTATTCCTAACGTTAACGCCATCATGAGTTTCAATAGCGTGCTCAAGATTGTTTTAGGGTGATAGAAGCCTTTCGATAAAGGCTCGTAAGAAACGGCGTATCCTAAATATAGAAAGGAAAATACAGAGAGATTTTTCCGCAATTTTTTTTACGTTCATACTAATATATTATAAGCAATTTTTATGCAATGTAAAGGCTTGAGATTTCGGGGCAGAATTTTCCAGTTGTGACATTTTTGTCACAAGAATTTTTAAAAATTACAGCTAAAATAACCCAAATGTAAGTGTGACAATGCTTTTATTGAGTGAGAAATTTGTCACATCCTAATTCAAGCCCAAAATTTTAATATCCTAAATTATAACTTTAAGAATAATACCTTTCTTCTTCATTTTTATGCTAAGATATTATGTGACTTATAGTCTGTAGACATATCATCTTCATCTTATTATAATAGTGAACAATATGGATATAAGAAAAAAATTTGGCAATAAATTAAAAGAAGTTCGACTCAAAAAGGGTATTTCACAAGAGAAACTCGCCGAACTTTGTGATTTACACCGCACATACATTAGTGCTGTAGAACGAGGGAAGAGAAATATCTCAATTGTGAACATAGAAAAAATTGCAAAAGCTCTAGGTATAAGACCATCGCAGCTAGTTGAGTAAGAACCATGATGAATAAAGATGATATTTTTAAGGAATTTATGGTTAGAATTGGCGTTAATACTCCGTGGTCTGTCATGGACGATATTGTGACCTCAGATGCTAATATATTAAGACCAGTAAAGGGAGCTGCTTTTGAAGTATTATTTGATGGAGTTGTTCACAAATACTTTAGGTGTGAAATCAAGCCGGGTCCCGGCGGTGATACAGATATTGATAGAGTTTTTAACAACAGAAAAGAAACTTTTACATTGCAGTTGAAGACATGTGTAACGAAAACGATTATTGAAAATGTTAAATTTAGTGTTAGTTTACATAAAACTCACGGGGAAGAGAGAAGACCACGAAATCTATATCCTGTCGAATGGCCATGCCCACATTGTCCCCACGATGGCGAACTATTCCCAGATTTCCTGGTTGTATTACATCCCTATAAAGGCGTTCTGATAGTGCCAAGAGAGCAAATTCCCAGGTATGATAATAGACATAAATATAAAGGTCATTATAAAGATCCAGCAAATTTCAAGTGGAACTCGCAGTGGTTAAACAGATGGGATTTATTGGGCTTTCAACAGTTTAAAGGACAATCACTTGAACGCAGATCTATCCCGCCTCAAGAGAAATTTACACACCTTTCACAGATAATCCATTTGACAGATTATGAAATAGTAAATATGTTATTAATGCCTGAAAATTTTAGAGTTTTAGAGATGAATTTGAAAGGAAATTTAAGGGAACCCTCTATGGTTGACTGGCTGAAAAATGCTGGTATTGACACGAGTAAGCCTGAAGCATCTTATGCAAAATATGATAGGGTGACGAGAAAGGGGACGAAAATACAAATAAAAGGGCCATCTAAACACTTATGCAATCCTGCAATAAACCAAGTGGGTGTTGAAGTCATGGGCTCCCATGGTAAAGGATCACCCAGAAGATATTCTGAAAGTGATTTTGATTATCTGGGTTTTGTCATTGATCCACAAATCATATCTGATAATATCAATTTAGATAAATCTAAATATCACTACTGTCTGATACCGGTGTCAGATCTTCCACTGCATTATAAAAACAGTCTCTGGAGAACCATAAACAAATTATATGAAAACTGCAAATTCGTAATAGATTCAGATAAAAATGGGTATTTTTTAAAACCTTACACTAATTACAGAAACCCAGTTACCTTCAGAGGAAGAGGTCCTTGGTATGTTGACAAAATTCCAGAGAAGATTTAAGATTATTTGTTTAAAAACTAATAATTAGTTAATTAGTAATGATTAACTCTTTACCCATCTTCCGGACTGCTCTATTTGCGTTAGCAGTATGATATCTCCATGAATATTCATGAATATTCGCCCAAGAATACAGGTCTTTAACTTCAGAACAATCATCATATGTTAAACAAAACTTAAATTTTGTGTTTTTCAATAGCTTTGCTAATTCTAAATGATCTTCTAATTTAAATGAATGAAAATATGCTCTCTTCTGATCAGTCTTGAAATAAGGTGGATCAATAAACATAAAAACAGATTCTCCGGTTGCTGGAGCAGAAATAACTGTTTTATAATCAAAATTTGTTATTTCAGCATGCTCAAGCTTTAATCCTGCCAGTTCTATTCTACTACTCCACTTTTGCGGTGGAACACTTTTCTTGGGATGATATCCCCAATTTGGTTTATTCATAATTCCACTATAAGCGGTTCTATTAATTACAAAATATCTGAAAATAATATCAATTTCCTTTTTAGGTGTGCTGTTTCTAAGTTTATAAAAGTATTCCCTGGTAGGGTTAACTTTCACCACTTTTCTTTTTAAGATTTCTCTTTTTTTCTCATTTGCCATGCATCTGAATGTGAGAATCAACTCTCTGTCAATATCATTTAACCAATTTATTTTTGCTAGAGGTTTTACGAAGAAAACAGCACCACTGCCTAAAAATGGTTCCCTGTATTCATCATGGTCGACACAGTCCCAGAAAGGTGCAATAAATCTAATAGCCTGATACTTACTACCCGGGAATCTGATAGGAGACCTAATATTTTCTGTAATCGGTTTTTTCATTTTAGGTTTTAGGCTTTTTGTTCTCACTTTAGTTTCCTCTTTTTTTATATGTGAAAATGATAGTGTCAACTGCTTCGCACTATTCTTCCTTTCAACACGATAGTTAGTTATCACTAATTCATTCCCAACCTTTCTTTTATTATTTCTATCGCGAGAGTTATCAAGTCGATAGAAAAACCTTATTTCATATATGTGAGCCCACTTATATGATTTCCTGACCTCAGGACAATCGTCATAAGTCAGAAAGAAATGATAAGGAGTACGCTTTAATAGACTACATAATCTAATATGATCATACTTAGTGAAAGAATATACAAAGTGACTTTCCTGCCTTGATCGATAATATGGCGGATCTAAAAATATAAGAACAGCTTTCCCTGTTTTCGGCGCCAAAATCACCTCAGTGAAATCAACGGCTGTCAATTTAACATTTCTTAATTTTTCTCCACAAGGTATCACTCTTTCTTTCCACCTGTGAGGCGGTAAACTTCTCTTAGGCCTATAACCCCAGGTAGGATTTTTCATTTTTCCACTAAAAGAAGTTCTATTCAGATAATAATATTTGTATGCTCGTTCCAAATCATTTTTTGGTTTCATATTTTTTACACGTGCGTGCAAGTTTTTGTTTGGCTCTTTCTCCCTATCAAATAGTGCTATTAGCTTTTTTCGATTCTTTTTGTTAGTAATAAAATCAAGGGTGAAGATTAATTCTTTATCAATGTCATTTAGCCAATTGTACTTTACTTTCGGTTTCGCCCAAAAAACAGCACCACCGCCTAAAAATGGTTCCCTGTATTCATCATATTTATTAGCCTCCCAAAACAGTTGCAAGTTTTTTAATGCATAATATTTCCCCCCTGGATATCTAAATAGCAATATTACCTTTGAGGCTAGACTTCTACCACTCATATTTTTTTATACATTTCAATTTTGAACCTAACTATTTAGTTTCATATCGCACAACACTTATTTAACCTTAATGCCAGCATCAGGGTTGCACTACGACGGATCAACAGATTAGATTTAGATACTCGGTGCTTAGGAAGAAGTGCGTTTGCCGTAATCTTTGATACACTATGTATAAGTGAAATAAGTGATTCATTATTCACCACTAGGTTTACAGCTCTCAGCAATTTCTTTAATAAACTCGGCTTTCACATATTTCAGCCTATCAGCTATTTGCTCAATTTCTTTTTTTAATTTCGAGTACGAAATAAACTTACAAATTTTAGGTAATGGAGGTTTTAATCTAGCAAAGGTTGGTCTGTTTATCTCTTTGAATACTTTTTCACGGCGACTGTCGGGTGCAATTAAATAAAGATTAATCTTTATATTTGGCTGCATACTTATTAAATCAGACAATCTCAACAGGCCTGAAAAAATCGGGCTTGTATGTTCGATTTCAAATGCAGCCATTATTGTATTGCCTTGCAGCCACAGAACATCAATTAGTTCGATCGTCCTATTCGTTGCTTCGTCGAATTGTCTTGGCAGTTCATTTCTTAGATTTGGAATGTCCTTAAAAACCATGCCCTTATAATTTTTACCTCTATCATTTCTTGCCACCCAAACATTGAGTCCTAAATCAGATCCTGTTTTAAGTAATAACCACTGTATTTCTTCATGCGATGCTATTATGTGTTGTGATTTTACTCTACCAGCTCCCTCTTTCTCTGTATCTGGTACTGTGACCACACCTAGTTTTGACTTGTATACTTTAGGGCGACGCCAATATTTTTTTTTATCATATTCTCTTACAATTGGATGTTTTAAAGCTTCTCTAATTGCTTGTAATATGATCTTACCATCCTTTAGATTAAACTCTCGGGGAGAACCTCTAAAAAAGCCTGACCAAGCTTTAGGTGGGTTTAGATTTTTAAAAATCGACAATTCGTCTTTTAAATTTAAAACAGGTATTGCTGATTTCACGTCTAATTTGCAAATTAATTTTACTTTGAATCGAATAGGAAAATTTTCATCTTCCCAAATTGGCGCATTATCAACATAACACTCTGACTTTACTTCCAAAACTGCAACGAATCTAGAAATATCAGTTATGTAACACAATAAATAATCACCTGGACGCACCTTATTCGCAGTTTTTTCTCTACCTTTCTTAAAGCCACTTACACTCGCACCATTTCTAAGAAACTCTTCCCAAGTTTTACCCGTAAATAGATCTAACCAATATTTCCTTTTCACTATATTGCCTCCAAAACTTTGCAATTATCAAGAACCAAATTCTTTCTTTATCATTATGCACCAAATTTCCGCAAAAGTCAAGGTCTTGTACACAATTTTCCAGAATTCACTCCGTTAAAGCCTGTTAGATACCAATGCGTACATATTTCAAAGTCAGGCTATCATGTCTATATCTAACTGGCTGAAGATAGTAATAGGGGGATTGGGGTCAGGCGGGACGGCAGATGTTCGATACCAGATACTTGATGTTAGTAAAAGAACTGGATTACCCGATCAAGTCGGGTAATGACCCCGTACGATTAACATCCTACGGGGCAGGCTCGAACAATAAGCGCCTTACTCCCCTCACCCCTGAAACAATACTGCCCTGAAGAGATTCTGAACCAAGTTCAGAATGACACTTTCAGGGTTCAGGGCAGGCTCTCTCCCCTCAAGGGGAGAGGAAATAAGGGAGGACCTACTCTCTCCCTCAAGGGAAGAAAAAAAGGAGTAAAAAAAGGCACAGAAACCTCAGAAGGGCGGAACGTAGATACCCTTCTAAAGCATCCATACCTTCTCGTTTCGTTCATGACAATTATAAGAAAAACTAAAGATATGTCAAGTGTTTCAAGGTTTCATCAAGTATACTACCTGAGTTTCTATTAACATACTCTTACTGCCTCTAATCATTTTTGAAAATTGTCAGTTCAGATGGCAGTCCTGATTTTCAGATACATAGCGACCGCAAACGCAAAGTATTGTAGATATTGCATTTGCGGAGCATAGCACTTAATCAAAATTGCCTATTGACAAGATTGACACTGTGATTATAATTACTCATGCAATATGAGAAATACATAAAACTTTCATTGAACATGAGAAATTGGAGGAATGGATGAAAAGGACACTAAAGTATTCAGGAAAGTATTCAGGCAAATATAGACCTCAACAAGATGACTTGTTTAAGGCAGTCAAAATAGGTTACAAAACATACAAAGAAAGAGCAGCAGCACTTGATCGTTATCGATTAGTAAGAAAGAAATTAGAAAGACCTTTTATGAAAATCAGTGATATAGCTGGTAAGATAATTAAAGCCAATGCAACTACACTATTAAACTGGGACGCAGACATTACGGAGAAAAGTACTGAAGCAAAAATAAAACAAAAACCATGGAACAGGTTTTGTATATTGGACATTGTCATTCTCGATGTTGCACGGGAACTCAGGCAAAGAGGCTTGAGCCATAAGCAAATGGTCGCTTTATGTAAATGGCTGAAAATGAAGTTCGTGGACAGGCAAGTAATAATAGATTTTTCCATGGGAAGATCTTTGCTAATTATCTATGATTTTGCATCAGTTCGTTTGGTGACTAAACAAAAGGGAACGAATGTTGTAAGAATCGGAAAGATAAAAACCTCGCTCTTAATTGTTCCCCTACACTTAGCAATTAGGAAAATATTAAAAAATCGAATACTGAGAAAACTGTACGATAGCGATTTCATGGTGAAATTCAGCCAAAGTAACAAAGCAATCTATATCATCGAAGGGAAAAGAATAACGCTTACGGATATACCACCAGAACCGGATGAGGATACAGCTGAAGCTTTGTTAAGTAAAATCCATGATAGGTTATGAAATGCTGTAAAAGGAGACTCTATTGTATCCTAAGATGCCAAGAAACTCAACCCCCTGGATCAATTCCTTATCAGAGTTGATTTACAAAGGCGAATTCAAAATCAACGAAGTAAGGTTAATCCATTATATTGTACGTAGTTCAATAGGTTTTACATATAAAAATAGAGAGGGAAGATACGATCGAACAATACCAACAAACTCTAAGTGTCCAACTTGGAATTCGCAAATGCAAACCAAGAAAAAACAAAGGAGGTGATTAGGATGTTGGTCAAGAAAATTGGTGAGTATCTGACCGTAAATGATGTTGCGAGATTACTGTACGTCAACCCAAAAACAGTTTATCGTTGGTGTTCTGCAGGAAAATTGCCCCACATTAAAATTGGGTGTTCACTTCGGTTTAAGCAAAGTGATCTTTTAGCACTATTGGAAAAAAAAGATAGTGTAACTACCAGGAAATAGTTTATATGCACCTGCTGACAATAAAACAATTATCCGAACGCATAAACTTTAAGATTAAAACGATTTATGATTGGGTGCATAGAGAAAGAATTCCCTATTTCAAAATTGAAGGTTCACTTCGTTTTGATTATGACGAAGTTTCCAGATGGTTAAAACATAAAAGACATAAACCGAAAAAAAACTTGGATATTTTATGATTGTTGACTTTTTTACACCTTCTGTTATAATGGTCTGCGTTTTTAAAACTAGGAGGAACGTATGAGGAAATACCGACGCGGCCGCGTATGGTATATAGACTATCGTTCCCCTAAAACTGGCAGAAGGGTGCGTAGGAAGGTCGGCAAATCAAAAAAAGACGCAGACCTTGCTCTCGCTGAAATACAACGCCTGATATTCAAAGGCGAGTATTTCGGTGTTGTTGAGCGAAAGAAAGTGATCTTTGACAAACTATGCGAAGAGTATCTGACCTATTGTAAAACTCATAATGAGTTCCAAACCCACAGAAGAAAAAAAGGAATTATCAAGAGACTGCTTAACTCTTTTCACGGGAAACTAATATCACAAATTACTGCCCATGATGTGGAACGCTACAAGGGACTGAGACGAAGTGAAGTATCACCAGCGAGTGTTAATCGTGAACTTGCATGTTTAAAGCACATGTTCACCTTGGCAGTTCATTGGCAATACCTTGGTGATAATCCTTTACGACTTGTTAAGAACTTCAAAGAGCCACCAGGTAGAACTCGTTATCTCACTAAAGAAGAAGAGGAAGTCTTACTAATTAACTGTGCTGACCATATCAAGCCAATTGTGATTATGGCACTTGAAACTGGAATGAGAAAAGGTGAAATACTAAATCTTAAGTGGAGTGAGGTAGATATGATAGCTGGTATTATCAGGATAGAAAAGGCTAAAAACAACAAGAAAAGAATTTTACCGATAAACGGAAAACTGTATAACCTACTGATTTCAATGAAATGTGATGCTGGAAATGAGTATGTTTTTGCTCATAAGAATGGCAAGCCATGCCGTGACATTAGGAATGGGTTCAAGGCAGCGCTACGACGAGCAGGTATTGGAAATTTCAGGTTCCACGATCTAAGACACACCTTTGGTTCACGACTGGCAATGAAGAATGTTGACATTAGGATGATCCAGGAGCTGTTAGGACAAAAAACGATTGCGATGACCATTCGTTACAGTCATTTACCCATAAAATCTCTAAGAGAAGCGGTTGACAAATTGCATTCTGAGGACTATAATGACCCTGGAAAATGGCACAAATGTGGCACAAACGCCAAGGATGAAAAATCTGTGCCCGCAAAGCGTTGAAAACAAACAAGCCGAGATGGCGGAATTGGGAGACGCGGCGGACTCAAAATCCGCAGTTCTGCGAGGAGCGTGGGGGTTCGAGTCCCCCTCTCGGCATAAGGGGGGATTCTCCCCCCTTATCTCCACTCGGTTTTTGTGAAAGCGTCCAAAAACCTTCATGAAGACCTCAGAACCCCCCGAGGGTCGTCATATTACACACGGGTGTTATATTAGCAGACGCTCTACCTCCAAAAGGTTGACTTGCTAGCCTGACTCTATTTATACATTAAGGATGGGACAGTCCTTCCGATTTAACCTAAATCTTTGATTTAGATATTAAATCGAGAATCCTCGGGAATTCATTCACATCTGAGATGTGGGAATTCACGGGACCCTCTCGGCATCTTAGAGGTTAGGGTTCAGGGCATAGAGATAACGGGCGTAAACGCCCTACTCCAGATTCTAAGCAAACGAAGTGATACTGCATTTCCTGCGAATTTCGGCGTTTAGCCGTAATGATACTGCGAGTTCCGATGTAATCGGAACGATACTGCGTTTCTACTATACTGTCCAGTTATTCAATTTGACGTCGCGGAGGCGGACCGTGAATTTTAAAGGTGGGGTACGGTCGATTTCAACACCTTTTTGCTGGGCACTTACTGTAAATTCAACTTTTGCTTCGCCATTTACATTGACAAATGAAATTGGTATGGCGACTTCAACGATTTTGTTAATTTTATATACTATGTCAGGTTGTTCACCAATCTTGATAGTTGTTTCCACTGGTCTGTAGAATTTTATGATGTAATCATAGTCAGCTGGACTGTGGTTAATAATATCCAATCTTATATAAAGATTCTTGTCATCGAAACCACAATAGATCATTGAAAATAAACCAGCAAAACGCTGCATTGTACCGCCCATTCTTTTAACCACGATGTGCCCTGCATGGTACCACTCATAGAAGTGAGTTACTTTACCGTCAATATCCGGGGTCATCATATCATTTGGCTGGTGGGTTAGTATCTCTTCAGTTTTTTTGATCGGCGCAAATAGTTCCCGCGGCGGTTCTTCACCGATTTTCTTATGCATCCAAATAGCATTGAGTCTGAATAACTCGTCAAAGACATCAGCGACAAGTGAGATATGTTCACCGCCAAACCACCAGTACCAATCACTACCTTCAAGTATGTACAGTCGATCCCAGATCTCGGGGTCGGTTATGTTTTTCTCGACAAGTTTATCCCGTAGTTTTTTCACAATTTGCCATGCCTTGTGGTCTTCAGCATGACCCATCCAGATATTGAAATTGGCACCGATCCAGGAGCCAGGGAATAGCGAAGTAAGTTCATTCTTTACTTCATTTTCCTCTAAGAATTCTGATATTGTTGTTGTACGAATATTTGTTTTTGACAATCTGTCATACAGGGTGTCTAAAAATTCAGTTCCGTCATTGACATAACTTTCCCAGGCATTTTCACCGTCAAGGATTATTGGAATTATGAATTTGTCGAATGTTGGCAGAGTATCTGCGATATTCTCCAACCTACCTACTAAATCTTGTGCAGCTTGTTTTTGGTCCCATTGATTGTAAACAAAGCCGATTAGATCAGAAAGAATGTGATCTCGGAATACGATATTGATGTCACCACATTTCCATGGTTTATAAAGCAAGTCAGGACGATTGGGTATGACAGTATCTTCTCGTCGGAAAGATTTTTCAAGGCTGCGTGCAAGGATTTCTTCATCAGTTGCAATCCATTTGATGTTGAGTTCTGACAAAAGCGGTATCAATTCCTGGCACACGCTGCCTTCAGATGGCCAGAGTCCTTTTGGTCTCTGACCGAAGAACTTCTCAAATACATTTATGCCTTCGGCTAGCTGCTTTTTTGCATCCTCGATATATGAAATTTCAAATGGTATAGCAAGGTTAGGGTTTGACGTCTTAGCAAGGTTGCTGTTTATCAAAAGCGGTAGAATAGGATGGTATAAAGGCGACGTGCTGATTTCGATCTGGCCTGATTCCATAGCTTTCTTGTATTCGTCAATAATTGAGTTAATGATCTCACTTTGAATAGCAATTACACGATCTTTATCTTCTTCCTTGAAATTCTTACCTTTTTTATACAGGTCATCGATTTCGCTGCGGAACATTGGGTCTACCCATACAAGGTTTGCCCAAATTTGGAGGTCACGAAATTCATCAGTGGTAAAGCCTTGGGCAATGGCTGGTAGTTCTTGCTCGACAATATTCTTACCCCTCTTTAATAGCAGCGAGAAATACCGGCGGTTTATTTCGATCATATGCTCCCAGTTAGCAAGAAAAAAATCTCTTAGGATGTTTATTTTATCTTCGACAGTTAGGTCTTCTGCTTTTTTCTTGAAAAGAAGAAATTGGCGGTCAGTGCATCGGTTGTTCTTGTAATCATCGATTTGAAGAAGTAAGGATGGCGTGAAATTAAACGTAAGGTGAATATCAGGAAATTTTTGGACATGCTTGAGCATATCCAGGTAGTCTTTAAGGCAATGTAATCTTACCCAGGGAAGGGGTAGAATATTATCATCAGGCTTTGAGTATATTGGTTGATGAAAGTGCCAGAGGATAGCAACTGATGTATTATGAGTCATTCTTAGCTTTGCTAAGATCGATTACCCCGTATGATTAACATCCTCCGGGGTAAACAGTGATAGAACCACTGATTACAGTGATACATTTTTGTCCATATAGTTTTTTATCATTGTAATCAATACTTATTATCACCGTAATCGACAATGATTTCAATCATTGAAGTAACCAATATAGAATTTGGCATCAGTTGCGATTTCCGGGGGAGGATCTTGTTCAAGAAGTTCTTTTAATATTTCTTTGGCTTTTTCTTTATCGCCGAGTAAACCGTTTACACGACCATAGGCAAGCATCGCCATGGAGTAAAACGGGGATTCTTTATCCTTTGCCACTTTTTTGTAATAGCCAAGTGCTGTTTCATAATCCTTTAACCCTTCAGCTGAACATGCTGCACCAAAGCGAGCCGAGGGAACAAGCAAGTAGTCTTTCTTCTGCAGGTTGAGGAATTTCTCAAAATTAGTCAGTGCCTGGTCAAATCTACCCGTATTATAGTATATTGCACCTAGATAATAGTAACCAATTTTCCCGGCTCTTGTATTTGAGTATTTTGAGGTTAGGTCGAGGAGTATATTTTCAGCTTCCTGGAACCTTCCCATAGCAACAAGCCCCATTGATTGGGTATGCAACATATCTGCTTCGGGATTCTGTTTCTCGCGACCTGTTGACAAAAAAATTAAAAGGATCACGCCGACAAGAACTGCGGCACCGACGAACATCGAGGTCTCACGATGACGCACAACGTACTTAATACCCTTGTCCATTAAAGTCTGGAATTCATCTTTTTCGTAATGGCCTCTTTTCATTTGTTGCATAATTTCTCCCTATTTAAATAACTACGTTATGCTTAATTCTGCAATTTTAAATCGTCAATTGTATCCCGCACCTTATCTATAAAAGGATGCGGGATGCTCAATATTGCAGCTAAATCAAAGATTTAGGCAATATTACCAAGGACATCCCGCCCTTTCTTCGAAAGAGCGAGGATGCTGAACTTTGTACCCAAATCATAGATTTGGTTTTTTCTTACTATTCCCTATGCCCTGTTTCCTGAGCCCTAAATATACCCCTGACCCGACTCGAACGGGTGACCTGCGGTTTAGGAAACCGCCGCTCTATCCTGCTGAGCTACAGGGGTTTAAAAAGAGCACAGGATACAGGAATTAGGGACTAGTATTGAATTTCCTGTTTCCTAAGCCCTGTTCCCTGATTTCCCCCTTACTACCGTACAGAAGTATTGTTTTACTAAAGTCATCTGTCGTGTTCAATACCTTGCGCATACGGCATATCCAGAGGTAAATTTTGATACAATTAATCAAAGGAAGACAACCAGATTATTTGTCCCTTAATCTCTTCTGATGCAAAACGCGAAAGAAACTTCAACATACGCCTTAAGAGTGTTCAAAATTGCACTTGTTCACTTAAAAGTATGCCATAATGACTTTGATAATATTTCTTGTGGAGTTTAACAAAATCTCTTATATTGTGCATCAGAATTGCCCTTTCGAGATTTATCGCCTGCTTTAACTGCTCTTCATCACTCAAACCAACAGAATTCACAACCAAGCAACTTATTGCGTCATAAGCTCTTTGTTTTAACACCTGGGCTAATAATGGCCTTACGTCTTCGTCGAGATAGACCTTTACTTGATTTTGTTTTTCCATGCATTTTCTGTCTGCTCGTCTATCAATTTCTCAACTTCATCCTTATGATCATAATAATAAGAGAGTGCATCATATATCACAGCAATCTTTAACTGCGGAAACTCTTTTGTTAATTCCTCAGGCAACATACCATTTTTCAAGATATAAATCACTACTGAACGAACTGGAAACCGCGTTCCTTTAATTACCGGTTCTCCACCATGAATCTTCGGGTCCTTCACAACATAGCTATGTTCAACTATTAGATCTGCTTTGGTCATTATAGATCTCCTTATATGCAACCATTTTACTTGAAATTATCAAAGTGTCAATGCTTTATGTTCTGTAAAATTCTCGACATACTTCCTGTATTTTTCATCAATTCGCTCATTCAAAAGCAGTCTTTCAATATACCCTCTTTGTTTATCAGTCGTTGGTTTATTCCCATTGCCAGTGCAGAAATAGGGTCAAATCTCTACATTCTACATATTTGCAGGACATCACCTATGAAAAAATCGCAGCGTTTTCTAATTAAAAAACCAGCTGTAACTTTAGGTGTAAATATTTAGCTTTTCGTAAGGCTATTATTCTTTTATTCATTTGACGTTTAATACTTACCTCTAAAAATTTAAGATGATTGTTTTTCTACTTGACAAATATTATTTTTTATATATAATATTATATGTTGATAGACATATAATATACGGGAGATAATCATGAGAAAACAGAGGCAAAGTAGAAATCTTGCAGTACTTACTAAAAAGCGGAGGTCTTTGCGTAAGTCATTGGTAAAGATCTATCCAATACTGCGCGGTTCAGTGGTAACGCTTGGGGTAAAATGTGGCAATCCAAACTGTAAATGTGCTAAGGGTAAGACTCATC
>JAUVZL010000042.1 GCA_030602565.1 Candidatus Stahliibacteriota bacterium
TGGCTGATCTTTGGGTAAAGGTTGCCTATGCGATGTGGCGAAAAAAAGAGCGCTATGATGAACAAAAGCATTTAGCATCAATGGCTCAATTCTGGTTAAGAAATAATTCTCGAATGAAGGCTTGACATAGTAAGTCTACAGTTTTAGACCAGCTAAACTCTTACAATCTTATTATATCCGAAACAGACTTGGAGTCAAGTTTACGTCGAAGACTTAAGCGTCTAACTCTTGACTTTTATCTAATAATATCTATAATGTTTGAATTTACAATATGTAGGACCTCTAAATATTGGCGCACTTTTAGCACACAAAATTATTGATGAATACGAAGTTCCTGAATTAGTTGAATTAGAAAAGGAAATGGGCAAATTTGGTTCGTTGCCACCTTTTGATATTTGAAACTGTTATTCTGTACAGGAAGGTACGGTCGCTTGTGCAGAAATGGCAATCAATAAATATTAGTAGCTAAAAATGAAACTTACAAAAAGAAAAAACAATCATTATCTCCTACGGTCGATTATCCCGAATTCTCCTATTCTATTATCTAATATTGGTATTTCGAGGATCCCGTTTCACGGGACAGGGATTAAAAATGAGATGACGGTGATTTGCAGATACAATAGGAATTAAATGCAACGAGTAAACTCGTATGATTACAGAGATTATGAGCAGATTACAGTGGTATATACGACAAGAAGACAAGAGGAAAGAAGAAAAAGCGAAGAAAGCCAAAACGTGAGTAGTTCTACCTGTAATATTGTGGAGAATTATACGTAAATACGATCCCTTTCTTCTAATATTTTTGTACCTTCAAAGACATTATTTTAGAAATGTTGCAATTTGACATCATTTCGGTTGCATTGATGCAACAATTATAATCTCGCTGAGTGGAGCGTTTGTGCTCGTCCTGCATTGCATTTGCCGCAATTTGACTATAAAATTTTGTGTATGAGCCAATAGAATTCGTTGCATTGGTGCAACATTTTCCAGAATCTTGGAGTTAATCCTCCAAGATTTTATTTTAGGATTTCACTGCGAACCCTTGTAAATACTACTGTTCCCTGGTTCCTGTGCCCTGTTCCCTAACATTGGCACGAATCTTGCCTGTATAAGTATATGTAGCGATGCGATTTACCGCGTTAGATAATGCCTCAATTTATATATTTAGCATCAGCGATGTTTGGGTATCTAACGAGGTGAATCGCACAAATAATCTGTCCGCATCCGTAATAATCCGTTTGAATCTATTTCTTTGCGATGCAAAGAAAGGGTGAATAAATCTGTGCTCTCTGTATAATCTGCACCTAGCCGAAAGCTGGTAGTTCTTTGACAACTTATCTGTAAAAACCGACAACCAATAGCAGATAGCCGATGGCAGTAAAGGAATTAAGACTTCAGGGTTTCATTTTTCGACTAACTGGATGAATTCCTCGTAAGACAATTCCACGTCGCGAATTATTTTTCTCAATAATCCTCGGTCGATATCTCTTCCTTTATGAATTGGCACAACAGTGCTTCTGCCATCTGGATGCCGTAAATACACATGACTGCCCTTTTGTCGAATTTTTTCGAAACCTATGGATTGCAACAGTTTTACAATTTCTTCGCCTCGTAGAATCGGGAGTTTCGTCACACTTCTATTTTCTGAATGCCAATCAACTCTAAAGTTTCTTTAGGTTCGCCTTCAACCTCTAAACAGAGTTGAATTGCTTCTTTGATATTTTCTATGAGTTCGTCAAGTGATTTTCCTTGAGTATGACAACCTCTAAGCTCAGGCACAGTCCCGATAAAATAGCCATCCTCTCCTCGTTCGATTATAATCGTAAAAGTTTTCTTCATTTATTCCTCTAATGTTATTATACCTAAAAAATCTCGCCTGTCAATGAAAACTGGATAACAGATTACAGATATCAGATGACTGATAACAGCACTCTCAAGATTCCCTCTCCCTTGAGGGAGAGGGTTCACCCTGTGAAATAATACTGATTGAAACTTGATGCAATCCATTACTATGTTCGCTACTGAACTTTCAGTCTTATTACCGTCAACCCCGTTAGATAACACACACGTTCGAAGAGCATAAGCATATTTGAAACTCATTATCTAACGGGGTCAAAAAACGTTGTATTTCACGGGGTAAAGGGTGAGGGTGATAAATACTGTCATCCCGCATCTATATTTGCTCATCTATAAATAAGGCTTTTCGGTTGTGCCTGGGAACATCCGAGCGATGCAAAGCGGCGAGACACAATCCGTTTACATCCGCATCAATCCGTATGAATCTATTTCTTTGCGGAGCAAAGAAAAAAGGAGAGAAAAAATGCTTAAAAAACTCATGGTAGTATCAATAATAATCGGCTGTGCCTTTATCTGGGCACAGGGTATAGCTCATCCTGATTTGGTGATAGAAAAAAGTGCCTTTAGCACAGATGTTCTTCAACTGAATAATAAATCTCCAATATCCGAACTACCATTGATAACAATGGAAAAAATGAAGGACGCCATGAAAAGATCTCATCAATATGCTATTATAGAGCACTTCGGTAATGAAACTGCAGGAGAACCAACGAAAATAGACATAATACCTCAAGTTAAAAGACTAATTAAAGACAATTCAAAAAAACTGGAAGAACCTATTTTATATGATGGGAGATCGCAAGGTAATGTGTCAACAACACCAAGTGGCGCCAGTACTTGGCTTGGTGGCGCGGGAACTGGGGGTTGTACATCTGGCGGTAGTTACTGGTACAGGTATATCATAAAGCCCTACGAAAGTATAGTATGGGTCCTAAAGGCGGAATATGAAACTGCGGACTATGACCTAATACTTTGGGATTATCCTAGTCATGGTACTATATTAGCTGGTGCATGGGCTACGACTTATCCAGATACATTGTATTATACTAACAACAGTTCTTCCTATTTATGGGTTTTCTTGGAAGTCGATTTTTACAGCGGAAATCAGAATGATATATTCTACTGCTCAAATGTCCGACGTCCTATAACTTCATCTGATCCCCATTATTTAACAGACTGGGCCCTTAATGGTGAACCAGTCTGGGATAATCCAACAGACGGTATAGAAGGTTATCATCAGTATCCTTCAACTGAAAATTCTCATTGGTATTCTTGGGTTGTACCTAGTTGGTGGACAGTCGATTTTTGTCTTCAAATTACTTATGTTGGCGGAGGCTATGATTATGATTTAGAAATCTATGATAGCGGATTAAATCTCATTACTGGGGCTTATGGTATAAGCTATCCGGATAAAACAGGATGGATCAGCTCTTCCTATGCAGGTGAACCTTTATACATAAGAATCTACTGCTACGAGACCATTCGTGCTGAATACAGAATTGATTTTGGTGGTGAGATGGGTATTGAAGAAAATAATACAGCGCCCACAGCATGTAAGTTATTCTCCTGTAGTCCCAATCCAGCTAGAAACGAATTTTCAATTAAATATTCTATTGCTCAAACTGGGAATGTCGCTCTTAGCCTTTATGATGTGCAAGGTAGACAAGTTATGAATATTGTAGATAAGGAGCACTCACGCGGAATTTATACAAGGTCTGTTGATTTGACGAAAACCGACTTTCCAAAAGGAATATATTTCCTGCGACTGGAAGCCAATGGTGTGAAAGAAACAGAAAAAATAGTGATCGTAAAATAGGAGGCAAGAATGAAAACCAAAAACCAGGATATTACAAAGTGAATTGGCATATTCGGAATGTCTCTGAAAAACAATTGGCAAATGGTATTTATTTCTATCGGCTTAAAGCAGGTGATTTTGTCACCACGAAGAAGATGGTGATTGTGAGATGAAAGACAGAAGCAAGATGCAGGAAGTAAGAAGCAAGAAACAAAGAGAATTATAAAATCCGTAAGAATCTGGGGCGGGGCAAAGCCCCGCCCATTGCCAGTACGTCTTGACATAATGGTGCAAATGGGTATGATTTGAAGTGAAAGGAGGATTGTGAAGGATTTTGAAGGGTTTAAACAGACCATTAACAAACATAGAAAAATCTTGAAAAAAAAATATGGCGTGAAAGAAATCGGAATATTTGGTTCTTATATAAGGGGGAAGACGAGGAAGAACAGCGATCTGGATATATTGGTGGATTTTGATAGAAACATAGACTTACTGCAGTTTGTTAATCTTGAAAATCATTTGAGTGATATTCTCGGAGTAAAAGTGGACCTTGTAATGAAAGATGCCTTAAAACCTAGAATTGGAAGGCATATCCTCACGGAGGTAATCTATATATGAGGAAGGAATATGGAGATTATATAGAGGACATAATTGATTCTATGGATAAGGCGGAAAACTTTGTTGAAAATATGGATTATCAAGGTTTTATGGAAGATTCGAAGACCATTTTTGCTGTTGTGAGGACGTTAGAAATTATTGGTGAGGCGGTTAAAAATATTCCCGAATCTCTTAGAAAAAAATATCCTAATATTCCATGGCGCGATATGGCGGGGATGCGAGATAAGTTAATACATGAATATTCCGGTGTTAGATTAGACTTGCTCTGGAATACAGTGGAAGTAAAAGTTCCAGAATTAAAGCCAAAATTTCAGAAAATACTAAAAGATTTAGAAAAATAAAAGTACATCATATATCATGGTCGAAATTATTGTAGGTAAATGAATCTTAAATTAATATTTCTATTTGGACTTTTTTTTATTTCATTAAACGCTAAGGAAAATTATCCATGGACATTGCAGCCATGCTATGAGGTGAGAGCAAGGTGGTTGGTGCCTGTTGATATTGAAAATGATGGTGTTTCAGAAATCATTGAGTGTGTTGGTCCATATGCATATGTAAAAGATCAAAACGGCTTTATCAGAGAACAGATCAATTTCACTAGTGAAAAATTTTTCCCAGTTAAAGTACATAATATAGAGAATAAACCACTTAATGCAGTCTTCTTACAGATCCGGCAGGGGGATACGCTTTATCTGCTTTCTTTTGATACTGATGGTATTCGTAAAAAGATACAAATGTTTGTGGGCAAAGACCTTCGCCAGGCAGGTCATGAAGGCTATGATGGAAGTATATCAACGATAACTACAAAAGACTTGAATAGCGATGGGTATTTAGATCTACTATGTACCGCGACGACCGGATTCGATATTTATCCGCGCGGCATATTAGCATACGATTACAGGAATAATGAAGAACTATGGCATTTCTGGATGGGAGCGATGCCGAGCACGGATGTATTATCCCTCTATGACATCGATGATGATGGCAAAGATGAAATAATATTCGGAACAGGTGCAACATCAAACGGTGGAAATTATAATAACATTGATGATTCCCGCTCATGGGTCATCGTACTTAATCATAATGGCGACCTCATATGGAAAAAGGTGATAGGTGGCGCGAATTCCATAGTTCGCCTCTGGGTGGGTGATCTATATGATAATGGCAAACCGGTCGTTGTTGTATGCGAAGAACAGGGCCTTTCAGATAAAAAAGACCCCAATAGAATCACAATATACGATGCCCAAACTGGAGATATCAGGAAATACATAGGTACTGGCGAAAGATTTCTGGGTATGTATGTTTGCGATCTTGACCGGGATGGCAAAATGGAGATTGTAACTGGTAATAGTGATGGAGTACTTCGAGTATTCAATAGAGATCTGGTTTTAATTAATCAGCGTGCTTTCAATACAGGCATTAAGGTTGATAAAATTGAGGATCTGGATGGCAATGGGACAAAGGAAATTCTGCTTCTGACTCAAGATGGTCTGATAAAAATACTCGATGAGGAACTAGAAATACTGTGTGATTATAAAATCGATGAAGGCCATGTAGATGAGTGCTTTCTTGCCAGAGACGGGAAGCAGTATAGAATCATTGCTCGTATGTATGCTGGTATAGAACAAAATTACACTATTTATAAAATAGCGCGTGCTGGATTTATAAAGCCTGTCCTTCTGTTTGCCTTTGCAGCGGCTATTTTTATTATACTGTGTATAGGAGCTTTTCTTATTACTCTAAATCGCATTAGATTCGTGAAAATAATGAAAAAGATGATGGATAAAGCACCCTGTGGGTTTATCGTATTGGATTCAAAAAATAAGGTCAAGTATCTCAATCGTGGTGTGAGGATTGTCCTTGGGAACACCGAGGATGATATCACGAATTTTATTGAACTCCCACAGATCAAGGAGCAGATCGAAAATCTCAAGCAGAAGGGAGAAATTGATATGGATTATTCACGTAACGGCGAATCCAGGCATTTGGTAATTGAACTTCATGAAATCAATCATGATAAGATGCTCATAATTCATGACGAAACCCAAGAAATCCTCTCAAAAAATGTAATCTCGTGGGCAGAATTAGCACAACGATTAGCGCACGAAATAAAAAACCCGCTCTCTACGATTAATCTCACGCTCCAACATATTCAGAGTATCGGCAAAGAAAAGTTTGGCGTTAAAGCCAATGTCCTTGATAAATATACAAATTCAGTTCTGGGGGAAGTTGATCGGTTACGGCATACGACCGATAAATTCATGAGGGTTCTGTCTATTGAAAAACCAAACCTTAAGCCCAATCGCATTAGCGATTTGCTGAATGTGTGCCTGCAGAGATATAAGGCGACCTTATCTGGTCGTATAAAGGTCGTGAAAGACATGGATGCGAATTTACCAATGGTAATGTGTGATGATAATCAAGTCGGTGTCCTTTTCGCCAATATTGTCGAGAATGCCGTTGATGCTATTACAGGTGAAGGTGTATTGACATTACGTGCTTCATTAATTGAACAGGTGCTTGAAGAGGGAATAGTTAAATTCGTGGAAGTCAAAATTGAGGATACGGGTAAAGGTATGTCAAATCAGGAATTCGCGAATTTATTCAAACCTTTCAACTCAACCAAGACTAGAGGTACAGGTCTGGGTTTGGTCATCGCTAAGAAAATCGTTGATGAACACCATGGTATAATAAAAGTGGATAGCAAAGAAGACATAGGGACGGTGGTGACAATACAGCTCCCGGTAGGCAGCACTGAGAATAAGGCGAATAATGAGTGATCGATTTAACATACTGATTGTGGATGATGAACAGAAGATATGTGAGATACTGAGCGAGATTCTTGATGGTGAAGGTTACAAAACGTATACAGCATATAACGGAGCAGATGCTCTCGACAGTATTAGAAAATATGATATTGACCTAATGCTGCTCGATATAAAATTGCCCGATATGGACGGCATTACTGTTCTCAAGAAGATTAAGAAGCTCAGCTCATTTGTTTCAGTTGTAATGATCTCTGCGTTTGGTACTGTGGCGCTGGCTGTGGAAGCGCTCAAGAGCGGTGCTGATGATTTCATTGAAAAGCCACTTGAGACCAACCGCATACTGACGACGATCAAGAATGTATTAGAAAAAGTTGAGTTGAGAAAGGAGAGTAATCTCCTTAAATCAGAAATAATTGAGAAGTATAGAATTCTCGGTGACTCTCTACAGATAAGAAAAGTCCTGGAATTGATTGACAAGATCGCGCTTAGCACTGGTTTGGTCTTGATACGTGGTGAATCGGGTGTTGGTAAAGAATTAGTTGCACGCAATCTGCATTTCAAGAGCGGTCGTGCGGCAAAGCCATTCATCAAGGTGAATTGTGCTGCCTTACCAGGCGAGTTGATTGAGAACGAGCTGTTTGGTCATGAGAAAGGAGCATTCACTGGCGCATACACGAGAAAATCTGGGCAATTCGAATTGGCAAACAATGGGACTCTATTTCTGGATGAGGTTGGAGATATGAGCTTACAAGCCCAGTCAAAAGTGTTAAGAGCAATCGAGGACAACGAAATACAAAGATTAGGCGGCACAAAGCCTATAAAAGTAGATGTTCGGATTATCACTGCTACCAATAAAAACTTGCAACATCTGATTAGTGAAGGGCATTTCAGAGAAGATTTGTTTCATCGTATAAATGTTCTTTCGATTAACGTGCCACCTTTAAGGCAGAGAAAAGATGACATTACTCTCATGGCTGATTATTTCTTAAAGAATGCCTGCATTGACAATAATCAACCTTTAAAGACTTTATCAAAGAAGGCGATACAGTTCTTGAAACACCAAGATTGGCCTGGTAATGTACGTGAACTAAAACATTTAATGGAAAAGGCGGCAATCCTTATTGAAGACGCAATAATTGATATAGACGACATTGAGGCAATAATCGGAAAAGAAGAGAGGGGATTGACCGGTGTGGACAGAATAGAGATTGATGATGCAAAGAAGAAATTTGAAAAAAAATACATATTATCAATTCTCAATAAAACTGGCTGGCATATAACTAAAGCAGCAAAAATGCTTGGAATCGACCGTTCTACTCTTTTCAGAAAGATGAAAAAGCTATGCATAAGAAAATAGATGGTCAAAATGTCTAAGCATTTGAAAATTCAGAGTAAAAAGGATAGAGGATGTCTAATAGTATAACCAGCGGATTATTTCTCAATTCTTCGAAACGTTTCGTAAGTCCGCAGGGGATCTTTTTTGCTTTTAACATTCTATTTTCCCTCCCGAATTCTCGTAAGTAAGTTCTCTTGAGCATTATATTCGAAACAGATTTGGAGTCAAGTTTACCTCAATGACAGGTGAAGGGTAAAATCTCTCGTAATGATTCAATTGGTTCTTTGATAGAACGGCAATGATCATAACGGTTGGGATGATATGTTGCCTCTTGACATAGATTCCATATTCTGTATAATTTTATACAGAAGAAGGGAACTATGAAGGCGATAGAAATAATCCAGAAAATCGACCGGTTAAACTGCCGGGTTGTGAGGATCCGCGACCTCGCGAAATTAACCAACACATATAATGATAATACTCTTTATAAAATTGTAGAAAGGTTGATAAAAAACGAGATTCTCACACGAATAGCCCATGGTTTATATATGCGAAGTGACAACACTCCGGAATCGTTCGAGATTGCAAATCTACTCTATGGACCATCATATGTTTCCCTTGAATCGGCCCTTTATCGATACGGAGTCATTGCCCAGGCGCCGTACACTATTACATCGGTGACACCACGAAAAACAAAGAAGAAAACAGTTTTTGGTCATGAGTATGAATATGTACACCTGAAGCCAAAATTGTTTTTTGGATATATACGTGATAAAAATATCCTCATTGCTGTTCAGGAAAAAGCACTACTTGATTTGCTGTATCTCGTTTCAAAAAAGGCACGGAGTATTAACTTAAATAACCTCGATTGGACCACAGTACGGAAGAACGTGTTTAATAGATATGCACGATTATATAAATACAATCCACTGGCTCGTTTGATTAAAAGGATTAGACCGTGATTGAACGAAATGTGGTTATTGAATATGCACGCAGATTTGACATAGATGAATACACCGTGCTCCGAGAATACCTTCAATTGATTTTCCTGCGTAATCTTTATGATATTTCCGAATGTAATCATCTGTATTTTAAAGGCGGCACTGGTATTCATTTTTTGCTACACTCATTTCGGTTTTCAGAAGATCTGGATTTTACAGCAAGAATTAAGCAACAGAATATAGACAGAATAATTCAATTGGCAGCAAAGAAAACACGTTTGGAAGCGCCTGATCTGAAGGTAGAAACACGATCTTCTACACGATTATCATCTTCCTACCGATTGATATTTCCTACAGAACTGTCGCGCCAGCCACTTACAATTCGCGTTGAGATTTCTACCCGGGAAAAACCTTTGACAAGACGGATAAGTGTTATTGAAACTGAATTGCCTGTTTCACCCTATCCAATGGTTGTACACCTCGATTACGAGGAGATCCTTGCAGAGAAAATCAGAGCCATGCTTACACGTTCACAAGGACGTGATATATTTGATACATGGTTCATGTTTTCCAAGGGTATACAGTTGAACAGCAAATACATTGAAGAGAAGATGAAGTACTATAAACAAAAATACAGTTTGCAGGTGTTGAAAAGGACAATTGAAGATATCTCCGCACAAAGTTTGAAAGATGATATTGCCAAGTTTTTGCCAAAAAAAACGAGAAGGATAATTGGTGAACTGAAAGGATTATTGTTTAAAAGCTTACAGAAGTGAATTGTAATGAGGTAATTCGGTCTACTTCATCAGTTTTAAGGATAGATGTAATATCTCCGGTCAATCTTATGTAATAGGTAAGCTATTCTAAAAAATGATAAAAACAGCTAAAGCAAATTACCAAAATCGTATTTAATAATGTAGTCACCCAATTCATCCCGCCCTTTTACAAAAGAGCTGGATTCATTGGGCTCTTTTTAGTACAATAAATGCTTTATTGTAATGCCTGATAAATCCCGCTCCTTCATAAGGGGCGTGGATAAATCAGGCAACTACAGTTTTAGACCAGCTAAACTCTTACAATCTTATTATATCCGAAACAAATTTGGAGTCAAGTTTACTTTGAAGACTTAAGCGTCTAACTCTTGACTTCTTTTTAATTATATCTATAATGTGAGAATGAGAGATGGGATCAATATCTTTGAGGAAGATTTTTGGGCAATCAACGATACGTTAAACCGTCTCTTGCAAGGTACCAATGCCCGGACCATCCTTCTCATTGACAAAGCTGGTCAGCTCATCACTTCATGTGGTGATACGGCAAGTCTTGATACATCTTCCTTTGCCACGCTTTCTGCTGCAGACTTTGCCGCGACCAGCCAGTTAGCTTCATTGATTGGCGAGAAGGAATTCTCCACGCTTTTTCACCAGGGTGAAAAAGAGAATTTATATGTTTGCCTTATTGCTGACCGTGTTATTCTTGCCGTGATATTTGATCATCGAACCACGCTCGGCTTGATAAGAGTGAAAACAAAGAATAGTGCAGCTGAGCTTGAAAAGATCTTCAGTGAAATCTTCAGTAAGCTCGAGAAAGAAGGTGGACCCTCAGATGGAATAGATACTGATTTTACCAAAGCTGCTGAAGAAGAACTGGATAAGCTTTTCGGATTTTAGGATGCACAGATTACACAGATTTGAACCGCAGATTACACAGATATTAGACATTTGCAATTTGGATTTTGGAGCTTGGAGTTTGGAATTTGAGACTTGATCTATTATGGCATTGATCAATTATGCATCAAGGGAAATAAATGCAAAAATAGTCTACTATGGTGCAGGACTTGGCGGTAAAACCACTAACATTAAATACATATATACGAAGCTGAACCCTTCAGTTAAAGGGAAGTTGATTAGTCTTGCAACTGAGCTTGACCGAACACTTTTTTTCGATTTCTTACCCGTAGATCTTGGTACGATCCGTGGTTTTAAAACCAGGTTCCATCTTTACACTGTACCGGGTCAGGTATTTTACAATGCTTCGCGAAAGCTTATCCTCAGAGGGGTTGATGGGATAATATTTGTCGCGGATTCACAGATTGAGCGTTTTGACGAAAATATGGAATCCTTTGATAATATGATGGATAACTTAAAAACTTACAACCTGTCATTGGAAAGAATTCCCTTGATTGTCCAATACAATAAGAGGGATTTACCTAACATAACATCAGTTGAGGAGTTGCAAAAGGTTTTGAACTCTGATAACAAATATCCATTTTTTGAAGCCGTTGCGACTCAAGGTATTGGCGTTTTTGAATCACTGAAAGAAGTATGTAGGTTTGTGCTCAAAGCACTGGCATAATGACTAAAGACTAAGAACGGATATATATATGTCATCACAAAGATGTCAGAGATGCTCAAAAATTATTAACCCGGGTGATTTATTCTATCGCTTGACTATAAAAATCTTTGCCGGTTTTGATGGTGTCATAAATATAAAAAGCGCAAAAATAAACTTGAAAGAGGAATTTGAGAAAGCTAAATCATATCCTGAGGATCTGATTGAAGAAGAAGTATATAAAGAATTTGATTTCGTACTGTGCCCACGATGTAAGGAGATATATTGTGCTAACCCTTTGCACTTGCCTTTGGGCGAAAAAAAAATCGGCGATAATGTTTAGGAATAAACACAATGCAGCATCACTGCGTTTGCAGTATCACCACATTCGCAGTATTACTACGTTCGCAGTATTCCCTTTAGTTCGCAATTACGTTCTGTCATGTTTTGGCGAGTGTAACGATCCTGCAATTTCTGCGAGTGTAACGATCCTGCGATACTGCATTTAATACCATGTCTTTTATTCATCTTCATAACCATACAGAATACTCTTTGCTCGACGGCGCTATGAGGATCGATCGGCTCACAGATCTTGCAGCAAAATACAAAATGCCAGCCCTAGCCATTACTGACCACGGTAATATGTTCGGTGCTATCAAGTTTTACAAGAGCGCACATCGCCGGGGCATTAAGCCGATCATTGGCATTGAAACCTATATCGCGCCGAGGTCCAGAACGGATCGTTCAAAGAACATCCGGATACCAGAATCTTCCTTCCATTTAACCCTTTTGTGCAAAGATGAGACCGGCTATAGAAACTTGATAAAACTTTCATCAGCAGCCTATCTTGAGGGGTTCTATTACAAACCAAGAATTGACAAAGATCTATTAGCCAATCTTCATAAAGGGCTCATCGGGATGTCTGGCTGCCTCAAAGGCGAGATACCATACAAGATCAGTATGGGTGATATTAAGGGCGCTAAAGCAGCGCTTCAGCAATACCAGGATATCTTTGGTAAACGTAATTTCTATATCGAAATAATGAGATTGGGTTTAAAAAGAGAAGAGCGGGTACATAATGAATTGCTAAAACTCGCCAATGAATTTGATGCTCCCCTGGTTGCAACTAATGACTGTCACTATTTTTATCAAGATGACTATAAAGCGCATGATATACTACTGTGCATTGGTACAAAGAAAACTCTATCTGATCGGGAGCGGCTCCGTTTTGAAACCCATCATGCTTATTTCCGTAGACCAGAAGAAATGTCTAAACTCTTTGATGATTTGCCTGAAGCAATCACCAATACCCAACTCATCGCTGAAAAATGTAATCTAATGATTGATACTTCGGGCAAAGATGTTAAACTGCCGATTTTTCCAAGACCCCAAAATTTTGAAACAGATTTTGACTATTTGAAATATCTAACTTTTAAAGGCGTAAGGCATAGATTTGACCGGATAACCCAGGGGATCGAAGACCGCCTGAATTATGAATTGCGGATAATTAAGAAAACGGGTTTGTCAGGATACTTCCTTATTGTGCGTGAGATTATACAGTTTGCTCGGGAAAAAGGTATCCCGGTTGGGCCTGGTCGGGGTTCAGCAGTGAGCAGTCTAGCACTGTACTCCCTTGGCATAGCTAATGTAGATCCTTTAAAATACAACCTGATTTTTGAAAGGTTTTTAAACCCTGACCGACTTAGCTTACCCGATATTGATTCTGATTTTGGTGATGCAAGGAGAGATGAGGTTATTGACTTTATTAGAAAACGATATGGCGAAAAGAACGTAACCCAAGTCATTACCTTTGGTACTATGCAGGCACGAGCTGTGCTTAGAGATGTCGCCAGGGTAATGGGTATACCTTATGGTGAAATCGACCGCATTGCTAAACTCATCCCACTTCATAAAGGCATTGATGACGCGATAAGTGAAGTCAAGGAACTCAAGACCCTTATTGAATCCAAGGAAGACTACAAGGAGCTGATAAGTATCGCCAAGAAACTGGAAGGTCTTGCCCGGCATCCAGCTACGCATGCTGCTGGCGTTGTAATCACGCCTAAAGAGCTTGTTGAGTATGTCCCATTGTATAAAAGTCCCGAAAAAAAGGAAATTTCTACGCAGTATGCAAAGAATTCACTTGAAGATATCGGCATCCTTAAAATGGATATCCTTGGTTTAAGAACCCTTACTGTTATTGATGACACACTCAAGTTGATTGGTCGGCAGGTCAGTGATATTCCAATCTATGACAAGGATACGTATGGTCTGCTCAAGCAGGGCGAGACCGTTGGTGTATTTCAACTTGAGAGCCAGGGCATGCAGGAGATCCTCAAGTCTTTCAAACCTGAGAACTTTGAGGACTTGATAGCTGTTATTGCTTTATATCGACCCGGCCCAATGGGCAATATCCAAAAAATGGTTGAGAATAAAACAAATCCGAAAAGGATTTCATACCTCCATCCTCTATTAGAACCGATTCTAAAGGAAACCTACGGTATGATTGTATACCAGGAGCAGGTTATGCAGATTGCTTCTGTAGTTGCTGGTTTTACAATGGCTGAAGCTGATACGCTACGCCGAGCAATGGGTAAGAAAATCCCGGAACTCATGGATGAAACAAGAGAGAAATTCATTTCTGGCGCCCAGAAAAAAGGTCTTGCATCCAATATTGCTGAGACTATCTTTAATAAGGTTGCCCCGTTTGCTGGTTATGGTTTTAATAAATCCCATGCTGCTGCTTATGCGACATTGGCAAATCAAACAGCGTATCTTAAATGCCATTTTAAGCAAGAATTCATGATATCATTACTTAATAGTGAGATAAACGATACCAAACGATTGTGGATTCTTATTAGAGAATCGCGCAGAATGGGTATTAAAATATTGAACCCGGATATCAATAAGAGCGACTATGAATTTAAAAAGGAAGGCGATAATATCAGTTATGGCCTTGGTGCTCTGAAAAATCTTGGCAAACCAATAGTCGAATCAATAATAAAGGAAAGAGAAAGGGGTCTATTCAAGTCATTTTTTGATTTCCAGGCTCGGACCAAGGGTCTCAACCGGAAATCTTTAGAATCGTTAATAAAATCAGGTGCTTTTCAGACATTGAACGAGGATATTGATAAGCTGCTTAAATTTCTGAAACCTGGAGCCAGGGTCATTGGTACGCAAGCCGGTCTTTTTGATGATTGCAATGGAGAACTGAATAATATTGAGGATGAACAGTCTAATAAAACAGAGGACAATATCTCTTTCCAAAAAGAGGCTTTTGGTTTTTATTTCTCAAAACACCCCTTAGAGAATTTCAAAGAAGAATTTGCTGTGCTCGGTCTAACGTCTATAAGCAACCTCACCAGTGCAAAAAACGGAGATTATATTACTATCGGTGGTTTACTCAATTCGAAAAAGGTTAAGAAAGACAAAAAAGGCCGAAATTACGCGATTATTAATCTTGAAGACTTTGATGGTTCTATTGATGTTTTTGTCTTTTCAGATAACTTTGACAGATATTCGCAGTTCTTACAAGTTGACACGCCCTTGATAGTCAAAGGCAGGATTTCTGGAGACGATGATAGAAGAAGTATCAGGGCGGCTGATATCCTGCTATTGAAAAATGCAAGGGATTACTATAAAAAGATTTTTATCAATTTCAATACTTCTGATCTTCCTAATGAGGATTTAAAGCAGTTACATGAAATAATTAGCAATAATGAGGGTGAATGTGAGGTTTGGTTTAAACTAAATGGTACTAAGGATTGTCGAAAATTCAGGTCGCGTACCATGAAAATCAATCCAGATCCAGATGTTCTTAATAAAATAAAGGGTATTGTTGGTGATATGGGAGTACGGATCTACGGCAGGATATGAGAAATACAAGAAGGCAGAAAAAGGCAGGAGAAGGCGAAAGGAGGTTAGATGGCAATAATCTTTTTGTTGTTGAGTTTATACTATATTGATCAGCCTTTTTTAGATGTTTCTGATCATGGGGAATTCAGTCTTCAACTACGTTTTGGTCCAGATGGTGAGATATTGGGGTTTTTTGATGTTGGAGTCTTGGACAGATTCGGGTTTGGTGTAAGCTATGGAGCCTCAAACCTGATCGGTGCCGGAGACCCTGATTTCTATGAAATCCCTGGTGTCCAATTGAAGATTGTTGTTATTGATCAAGGGTTTGCTGCACCTGAGGTCATATTCGGTTTTGATAATCAAGGGTATGGTCCATACACTGAACCAAGATACTATACTATGTCTAAAGGGGTGTATTGTCAGACAGGAAAGACGCTTTTGCTTTCCAATATCAAGGTTGTCCCGAGTTTAGGCTGCAACTATTGCTTTGAAGGCGATAATAGGTTTGATATGTTTGCGGGACTCCAAATTCAGTTTGGGTTTAGTTCTGCTCTTGTATTTGATTATTCGCCGAATTTTAATGATGCTTTAGACCAAAATAAGGGTAATATGAATGTCGGTCTGAAATTCATATTCTATGATGAGCTATTCTTTGAATTCGCCTTGCGTGATCTCTTTGATAATGGTCATTCTGGAGCAGATCAGCAATTCAATAGAATGATTCGGCTTGGCTATAAGCAGATGTTCTGATAATGTTTCACGTGAAACATACCACGGTTTTTCATACAAATACACAATTATTAGTCCAAACCTTAGTTTTTTAGGTAGCGTGGACAGAATTTCACTAATTTAAGGAGGTTATTATGGTGAAAGAACTTACAGATACGGATTTTCATCAGGAAGTTGATAAGTCAGATGTTCCTTATTTGGTTGATTTTTGGGCGATATGGTGTGGCCCTTGTTCAGTGGTTTCTCCAATCATGGAGGAGATCGCCCAGGAATATGACGGGAAAGTAAAGGTCGGTAAGGTTAATGTTGACAACGAAATAAAGACGGCAAATGAACACGGGATCCAGAACATCCCAACAATAATGATATTTAAACAAGGTAAAGAAGCAGAACGCATTATCGGTGCTGTTCACAAAGATCATATTGTAAAAAAACTAAAAAAATATCTTGAGTAAATAACAGGAGGCATAATGATTAAGAATCTATTAGTAGCAGTATTTATTAGTTTATTGATCTTTTCTACTTGTTCTCCAAAAGATCAAACACAAACAGATAGTAATGATTTTACCCTTACATCACTCGATGGTGAGGAAATAACTCTGTCAAAACTAAAAGGTAGTGTTGTACTCATTGATTTTTGGGCAACGTGGTGTCCGCCTTGTCGAAAAAGCATACCAGTATTTATCGATCTCTACAATAAATACCATGAAAGGGGATTTATTGTACTTGGTATAAGCCGTGAAGGCAAAACGATCCTGGGAAAATTTCGCGATGAGATTAACATTCCATATCCAATCCTTATTGACAACAAAGAGGTCGGCAAGAAGTACCATGTCCAAGCTATCCCCACGATCATAATTATTGATAAGACCGGCAAATTGCGTAAGACTCAGGTTGGATTTGCTCCTGAACTAGAAGCCGGGTTTGATACTTTTATTGACTCCTTGCTCAGTGAATAAGGTAACCTTTTCGTCGGATCATGAAATACCTGATGTCTGGAAATCTTAGATGATAAAACTTTTCCTAAACAAGGGTCTTCAATTTATCGCTGAGGATGAACTAAACCATCAAATAACAGTTGATACAGACAAAGAGTTTGGCGGTTTTGATCAAGGGATTCATCCTATTGAGTTCCTTCTGGTCTCACTCGGTGCTTGTATGGGTATGGATATTGTTGGCATACTCAAGAAAAAAGGTGGAAAAATCGACAGGTTTGAGATTACTCTCAAAGGTGAACGGGCTGAACAGCATCCAAGAGCATATAAAAAAATAGTCGTGACAATCGATTGCCAGGGGGATTATAAACGCGAAGACCTTTTGCGTTCTTTTGAATTATCGCGTGATAAATACTGCAGTGCTTACGCAACACTTAAATCATGTCCAGATATTGAGTTTGTGATCTAAAAAAACGCCCGAATCTATTTTACATTAATATCTTTTGCCTCAGTTCTTGCAACGGGATAGTCAAAATACAGTAGAGGTCAAATGGCCTAATAGGCAATTGACAAAATGGTAAACAGCCATAATTGACGCAGGTTTGATTGTAAGTATAATTAAACTGGCTCTTAAATTCTGAAATACCAGATTTACCCCGTTAGATAACAAACATCTTACGGGGTTTATGGCAGAGTTTGCTACGGGGTCTACTGATTCAAAAAGGAGGTTTTAATTATGAAGTATTTTTCTTTTTGTATGCTTATTTTGTGCCTTATGCTCTTTGGTGAACCAACCCTATTGCTCCATGATCCAGATATCTATGAGCAGACAGTTGTTTTCGAATACGGTGGTGATTTGTGGCGTGCCTCAATAAAAGGACAATATGCACAGCGGCTTACGGCACATGATGGTTATGAAACACACCCTGAATTCTCACCCGATGGACAGTGGATAGCTTATAGCGGTGAGTACAATACTGGTGACTATGATGTGTATATTATGCCTGCTAAAGGTGGTGCACCAAAGCGCTTGACCTATTATCCAGCCGATGATTTGGTTGTTGGTTGGACTCCAGACGGAAAATATATCCTATTTGCGTCGAGCCGCGGTGATTGGAAAAAACGCCGGCTTTTTAAAATCTCAATTGACGGTGGATTACCCGAACAAATACCTCTGTTTGCAGGTTATGAAGCAGACTATTCTCCTGACGGCAAGATGATTGTGTTCAATTATCGAGGCGTACGATTACCGTGGAAGGGCTATGCCGGTGGTCGCACCACAGACATTTGGTTGTATGATGCAAAAAAGGACACAACGTATAAAATAATATCCTGGCAAGGTACTGAGATAAACCCCCAGTGGTGTAATGACAAAATATATTTCATCGCGGATAAAGATGGTTGTATGAATATTTACAATTATGCTTTTTTAGATAAGGCGACAAAGCAGATAACGTTTCATGACGATTTCGATGTTCAAAGTATTAATAAAGATAAAACCAGTCTTGTTTATGTTTGTGCAGGGTTAATACATGTCGTTGATATGGAAACCGACAAAATCGATACCCTTTTCATAGAAGTGCCTGATGATCGGCGTTTTCTATACCCAAAATATGAGAGCGTATCTCATTTGATTAACTCAGGGTATCTTTCTCCCACTGGCAAACGTGTAGTTATTAGTGCTCGTGGTGATATTTTTACAGTACCCAAGGAGCAAGGTGCAGTTGTGAATATCACGAAGAGTCCAGGAATAAGAGAAAAATATCCGGCTTGGTCGCCAGATGCCAAGTGGCTTGCATTTGTTTCTGATGAAACTGACGAGAACGAAATATATATTGCGGAACCGAGTAATACAGGTAAACAGATACGCATAACATTTGATGGTGATTGCTATCGGTACCAGCCTGAGTGGTCACCAGATAGCAAAAAACTATTGTATGCTGATTCTAAGTACCGGTTGTTTTATGTTGATGTCGAGGATCGTAAGCCAGTACTTGTTGACACCTCGTCAATGTCCGGATTTTCATCTTATAAATGGTCACCTGACAATAAGTGGATTGCTTATGTTAAATTGAGTGATAATCTGTTTGGCTCTGTTTATCTTTACTCAGTAGACAATAGAAAAATTCACCAGGTAACTGGTAATTTTTTCGATGAGGATGATGTCTGTTTTGACAAATCTGGAGAATATTTGTATTTTATTTCTTCAAGAACATTCGATCCAATAATGGGTGATTTTAGCGAAATCGATATTTTCCCCAAGACTGGAAATATCTGTGTCATACCGCTCAGTCAAGAAACCCCATCGCCTTTTTTACCAGAAAGCGATGAAGAATCTATTGAAGAAAATGATGGCGCTGACGACAAAGAGGATGATATGCTGACCATTGATTTTGAAAACATTGATCAGCGCGTGCTCACGATTCCTGTGCCAGCGGGTAATTATCGTCAATTATCTGGTGCCGACAACAAAGTATTGTACCTTGAACGCGTAAGCTTGGATATAAGAGAAAGAAAGTACAACCTTCATTTCTATGATCTAAAAGAAAAAGAAGATTTTGTTTTGATAAAAAATATTGACGGTTATAACTTATCGAGTGACGGCGAAGTAGTTTTGTATAAGAGCGATGAAACATACGGTATTATTGACCTCATGGATAAAAAATATACGGTTGGCGATGGTAAAATTACCACCGAGGACATCGAAGTCAAGATCGACCGCCGCGCTGAACTCAATGAACTTTTTGCTGATGCATGGCGTTTACAACGGGATTTTTACTATGATCCTAAAATGCACGGGCTTGATTGGCTCAAATTAAGGGCAAAGTATTCTAAGTTTTTACCCCATATCGCGGATCGAGAAGACCTCACACGCATTATCTCATGGCTCTTCAGTGAACTGGGTGGTTCACATGCCTATGTGTGGAGTCCTAAAGACCAGGTAAAGAAAGTGAGCATGGGTTTGCTCGGTGCGGAATTAGAACTCGATAAAGCAAGTGGTTTTTATAAATTCAAGAAAATATTAAAGGGCGAAACATGGAAAGATGATCGACGAGCACCACTTACTGAACCAGGTTCAACAGTCCATGAAGGTGAATATTTGATTTCGATTAATGGTGAAATTGTACGATACCCTGATAATCCTTATGAATTCTTGGAAAATACTTTGGGCAAGCAGGTGACAATCCGCGTGACAAGTGCGCCAGATATTGCTGCGGCGCGGGAAGTGGAAATTAAACCCATATCTTTTATCAATGAACGCAAACTATATTATCTTAATTGGGTTGAGAATAACAAAAAGGTTGTGGAACAAGCAACAAATGGACAGATCGGGTATATCCATATACCGAATACGGCAATTTGGGGGCTTGAAGAGTTTGGCAAGTATTTTTTCAGTCAGGTAGGTAAAAAGGGACTTATTATTGACGTGCGCTTTAATAGTGGTGGTTGGTCCCCTTACGTATTCGTAAATTACTTACAGAGGAAACCACTCGGTTACTTTGTCCGGCGGACTGGCAAGCCTGTCACTGATCCCTTTGCCGAATTTTCTGAACGACTTGTATGTCTTATGAATGAATTCTCAGGTTCTGGCGGTGATATGTTTCCGTACTATTTTAGGAAATTAGAACTTGGATCTCTGATCGGAAATACAACCTGGGGTGGTTTGATAGCTACTGCGGGAAGAAGACTTATGGATGGTGGTAGTGTTGCAACACCGGTTTCCCGTTTCAGGAATATGGCTGGTGCGTGGGAAATAGAAAACGAAGGCGTTGTGCCTGACATATTAGTAGATGACCATCCAGACAAGTTACGAAAAGGCATTGATGCTCAACTTGATAAGGCAATAGAGGTAATCAACGAAGAGGAATAGAAGAATATCGATATTTTTTCCTTGACCATTACAAAAAAAAGGTTATAATTAACCTATAGAATAAGGAGGTATATATGGGAGTTGCTGCATATCTTTTAATCAATACTGCAACCGGGCAAGAACAAGGGGTTGTTGATGCCTTAAAAGGAATAAAGGGTGTTAAACATGCTCATGTCACAACAGGTCTGCACGATGTGATATGTTATGCCGAAGGCAAAGATCTCAATGATATGAAATCAATAATCATTAATGATATCAGAGGTGTTGAAGGCATCCAGCGCACGGTTACCTGTTTTGCACTTGATGTGAGTGAATAACGCTTAATATCTGCCCCGATCACCTTTTACAAATTGGTGATCGGGTTTTTTTTCTTTTTGCCAATACTACACTTAAGACTCACAGCACGGCTTTAATATTTTGTTGACATCCAGGTAGTTTCGTATATAATTACTCGGGGAAGGTATGAGCGCCGCGATTTAGTGATTGTGGCAATTATATCTTTTTGCTTTTTTTATACTTGGTCTAGGGAAAATGGTAGATAGAAAAAAAATAATTAGAGAATCAAAACAGCGATGTCAACAATCTGGCTTAAAGCCAGACCGGAAACGTTTGCCTAAAATCATATCGCAAAGAAACTTAGTAAAAAAACAGTCCGTACATCAACACCTTATTGATGCAGTTATACCATACATGACCCTAATGGCTGAAACGTTCCAGGAGTGCGGTTCAATTCTGGCGCTTGTCGATGAAAAGTGTTGTATACTGAAACTGAGTGGTCCGGAAGAGACGCTTCTCAGTCGGAAGAAACTCGGTTTGATCGAGGGAACATCGTTACGTGAAGAACATGCTGGCACCAATGCCGCAGCACTTTGTCTGAAAACGAAAAAACCGTTCTATCTTATGGGCAACGAGTATTTTTTTAAATTACTGCAGCAAGGTTCTTGTTTTGCCGCACCGATTATTATCAACGGACATGCGATCGGCGCAATAATCATCGTTCATCCGCGTAAGGTCGGGCACCCACATACTTTTGCTTTAGTGCAAACACTAGCTCAGCTTATTGGGCGAGAATACGAAGGAACCAAGCAAGGTAATTTGGTTGTCTCAATCTGCAATCTACTCAATACTGGAGTTGTGGTTGCTGAAAAGAGCGGTGAAGTCTGGTATGTTAATACGCGAGCCCGGCGCATCCTTGGAATTAAGAAAAGGCTAAATATCATAGATCATTTTAACCTCAATATTTTCTCTTCCGCAAATATCTCCAATGAAGTCGTTTATTCGAAACATAAACGTCAGACCTTTTTGGTTACCCGTAAATACTACAATGACAAATTTCTTTTTCTGTTCGAACCGATTGAGGATGAACTGGAAAAGAAAAATAAAATAAAAACCGCATTAGCTCCGTACGATTTCCGCGATATCATCGGGCTGGATATTATCAAGAGAAAGGCACGTGATTTGGCAGTACAAGATGTTAATATCCTCATTGTTGGTGAAAGCGGTACGGGAAAAGAGCTTTTTGCAGCGGCTATCCACAATGCAAGTTCCCGAGCGGGTGCTCGCTTCATCGTTGTAAACTGTGCGGCGATCCCGGAAACACTTTTTGAATCTGAATTATTTGGCTACATGCAAGGTGCGTTTACTGATGCCCGATCTGATAGAATTGGGCGAATTGAATATGCATCAGGCGGTACACTCTTTCTTGATGAAATAGGTGAGATGCCTTTAAATATTCAAACCAAACTCCTCCGGGTTATTGAGGACAAATGCGTGACACCGCTTGGCGGCAATAAACCAAAAAACATTGATGTGCGCTTTGTCTTTGCAACCAATCGCAATTTGGAGAACCTGGTGTTGCAAAAAAGGTTTCGGGAAGATCTATACTACCGGATAAATTCTCCGGTTATCCGAATCCCTCCATTACGCGAACGCAAAGGTGAAATCCCTGAACTCGTTGATTCTTTCATCCTTCGGATACGTAATGACCACAAACGATTTGTTACCGGCTTGGACAAAAATACAATTTCAAAGTTGATCGAGTATCATTACCCTGGCAATGTAAGGGAACTTCAGGGGATTTTGAAAAGCGCGTATTTGACCTGTCGACAAGACCGGATAAAATTGGATGACCTTGAAATACCCGAGGACAATGGGTCAGTGCATTTAAAAGACCGCTTGGTCGACTGTGCAGTGAGTATAATCAAGGAGCGTCTTCAGATCAATAAGAGTAATGTAAAGGCAACGGCACGGGATCTTGGGATAAGCCCGCGTACGATATATCGGTATTTTAAGAAGTAAACAGTTATCCCTCCAAACTCACTAGTGCTCTGTGACATTAATTTCTGCTGGGTGTCATTCCCGCCCCTGCTTTCGCAGGGGTAAACTTGTCCCCGTGAAAACGGGGAGCGGGAATCCAGAAGATTTCTTCCTGTGGATTGCCCGATCAAGTCGGGCAATGAC
>JAUVZL010000020.1 GCA_030602565.1 Candidatus Stahliibacteriota bacterium
AAGTTTAGAAGGTGGGAAGTCTTGAGGTCGAGAAGCGGTTGAGATTGCCACGCCTCCGCTGCGCTTTGGCTCGCAATGACGGGAAGAGAGTGCAAGATAGGCGAGGCAGCAGATAAGAGTCTGAGTTGCGTAGAAGTTGAAATTCCAGAAATTAAGATATGGACCCATTATTCTTTGTAAGGGATCATTTGAGATGATAGGGTTTCCCATTAATACTGGAATTAACCATAGTAGAATTGGAAAAATACCGGCAATTATAAATATCGACAAAATAAATTTTTTGTCCTTTTCAAAATTAAAAAGATGAGCAAACATAATTAGAGCAACAAATCCGGTAAGTATTCTTAAAAAGTAATTAATTTTAGCAAGTGGCATATATGCTTGAGAAATGATGAAAAAACTCACGAAATTCAATCCGAGGAAAATCAGCCAAAGGATACTCAGAAAATGAAATGGGGAAACGGAGAAGCGGTGAAACGGAGAGTTTTGTGTAGATACTGAAACAAGTTCAGGATGACAGTTACTGGATTCCCGCCTTCGCGGGAATGACGCATTAGAGATCGGGAATGACAAAAGGGGACCATGGGATGTGAGGATGGGAACTCGCTTGACAATTATATAAATCACTCCAAGAATTACGAATAAACCAGCGTATAGTTTCAGGAAATTGATGTCGAGAAGAATATGATAGTCCCAGGATACATCGATAATTGGCTTGGCAATGATTAGGCCTGCTATGGCGTATTTTGGCCATTTAAAAAAAGCATACGTGAAGAAGATGAGGCCGAGGGTAAGAGGGTAGAAGATGTAGGGTATGATATTCAAGTTAACTCCGGAGGAGTTGGAATGGAGTACGGTGTACTGGAAGGGATGCTGCGCATTGAATGGAGCACTACGTGCTGGAATTGAACGCCTTCGGTTGTAATAAAACGTTTCACTGTAATTGAACGCCTTCGGCTGTAAGAAAACGCTGCGCTGTAATTACCTACTACGTTTAGTTGCATATTTTTTCCTTGCTTTCGCTGTAGAAGAGATTAAGTTGTTCAATTTTACTTCAACTATATGATAACGCTCAGAAAAATTTGCTTGCGCATCAGCTATGATATAGCCATTATTCATCGCTTCTATTAGATGATTCTGGACTTCCAGAGTAGAACCCTTTGCTATATTATAAAATTGAATCTTCTCAGCAAAATGATATCTACCAAAACCTTTTCGCCCTGTGTAATAATAATAATTCCGCATTCTATCACACGGGACAGGCCCTGTGTAATAAATCATTTCAGAATATCGGCAAATGGTGTTTTAGCCTATTACGAATGTATTTATGACCATATGTGGTTTTCAAATAGCGTTCTCTCATCAATGCATCGTCTTTGTGATAGCATGCCTCGTAGTAGATTAGATCAAATGGTTTTCTCAATTTTGTAGATTCAATTTTACCTTCATTATGCATTTTGAGCCTTTTTTTCAAGTCGCTCGTAAAACCAGTGTAAAACTTACCATCCATCTTGCTTCTTAACACATAAACATAAAACATAAATCTATATTACACGGGGCAAGAGATATCTGATGGGATACTGCGTGCTGAACGCCGCATTTGGCTAACCAAATCATATTTTTCATCCTTTGGAAAAGTCCTTACTAGCTTTGCAATATCAAGTGAGAGTTTGAGTGCTTTCTGCCAAACTATTAGGTCTTTAAAGCTTTTGATTTCATTCTTTTTTCTATTTTCCATACGAAGTATCCCTTCCGTGCGCAACACTATTTGTTAGTCCTTGTTAACCAACGAATTATAGCTTTCTTTATCAAGAGATACCAGGACCTTGATGAGTTTGTTTAGCGAATCAGAATTTCCGCCCCTATCCAGATACGATTGCGCTAACAGCTCTCTGAAGCGCAGGAGCTCATACCGCATGAGCCGGGTCTGAATTGTGTCTATCAATAGATCAAGGAGCTCAAATGCTCGCTCGAAAGCCATTAAAACCTCATCACGGTCTCCCCTCTGCACAAGGCTCTTTGCACGGTTGAGTTCATTGGCAATCATGAGTAGTTGCTTGTACCGTGGAAATTTGTGCCATCGGGCTGAAAGATTCTTATGGTGTTTTAGCGGGTACATTATTCGGTAATCAATTTGTGTACGATTTCGGTGATTCTTTGTCGCAGGTCTGGATCCTCGACTTCCATGCTTGGATTATCCATGGATGGACGGATATTTATGAGTGCAGTATATTCTATCCAACCTCTTTTTCCTTTGTCCAGAAAAAGATTTATGCCCCATAGGTGCTCTTGTTCACTGCGCTCCTGGAGCAACAAATTCTCGAGATCTGCATGCAGCTCACCATCGATCGCCATTATTTTCTTATCGACATCCACAACTGCTTTAATCATCGTTTTGAAGAAGTGATTGTAGTTCTGCAGGATTGTAGATTTCTTGGTTGGACCGTCAATTAGTTTCATTGTGAATAGAGCGTAGAGTGTAGGGAGAAATGATGCTTCGCATGGAAGAGATACTTCGTATGGAAAAGAGTGCTTCGCACTGGAAGGGATTCTTCAAATGGAATGATTCAACGGTTCCAGCGCAGCTCCCTTCTAAAGGCAGTAATTGAGTAACTAAGTTATTAAGTAATTGGCGCATTACTCCCTACGTTCTTTTCCAGCACGTAGTGCTCTCTTCCAATCCGTTAGGATTAAATGGTTTCCAGCACGCAGTGCTAACTTCCAGCCTATGGCTCCTTTCCAGCACGTAGTGCTCTCTTCCAATCCCTTTGGGATTCCAATTTGATTTATCAGACAATGCCCGATGAATCCCGCTCCTTCATAAGGGGCGTGGATGAATCGCCTGTCTGCGTGCGACGCACAGGCAGGGGCGACTACGGGACAGGCGGGAGAAATAACCATATCAGGTTTTGATATTTGCGATCATATCACTGATTTTATCAATAATTTGTTGATAGTTTTTGTTTAGTACGCCGGCGATTCTTGGATCGAGAAAATTATCGTCAAGCGCCTCCTGGATTAAATCAATAGTTGCTGTTGCCTTTTCTGTAGCTTGACTGAGTTTCTCGAGATGAATATTTCTCGTGTTTCTGTTTTGCCATGCATCTGATAGTCGTGAACATACGTTTCCAGAAACTTGTATTAGTTTTGATCTTGTCGACTCAGGACCACCATAAGGAAGAGCACGGGATAATTCAAAGATGTGCAATGCCACCTGGGTTGCCATCGAATATACGTTCTGTGCGATTAAAAGATTTATTGTTCTATTTTCCATTTTCTAATGGATATCGTATGTCTTCATAGTTGAAGTAATTATAGCCCTTGTGAGAAGAAAGTCAAGAAGACACGCTTCGCGGTAATGTCAATATAAGTGTGGAAATTCTATTTAATGACTGCATAACGGCGATCCTTCCATTTCTTATTATATTTTGTGAATAAGGCATAAGTAATACGATCACAGCTTGCCTCATTGGCAAAAAGCGACATTGGACGTGTTCGCTTACGTAGCTCTTTGAATAAGCGCTCAATCATGTTCGTCGTTCGTATTTTAACCCATAACTTCTTATCTTCATCAAAAAATACTAATAAATCCTCAATATCCTTTTCCAGGCAATGAACCGCCTTAGGCACTCTACCACGCCACTTCCGACACCACAGCTTGAACCGCTTTACGGCCACACGGTAACTCGGAGCTGAATAAATCCCCTTAGCTTCTGACAAACACTCGTCTTGATAACGCCGCGGTATATAGTTCGCGACATTCCGCAGCTTATGTACCCAACACCGCTGACGCTTAATATGCGGATATATCATATCTAATGCCGCATGCAAACCCGGACAACCATCAGTAATAGCCAATCGTAAGTGCTCACCTTGTAAACCACGACGATATAGATCATTCAATAATACGGTCCAGTCATGCTCACTCTCACTCTTGGCTAGCCGATAATCTATCACCTCACGATGACCATCCCGCTTTATACCATAAGCCACCAAAACAAGCTTCTTCACCGCTCGACCACAACTCACCACCCGCTGCACAACACCATCTAAAAATAAATAAATATACTCATCCTGTAAAGGTCGCTTGTGATACTTGCTTACCTCTTTATCCAATGCCTTGGTAATCGATGATACCGTACTGGCACTTACTTCCTTATCTAACAAACTCCGCATTACCCAACCAACCTCACGCGTACTCACCCCACCAATAAAGATCTCACGTATGAATCGGTTAACCTTGTCCCAGCGGCGCTGATAACGGCGAAATACCACTGTCTGATAACCACCCTTCACAGTCCGCGGCACAACTAAATCCTTGAGTAAACCAAAGGCAGTCACTAAATTACGATGCCGATAACCATTCCGGTAATCTACCCGCTCAGACGTACGCTCATAACGCTGCGCCTTCAAATAACCCTGCACCTCAGCCTTCATCGCACCCTCAAACAAACGCTTTAACCCCCTTATTACATAATCACTAATTGTTTCTTCAATATTGTCCGTAAAAAGAATATTGACATCACTAAAGATATCATTAAGCTTACTCTTAGAGTAATCTAATGGATTCATGGTGTATCCTCCTTTCTTTCTGTCTAATATTATAGAAGGATACACCATGTTCCATTTCTTTCAAGAGTAATTTCCACACAATAAAGTATACTACCCGCTTCGCTGAAGACACATTTGTATACAAACTGAAGACACGATTCTCTGAAGACACATCCGCCTATGGCGGACTGGAGACATCTCACATTTGTTCGATACACTGAAATCTGCAGCTCAATCGGAGATTAAGGCATATTTCGTGCACGCTACGCCCCGTACAACTTCGTTTAACGGGGCAGGCTGAAGACACGCCTTTGGCTGGAGACAGAAAGACACGGAATCCTGTAGTTGTCTGATTTATCAGACAATGCCCGATGAATCCCCTGTCTGCGTGCGACGCACAGGCAGGGGCGACTACTTCAGTCCGCCACACTTCCTGGCGGACGTGTTTTCAGGTCAATTATATTGACCATGTCTTCAGAACGCGTGAAGCGTTCATGGCTTCAGTGCAACGTGTTGACGTACGTGTAGCTGTTTTGTAGTTTGGTGGTTTTACTGAAGTGTTTCATGACAAATTGTCCGCAATTGCTGCCTATGAGGTTTTCTTCGTTCTCACCAATGCTAATGAGTGTGCGAAAACCACGGTTGCGAAGTTCATCAACTACTTCGTAATGTTTGTCCAAATCTATTGAGGAAATGTGAGATTGAAGTTGATTTTCTACGGCACTGTAGGTGGGGTTAACAGGCGTTAATTTGATGATGAAATGATCCGGTGCAAAAATCTTCTGCATGACATCCGGGTCTAGAGTCATACCCTGAACAAGCGCGAAATTCAGGGTGATTTTTCTATCGCCTTTGTTAAACCATTTCTCGCCATAATCGGAAATTTGTGACAGGGTCCATTTGGGCGTAGGCATTAATCTATCGCGTTCTGCTTCATCCGTGGAATGGAGCGAGAACTGAAGTTGGAATCTACCATCACCATATTGCATATTTTTGATATCAAGTAGACGGTCAAAGAAACTACTTACCTTGGCAGGAGCGATCGTCGAAATACACGGCATCAAACCTGGAGCTTCATAACGCTTTTTTAGGTGCTCAAGAACCTCCAGCACATCTCGGTTAAACGAAGGTTCTCCCATTCGTGCAAACTGAACTTTGAATTTATGTACGGGGATTTTTAAATCTGGATATCTTCGTGATATTATAAAGTCCAACTGTTCAAACATTTGGTCAGTCGAACACCTGCCTTTGAATCCGCCACCGGCATCGCACATGATACACTTAATTGAACAACCGAAAGAAGTGGATATGATTAAAACCCATTTTTCGCTTCTTGGTATTGGTGGCTGCAAGGATTCAACAAATTCAGCGATTCGGTTACCGCCAAAATCAGCGACATATACCTTAGCTAAATCATCCTTGCCAAAAGAATCGAATACGTTCATATTGGAATCCCAGGGGGATTGGAAGAGACCCACACACCTTTTTTAGTCTGCCTAATGATAACCAAGCGCTTAACCAGTATACATAGTACAAATTGTGCGCTCCGAAAATAGATAAGTAAAGGTGTGGGGTGGAAAGGAGCCAACAGCTGGAAGTTAGCACTACGTGCTGGAAAAGAGCCAACAGCTGGAAGTTAGCACTGCGTGCTGGAAAGGAGCTGACGCTGGAAGGGAGCTGCGCTGGAACCGTTGAATCATTCCATTCGAAGAATCCCTTCCAGTGCGAAGCAGTCATTTCCATATGCAATATCCCTTCCATGCTTAGCATCATTTCTCCCATTCTTCGTTTCACCGATTCTCCGTTACTCCGTTTCTCCGATACACTTGTATAATCCTCATCGCGGCTTTGATTCCATCACCAACTGCAATGGAGGTCTGTCTCAAATCACCCTGTTTTACGTCTCCGACGAAAAAGAGATTTCCTCCATCGCGCGGGAATTTTCTCTTAATTGACGCCGATAAGAAATCTATTGCGGGTTGTCTGCCGATAGCGTAGATAATATAATCGGCGGATATCGAATATCTCTTAGCGTTATGTGATACTACAGCAATAAGCTGTTCTCCGGTTTGGGTTATTTCTTGAATACGCACATTCTGTATATACCTGATGTTATCTGCCTGCTTGGCACGCTCGATTAAAAGCTCTAATCCTCGTTTCTTAATGCCTCGGTTTAAAATGAGAATTTCATTATGGCGGCAGAGATTCAACGCATAATCATATGCGGCATCACCAGCACCAATAATCACAATCTTCTTTTTTCTAACGTTTTTGATCGGATAAACCTCAAAGACAACCTTTTTATGGGAATTTTTGAACCAAATCTTTGGACGTTTAGCCGCAGTACCTGAAGCGATTATTACTTTCTCTGCACAATATTGTTTACGTGCCATAATAAAGAATGTGTTTTTTTTCTTTACAAGGTTGGTCACTCGTTCATTTAGTATACTTATCTTCCATTTTCGTAGGTGTTTTCTGAATTTCGCCACGAGTTCGTGCCCGGATATCCCGTCGGGAAATCCTGGGTAGTTCTCGACAAAAAATGCGTTGTTAAGCAGCCCGCCAATCCGTGTCTGTTCAAACACTAATGGCGTGATACCTGAACGCTGTAATTGAATTGCTGCCGCGATGCCGGCTGGCCCTGCGCCGATTATGGCAACGCTGTGTTTCATTGCTTCCACCCCCACCTTTATCCTCCCCCTTCAAGGGGGAGGGCATTATTTGAATGGCTTCTCCCTTCAAGGGAGAGGGAATTGTCTAGATGGCTTCTCCCTTCAAGGGGGAGGGCATTATTTGAATGGATTCTCCCTTCAAGGGAGAGGGAATTGTCTAGGTGGCTTCTCCCTTCAAGGGAGAGGAGTTTGAGGTATTGAATGGCAACGCTGTGTTTTTTGGTCACGCAGGATTATAGGTCGAATCAGCTAAATGTCAAGCAAGCGGGAAAAGAATGAAGATACGAAGTTATGAAGATGATGATTATTATGGAAGTGGAAAAAATCAAAACGTCATTCCAGCGCAAAGCGCTAACTTCCAGCCTATGGCTCATTTCCAGCACATAGTGCTCTCTTCCAATCACTTGTGATTCAACCAACGATCTAAACGATAATAACGAATTAAACGGATGAAACGTTTTTAATAACTTAATTACTGAATGATGCTAAGCATAGAAGAGATACTTCGTATGGAAATGATCGCCGCCCCTCGCACTTTTTGCTACGTAGCATAAATTCTGTTGTAGTAAACCATACGTCAAATAATAAAGTGCGGGGTGCGGGATGGAATGGACCCACACACCTTTTTTAATCTGTATGGTGATAACCGAACGCTAGACCAGTGTACATAGTACAAATTGTGCGATCCGTAAGAAAATAGATAAATAAAGGTGTGGGGTGGAATGATTCAAACTGTTCCAGCGTAGCTCCCTTCCAGTGCCGTGTACTCCTTTCCAGCACGTAGTGCTCACTTCCAATCCGTTAGGATTCAAAGGTTCCAGTTACTTAATAACTGCCTTACCCAATAACTGCTTTACTCAATAAATCTCCGCAATGCGTGAGCAGACAGGCGACTACCTTAGGATCTTTATTATCTCATCGCTTGTCACAAGTATGGCAAAACCATATGAGAGGTTCACCAGGGTTGCCTCATACATTTCTTTTTTGTAGGTTGCCGTCGCATCAGTTACAAAGTAAACCTCAAAACCCCTCATAAATGCACTGCGCGCAGTTGATTCGCAGCACAGGTTGGTTAATACGCCGCAGATAACAACCTGTTTTACTCCTTTTCTCTTGAGTTTTGATTCTAGATCAGTATTTAAAAATGCATCGTATTGATCTTTGATAAAAACCTCTCCATTCGCTATGTCGAAGTCCTTAGTTATTCCACTTTGTGGATCGCCTTCCTTGAGGTTCTCGCTCCACCATTTTTCCATTAGACTACCCGGAGTATCAATATGGCGTGTAAAGATTATCGGTTGATTTGCATTTACGAATACATTGATAAGTCTTTTGATTTTCGTTTTTAAAATGTCCGCACCAGGGATATAGGCTCTGCCATCGTCATCACAGAAATACTTCTGCATGTCGATGACAAACAGGGCACACACATCTTTATTAATATGGAACGGTCTTCCCATCTATTTGAGAATTATGAAAGTGTGTGCGAATTTACTGCCCTGGGTTCTGATGAAGTAGATGCCCGCCGCAAAATGAGATGCATCAAAGACTGATTTCCCTGGTTGGACCAATATGGTTTCTATTTCCTGCCCAAGTGAATTGTAGACTGCCGCGTGGATTGGTCGTGTTCCAGGATTCAAAATATTCAGTGATGACGTGTGGCTGAACACAGTGGGCCATATGTACATGTTCACATCGGTAAGGTGCACCCGATCGGATTCTTCTATGCCGGGTATGATTTGCACTGCCTCAACTGCATCGAGCATGAATTGACTTTGCGCCTGCAGCCGTACATACATCACTGAATCAAAACCCGCTGATGCGATGTCGAACTCAGTCATTGCGCTACCTGCCGTACCCACGGTCTGCCATGAACCACGCCAATCATTGCTCACCTGCACTATTGCCGTACCAGAACCAGATGACCGATAAACAGTCATATCATTACCAGCGCCATCGCGTACTGGAAAATCAAATGCAAGAACTATCCACTTATTGACATCAAGCCGGTATGCCTGTCCGTCGTGAGGACCGATTGCCCAGACAGGATAGGTCATATTCGATGATGTGGTAACATAGCGTGAGCCGAGCATTCGCGTTGCGTAAATCGGCAGACTGGTGTTTGGGCTCAAATCAACCAGGAGGCACACTGATGAATCGCCGCTTGAAGGAACCACCACATTAGAAATTGTTTTAGGATCATATCCTGGACTCATCACTGTAACGTCGTAGGTACCAGGAAGATAGAACCGATGGAAATCGCCATTCACAGGACATGAGTAGCTCTGCCAAGCGCTCTGTCCCACATAAATAAGGGCATAAACGGGTTGTCCAGTAAGTGAATCGCTGATCACACCATAGATTCCCTGACCTGCTCTGTGCATAAGCTGAAGCATACCGGGTTTATCACGGTTGAATATTACGTCAATCGATTCAGGCGGTGGTGTCTTTACATGACACACTTCAATTGACCAACCGATTTCTCCACCACAACCATAGTCATAATCCTTTGTGCATCCATTTATCGGGTACATGCCAACCGAACCTTGTCCATACGGATAACCCGTGAAACTGGCATATCCTAAAGAGAGATGCCGAATCAAACTCTGTTCTGGCGGTTGCAGGTATGTCGTGTATGACCATGGTTCTGATATGTACTTTGTTCCTGAATGGTACGACGCATAAGTCACAAATGGGTGGCGCCAGAAATGCTCCATAAATTTCCATGCCTCATTCTCACTCAAAAAATCGCTACCACAGGCATATTCATTTCCCCACATCCAACCCCAGTTTCTGTTAAGATCGACGCCACGTCCGTTATACCGGGAGTTGTTGACATATCCATCAGGATTGACCAACGGAGCAATCCATATTTCCCGGGTATCTACTAACCTCTGCACCAACGTATCACTCGCATAATTCGCTGCTAAATAGCTCAGCATACAAAAATTAACACCCCAGGCGATTTTCTCATTACCATGGATATTACCTTCAAAATGAAGTGCTGGTTCTGGTTCATCAATATCAGCGTTATCAGAAATCTTCATGGCAAGGAGAAGACGGTTATTGTGACTGACCCCGAGTGTTTCCAGATGACAGATGCCGTAGTTGGTTGCGAGCGTAATCATGGAATCACGTATTTGTTCATAGGTTAGATATACTGATCGTTCTGCCGTACCCCTGCTGTTTCTCAAGTACACATCACTTATGTTTTTCTGCAGCAACGATATCGTATATCCCCTACCCTTTACAACCGGGTACATCTGAGGTTCAATTTCCGCCACCACATGGTCTTCGGATACTTGATTTATTACAATGCCCAGGCGGTCCAATTCCTTGATCTGGTCACGGTGTGAAATGTCAATTCTCACCAGATCGAGTGTCTCTGAAGAATTAAGATTGAATGCCAAAACAATTAGTAATAATACACTCATGAAAACCCCCTTTGTTCCAAGACACGGTGACAATACTTGTCTATTTTAGTCATCTGAATGATGAAGTCAAGACAGGAAAACACGTTTCACTGAAGACACGCCTTCGGCTGGAGACATGATACTCTGAAGACACGCCTTCGGCTGGAGACACGGAGATAAAGGGAAAAGAGGCAAGAAGTAAGAAAACCAAATAAACCAGAGAAACACGCTAACGCCCTGTAATTGAATATGAAACGGAAACTGGGAGAATGAATCCAAGGGATTGGAAAATAGCACTACGTGCCTCTCGAAAAACTCGAGACCTTCGGCTGGAACAGTTTGAATTCCCTTCATTTTAAATCATTCCATTCGAAGAATGCCTTCCAGTACGAAGTACTCATTTCCATACGAAGTATCCCTTCCAGTGCGAAGCAGTCATTTCCATATTAATCATCATCTTCATAACTTCCTATCTTCCTAACTTCTGTTTCTTCTTAGGGTACCCGACAGGTATTATATATAGTGGCTCTTCCTGGTCAAGTTCGAGTAACTCCTTGAGCTCATCATCATGAAAAGCACCAATAGGAACTGAAGCCAATCCCAACGCAACTGCTTCCAGATGGATATTTTGTGCACAATGACCAACTTCATTGTGGACATAACGTACGCCGCGTTCTCCATAGCGCCCGGTCGTATTCTCGAATTGCGCGGTTATTACAATAACCATCCCTGCGTCCGCAATAAACATCTGGTTCAACCCTGCTTTGGCAATATCCTTACGCAAATCTTTCTCCATCGTCTGCTTAATCCCATGGCTCTCTGGTATGTATTTGAATAAACCACGTTTTGTTGCGTAGTAAAGAATAAGAGGATAAGTCGCACCAGCCGACGGCGCAGCACGATATCCTCTTGCCTTATCAGTTACTCCCTGAGCAACCCACAGAATATTTGATATCTCCTGCAGAGAAAGGGCTTTTTCCTTAAAAGCCCTTATTGACCTTCTTGCCTGGATGCATTCTTCAATCGATTTGTTGGTAAACTCTGGGCTGGGCAGCTTGATGACCATATCACCTGCTCCGGTTGTCCAAATGAAAAATAATAAACCAACGAAATGCATAAATCTCTCCTTCCTCGTTATAAGTTATTCAGTAATTAAATAACTAAGTTATTAGGTAATTGAGAAAATCGAAGTCGCCTGCCTGCTCACGCATTGCAGAGATTCATCCCGCTTCGTATCATAATTCTATAAATAGAATTGCGGGATTCATCGGGCAATGTCTGATAAATCAGACAACTACAGGATCCTTGTCTCCAGGTCTCCGTGTTTTCCCGACGTTTCTTTTCCCGCTCGCAAGAGCCATAACCGTTCACGCTAGTGAACCATAACCGTTGCGAAACGACCAGTCCCGCACGCAGTGCCATTTCCCTCTTGTCTTCAAAGGTCTCCGTTTCACCGTTTCTCCTTAAGCTGCTTACTGCTTAGTGTCTAGTGCTTACTATAAGTCTCCGCCATTACTCTTGCAGTATTACAATGAATTTCCACGGTGTCATTGATATCTTCTGCATAGCCACCAGCCAGTACTGAAATGATAGGTATTCCGCTGGCGCGTGCACGTTTGACGACCAGCTCATCTCGTTTCTTCAAACCCTCAAGTGTCAGTCTCAGACTCCCCAGTTGATCAAAAATATAAGGATCAGCACCCGCAACATAAATAACCAGATTAGGTTGAAAATCATTGTAGACTGTATCCAGTGCAGTCCCGAGTTTTTGCAGGTATTCGTCATCGCCGGTTCCGATATCAAGTCCGATATCTATATCTGACTTCTCTTTTATTGGGTAGAGTTGCTCTTGATGAATAGAAAATGTAAAAACTCTCTTTTCGTTTTCAAAGAACTTTGCGGTGCCATTACCTTGATGCAGATCACAGTCCACCACCACGATTTTATCGACCCCTTGTTCGAGCATCATAACCGCCGCAAAAACAACATCGTTGAGATAACAGAAACCTTCAGCATGATTCTGGAAAGCATGGTGAAACCCGCCGCCAATGTGAAAACAAGCACCGCAATCTTTTGCAAGTTTTGCCGCAAGATATGAACCGCCACAAAACAGGATCTGTGCACTAATAATCGCTTCATTTACTGGCATTTCAGATGGCAAGGTTCTGGCGGTCAAACGCTGCTTAAGCAGGTCATCAAGATATTCCTGTTCGATTATTTTCAGCAATTCATCAAACGATGGTTTTTCAGGCACAAGTACATTGTTTTCGGTGATTATTCCTTCATCTTTGAGTTTGTCGTGCACCAGGTAGTATTTCTGAGTGGGAAAAACATGAACACCAATATCTGTCCAGTACGTAGGCGAGAATACAAATCTCATACTGGTGTTTTATTAAATCCCCAAGCTTAATGAGCGAACAAAGGTCTCACGTAAATAGTTGTTCATTCTTCTAAGCCGGTCACTGAGCAAACGCACAAGCGCCCTGTAGAAATTCAACCCAACGCTCGGAAATTTTTTGACCAGTTCTTCAAAATCACTCCGTTTAATCACGCCAAGTATTGAATCCTTTATGCACCGCGCAGTCGCTGAACGAAGCTTCGGATCCACAAAGGCAAATTCGCCAAATACGTCATAGGGCCTGACAACATAGACTGTAGATTCGCCAAGCTGCGGTGCAATTTTGATCTGTATTTCAACCTCACCCTTAAAAAGCATATACAACTCAGTTGACGCATCACCCTCAGTGAATACAACATCACCGTCGACGAGATTTTGCTCTTCAGTAATCTTTAGCAACTCCTCCCACACATAAGCCTTTAGTTCACCAAACAATTTTGTTTGTTCTAACTGTTCTTTCTTTATCATAATAAACCTCCACTTACGATTGTATCAATTTAATAAGGTAGTAAATAAGAGCCGCGAGGGTGATGATCAGAAAGAAATAAAGGTAAAAAACTTTGCTCTTCTTTTTCCTTTTCTTCTTACCAGGCTTTCTTACCACGGTTGTTATCTGTTCTATCTGGTCAACTTCCTGACATAAGCTGCACAAGTATTTTTCTTTCTTTACGATGCTTTTCCAGCCGATGAATTTTTCAAGGTCGCGGCACATCTGATCAACCGTCTGATATCTTCGGCTAAGACTTTTCTTCATTGCTTTCTTAATGATTCGCGATAGCCGCCAGCTATGGTGCGGATCTTTAAACAACGGGCTCGGGTATTTTGAACGTATTACTTTTGCTGCGATCGCCTGGGAACTGCCTCCTGAAAAAGGTTTCTTGCCAGTAAGCATCTCGTAAAGCACAATCCCCAACGAATAGATGTCAGACTGGAGGGTCAGCTTCTTGCCTTCAGCTTGTTCTGGTGACATATAAAACGGCGTACCAACCACCGTACCGGTTGAAGTTAAGTGGGGTGAATCTTCACCACGTGCAACACCAAAATCAGAAATTTTCACCTCGCCCTTTAGAGAAATCAAAATATTTGTCGGCTTAATGTCCCGGTGCAAAATGCTGTTGTCATGGGCATGTCGGATTGCCAGACAAACCTCATGGATAATGAGTGCAGCAATCTGAGGATGGAGCGGTGCGATATGCTCGATTATCTCAGCCAGGTTCAAACCTTCAATATACTGCAAGACCAAGTAGAATGATTGACCAATGCTAAAGTAATCGTAGGTAGGTACTATATTGGGGTGTTCCAAAGAAGAAGACATCAATGCCTCTTGCTTAAAACGACGGCGCGATTCAGTTCGACCCATCTCTTTTATGACAACAATCCGATTGAGCGGTATATGGATCGCGGTATATATCTTTGCCATACCGCCCTTGCCGATGATATCGAGGATTTTGTAATTGCCTATATATCTAATCTCTTTCTTCATCGAATTTCCAGACGCGGTTTCTTCCGGCATCTTTTGCCCGGTACAAAGCCTTGTCAGCATTTATGAGTACTTGCTTCAGGGTTGTGCCGTCATTTGGATACGTTGCCACGCCAATACTAACGGTGATCTGAAACCCCAGAAGCTTGTTTGACTGCCGGGCAATAACCTCATTAATATCGCTGCCTACTTGGATAGCATCACGGGAAATCGTATTAGGTAGTATTACAACGATCTCTTCACCTCCATAGCGCGCCACGAAATCACTCTTACGACAGGAAGCGCCAATCAGCTTAGCAATTACGCGTAGCGCCACATCACCTTTTTCATGGCCATATGTATCATTCACTCTTTTAAAATGATCAATATCAATAAATAGAATGGATAACTCCCTATTGGTCTTCTTCGCCTGACTGAACTCGGCTCTGGATAGCCGGTCAAAGTACTGCCGGCTATACAGCCCGGTAAGTTTATCCTCATTTGCCATTGTGGACAGTTTTTTTCGACTCTTTTTCACGACGTCCTCAATCGTGCGGAATTCTTCTTTCAAGCCGTCATCTTGCAGTTTCTGCCTCAGTGTAGAAAACCTTTTTTCGAGTATAACAGTCTCGGCACCTTTCCGACCAATCTGCGTTGCTTCTGCATATGAAAAACTTCCTGAGCCATCGTCGAGAAATATCTTGTAATCGCCAACTGAAATTTCATCACCTATCTCTAAAGCCTCCTTTGTAATCCTCTTCCCATTGACAAATGTACCGTTTGTACTATCAAGGTCTTCAATTGAGAAATTAGAACCGTCGCAAATAACCGCAGCGTGACGCCGGGAAACATCCTTACTGCTCACTACCAGATCAGCATCATCTGCCCTGCCGATTATAAACCGATCTTTGGTTATCGGCAGTTTTTTTACCGCGGTGCCACTATCTACCAAAATTAACGAGTAATCCTTTTTCATCCTGTCAGAACCTGACCATTAACTGAAGATACGTATGATTATGCATCCATTTTTGGGTTGGAAAATCCCCTTCCATCGCTTCAACAAAATAGAACCAGACATTCTTATACCGATATTCAAAGCCAAGGAGTAAACGTCTTTCAGTATATTCCCAACCCTGGTTATTGCAGTAGAATTCACGCTGGATACCGGCGTGCCAGATAAAGTTGCCACCGGGACGGAATTCAAGATCGATCATGTAGGCATAGACATCGCGCTGGTAATGGAAAAGGCTATCCGTACCTGAATCGCGAGAATACAATGCATCATTGTGCGTTTTGTAATTATAGGTGAAGTAAAGGTTAGGAATCCATTTGTCGGAGATCCTGAACGAAATCGCTGGTTCAACGATTATTTCATACTTATCATTGCTAAACTCACTTGCGGTATCTTGGCAGAAGAACTCAGATTGCCTTAAATCACAGATCCCGCCTATTCGGAACTTACCGATGTCCTGCCACGCCCGCCCGTAAAAGTACCGGTGTAAACCCTTTTCCTGAAAATAAGGGATGTCTACAAAATCCATTTCATTTGATTGAAGCAGATAGCGGTTCGATACATTGGCTTGTAATGTAAGGTGACCGGTTTTCCAGTATTTGTTTAATTTGGCAACGAGTTTGATCGGATGCTGCCAATAAGTAATCTTGTCCCTGGTTGGCGGCACGTGTTGCAACGAAAAATTACGGTCGAAATCTTCAGCGATGACAAAAAATTCAAGGTAATTAAGATAGTCCTTGCCAATAAAAAAACCGATGCCTAATTCATCCTCACCTTTGTAATAGTGCGTTGTTACGGTAAAAAGAAACCTCAGATTATCACGAATTTGAAAATACGGTTCAAATCTATGATTGCTGATATGGTTATCATAATAACCGAAATATTCATTTCGGTATCTAAGTCCCATTACTTTGCAAAGCGATACCTCGAATTTTGTATTGAGATCTATATACCAGTTGCGTAAATCAAGACACCCCTGGGATGTACGCATACCACCCGGCACTGAATCAAAGGACATGTCCCAATCAGGAAAATAATGTGCAAGCTGCTTATCGAGTAGATCTTGACAATTTGAATCCTCAGGCACAATGAACATAAGCGGCAGGAGAAAAATCACGGATTTTCTCCTCGGGTTATATATATATCCCCATATATCTCTTTTTGTTCCACGCGGGCATAGCCCATTTTCACAATTTCAAGCATACCAAAAAAATAAGCAACCGCAATGGTGATATCGTTTTTCTTCTGCAGAAAATCAAGAAAATCTATCCTCTCTTCTTTAGCAAGGAGAGTCCTTATCTCCTCAATGATAACTTGAATCGGTATTTCCTGACGCTCATAAACAACACTCTCTTCTTCCTGTGGCTTGAGACGACGGAAAGCCAAGACCAGATTTGTGAGATCAGCTTCTTCAAGGGGTGGTTCTTCCTGGCTAATCCTTGGATACTGCCGGCTCGTTTCTGCTTCCATTAAACCGAAGGCTTTTGCTAACTCCCTGTATTTCTTGTATTCTTCCACGATTTGCATAAGGGTAATCGGCTTTACCTCTTCTTCATCTGCTGGAGTGCGTGGTAATAATGAACGCATTTTTAATCTTATGAGGATCGCTGCCATTAAAAGGAAATCGGCAGCATCTTCAAGGTCATCGCGCTCGATTTTTCTTATATAATCAAGATATTCTTCAGCGATCTGAGCAATGGGTATGTCGAAGATAACAACCTCTTTCTTACGTACTAAATAAACCAGGAGGTCGATCGGACCATAGTAAATCCCGATGTCGATCTTCATGATTTGTGCCAAATCATACGATTACGGTGATTGAAAAGAAGATTACACAGATAAAGGCGTAGAGAGTAAAGAGAAATGATGCTGGGCATAGAAGAGATACTTCGTATGGAAATGAGTGTTTCACACTGGAATGGATTCTTCGAATGGAATGATTTAAAATGAAGGGAATTAAAACTGTTCCAGCACGCAGTGCTAACTTCCAGCGTCAGCTCTTTTCCAGCACGTAGTGCTCCCTTCCAATTCCCTTGGGATTCAAAAAGGCGTAGAGCGTTGTAGTTGTTTATTCCTTCAACTGCGTTAACGTTCTGGTTTTTCATTTATCAAAGTCTATTCAGTATTATTCAAGTGTCAAGACGGGAAACACGCTACGTCTGAAGACACATCCACACAAAGTGGATTGAAGACACGTTCGTCTTTGACGAACTGAAGACATCTCACATTTGTTCGATACACTGAAATCTGCAGCTCAATCGGAGATTAAGGCATATTTCGTGCACGCCTTCGGCTGAAGACATGATTCTCTGAAGACACGGAGACGGGGAGAAACGGAGAGAAATAGACAAAATACTTGGAACTAAAAACCACCTGTTTTCTCTTCGAGCGACCCCGCACTTTTACAAAAGTGCGGGGGAGTCGAGAAGTACCTCAATGTGTGTTCTCGACTTCGCTCGCCTGTCTCGAACAAGGTGAGAGGAACAGTAAAGAGTAGAGAGCAAGGCGCCAATAACTCAATAACCATACAATGAATATTGTGCCATATATATTTATTCCTGGTATCGGTCTTTTATCTGTATGCATCCGTAATAATCTGTCTGAATCAAAGTTTACCGTGTAAACTCAATAACTTAATCAGGCTGTTGAAAAAGTCATTTTTCACTGGAGTAGAGCCTGTCTGCGTGCGAACGCATAGGCAGGCATTTATGCTCGCCCCGTTAAATAAAGGCACAGCAAAATGTTTTTGGTATACTGAAATTAGTATTTAAACGGGGCTCGTGAAAACTGATGAAATTTCATTGCTTTTGACGGGGCTAAAGCCCCTACTCCACTAAATTAACAGCCTGAATGACTAATAACTGCTTTATATGTTCGCTGTTACAGTATAGACGGTGATTTCTGCTTCTTTGCCCTTTACTTTTACTTTACCGAGTTCCTTGAATTGCAAGTACTCGGTGGGATCAGTCATAGCCAGAGCATAGGTATCAGGTCCCATCACAATGCTGCAGTCAAATTGTTTGGTAACGCCTTCAAGTCTTGAAGCAAGGTTAACCGGATCACCAATAACTGTGTATTCCATACGCATTGGTGAACCAAAATTACCGCTGATCACGTCGCCGGAATTAATACCAATGCCTATTTTGAAACCAAGGTTCTTAGCCTTTTGCAACATTTCAACCGCGGCAAGACAGGCATTTAAAGCGTGATTCCTTAACTGCACTGGTGAACCGAATACTGCCATGACACAATCGCCAATGAATTTATCAACACTCCCTTGATAAGCAAAGATCGACTGGACCATTTCGTCCAAAAAGGCATTCAATTGACGACCCACCTGCTCGGGGTTGGTTTTTTCAGCATAAGGTGTGAAATTACGGATATCTGCAAAGAGGATCGTGCAGTTGGCTTTTTCGCCACCAAGTTTTGGTGGATTATTGACTAATTTCTCAACGAGGTCGCGCGAATAGTACCGCGAGAAAATCGCTTTGATTTTTCTTTTCTCGCGTTCTTCAAACTGGTAGCGGTACATCAAGGTGAAGATAATAGTCAGAATCATTGCATAGCAAGGTCGCACAATGCCGAACTCAATACCAGAACCAAAAAGGATAAAAGAACCAACTATGAGTAATGTATAGAGAATTATGCATAATAAGATATAGATACGCGCCGACTTACTGAGGAAAAGCAGGCTGGTAATAAGACATAATATAATACTTACGATTAATATATAAACGTATGAAATTTCATGCACCTTTAGGTTGTTAATAAAGTTATTTACTATGTTTGCCTGGATGAGTATACCAGGAAAATGCCTTTCAAAAGGTATTGCATGATAGTCAAATAAACCAGGTGCTGTACCACCGATCAAGACAATCTTTTCCAAGAAATATTCTTTGGGTACTCTTTTTAGATAAATATCAGAAAAAGATATCCTTCTGAATGAACTTTCACTAAAAAAGCGTATAAGGAATCTATCGTGTCTTGATGCGGTGTTGACCATATCGCTTATTTCCGCGGCAAAGGTTTTTTCCCCAAACAAGGAATAAAACCCTCTTCTTATAACACCATCTTTATCGGCGAATATGTAACCATAACCAGTACGGTTGTACTTGGTGAATATCGGTTTAGTTTCTAAATCAGAAACTAAAACAACTCTGCTATTCCTTTTCAGGGCATTTTCAAGCAAGGTGTCAAAACTCGGTTTGTCGAAAAACTGGCGAACTTGAATCGGCAGGGTATCTGGTTCAGCAAAGAGAATATCTAAACCCACTACTTTGGCATTGTCAAGATAATCAATAACCTCGGCAAAATACACCCTTGGCCAGTTCTGATATCTACCTAATTTCTCCAGGCTCTTTTCATCAATATCAATAATAACAATATGCTCGGCCCTTTGTTCAGGAACATGCCATTGATGCTTGAGATCATATACCTTTCTTTCAAAAGGCAACCACAATGGACTGAATAGACAAAGTAAATAGACCACAATGACCGCCAAACAAGCGATGAGTATTGCGGGTTTAACCTTATTTTTCAATGCGGCCTTGAATAGTGCTGTTACCCTGAACCTCTTTCAAAAAAACCGAGACCAGTTTAGTGTCGAATTGGGTTCCACTATTGTCGGTCAACTCGTGCATTGCGGTTTTAACAGTCTTGCGTTTGCGATAAGGTCGATCTGTTGTCATCGCATCAAAAGAATCAGCAATACAGATAATCCGCGCAAACAAAGGTATCTTCCTACCGCGTAACCTCTTTGGATAACCCTCACCATCATACCGCTCATGATGGTGAAGGATATTCGGAATCAGCTCTTTCAGCTCAGCGATCGGTTCGATTATTGAACTGCCCAGCTCAGGATGTCGTTTCATATAATTGTACTCTTCAAGAGTCAACTTACCTTGCTTCCCCAAGATGCGATCAGGAATTCCGATTTTCCCAACATCGTGAAGGATTGCCGAGATCTCGAGTTTTTTCAGTCGTTCCTTGTCAAAATCCAGGGCTTCACCAATCATCAAAGAATACTTGACAACGCGAGCTGAATGACCATGCGTATATGGGTCTTTTGCATCAACCGCCTCAACGATCGCCCGGATCGAAGAAAGGAACAGCTCATCAAGTTCTTTATATAACGAAGCATTTTCAATGGCGATGGCAATCTGATGACCTAATGATTCAAACAGTTCAAGGTCAGTCTTATTAAATTTTTTGTTACCGCGCTTGTTAAGCACCTCAGCAACACCGATGACCTTACCCTTTGAAATCAAGGGTACAGCCATTATCGAGCGGGTGACAAATTTAGATTTCTTGTCGACACCTTTGAACCACCGTGGATCCTTACTGACATCAGCAACGAGAAGGGGCTTGCCATGTTGAGCAGTCCAACCAACAATACCTTTGCCTATTGGAACCCTGATTTCTTTTGCCTCTTTGCCCCTGGTACCACGCGCAATCACAAAATACAGCTCATTTGTTTTTTCGTCAATTCTAAAAACTGACGATGCTTCAGCATCCATGACCTCTTCAGCCTTACGCAGGACAATATCAAGCAGATCGTCTATGTCGAGTATTGAAGAAAAGAGCATCGACGTATGGATTAACGTTTCGAGTCGATCGATCTTCTTTTGCAGATTAGATGCCCTTGATTTCATAACTACTCTCCCCTGCCTTGTATTTCTCAGCAAATTTTATCTGCACCTGAGAATCGACATCAGGATGCAAGTTATCTATTGGCTCCTTAATAAGATCATAGCACGCTTTATCTAAACTCACTGGATCAAACGACGCAAGAATACCGACGTCTGGAGCAATCACCGGTTCATTGGTATGAAAACAATCGCAGTTTGGAGTAATGTCAATGAGAAAATTTACATAAAAAGTTTTCTTACCTTTTACTGCATTAGCTGCATATTTTGCAATACCTTGTTGGATATCTGATGATGCAGCATCCCAATTGAATCTAATCGCTCGTTCCGAACATATGGACATACAACCGCAACAACCTGTGCATACGTTCTGGTCGATTATTATATCACCACTTTTTTCTGCTATTGCATCGTAAAGACAATACTCAAGGCACCTTTTGCAACGTGTGCATTTATCCAAATCAATATGCGGTTTGGACTTAGAATGCATTTCTAATTTACCGCCTTTTGATGCACATCCCATGCCTAAATTCTTCAAGGCGCCACCAAAACCGCAATTAAGATGACCCTTGAAGTGTGAAACGCAGACCATCGTATCAATACGATTAAAAAGACTGGCGATTTTGGAACTGGCGATTTCCACATAATCATCACCGTACAATCCATCAGCTACAATGAACGGAGCGAAGTCAAAGCCGTGCTCGCGCGCGAGCGCAATATGTAAATCAGCCCGGTGTCGCTGACCCGAATAAAGCGTTGTTGTATCAGTCAAAAATGGAGCACCACCTGCTTTGCTGATCATGTCAACTAATTTCTTCACATACTCTGGGCGCACAAAATTCACATTCCCCTGCTCTCCGACATGTAACTTGACCGCGCATACTGTACCTCGGTTAATGATTTTTAGACCTTCAGAAACCTCAATGACTTTTTCCAACATCTCGACAGAACTCTTCCTATAGCTTTTTGTTAAATCCAAGAAATAGACGTCTGCCATATTATTCAGTGACCCTGTTTTCTATTTCAGGTTCACGATCTTACATACTTCAGTGATATCCTTGGAATTCAACCGCACAAAAATAACACCCTGAGGAAAATCATTGTGATCCAATTGAATCAACATTGGGCTGCTTACTCTACCCGCGTATATGTGTTTGACCAATCTCCCTGATATATCGTATGCATTTATTTCAAGAGGAGATGCATATGGCTGCACACGCATGAGTACCTTGCTGTTCCAAATAGTTGGTACTGCGAGTATGCGGTTGACTATCTGCTCGTCTCTGTCCTCTTCAGCAACCCTGAGTTCAGAAAGCAATGCTTTGGAAAAATAGAGATCATTATAATCTCCGTTGCGACCATCAGTCCAGATTGCGTAGAGATACGCATCATCTGCCTGGGTGATGTGGTATTCACCGATAAAATCATCGAGGCTTGTGACCGAAGTATCAGAAACGCGGATACCTGGGTTGAATGTCACGCCAGCATCAGATGAATACTGGTAGCGGAATGAAAAGAGACTGGACGAGTTGGTCGGCCAGTCAGGTGTGTGGTAGTAAGTTAAGTGCAAACCGGCAGAACCATCAAAAAGCACCCAGCATTTACACTGCCCGCCCGTTGTAATATCATTAATGACATAAGGTGAACTCCATGTTGAACCGCCATCCGTAGAACGGGCAGCCCTGATGTCCCAAGTACCAAAGGTCTGATCAACCCACGTTATAAAAACGATATTATCTTTAGCCGTGATCGAATTGATCGGTGCTCGATCACCATAGCTGGAATTGTAGGTGAAGTCAGAAAGATAAGTCTCGCTTGACCAGTTTTGGCCATAATTAGTTGATTGTTTGTAATAGACGCGTCCAGCTCCCCAGGCAACCAGAGCAAGGTGCAAGATATCGTATTCATCCATGCATAGCGCGGTAATACCGGTTCTTGACCAAATCAGCGATAGATTCCAGGTTGCGCCGTAATCAGTTGATTTGGCAAACTGGATACCAGTCTGTCCAGAAGTTTGCTGCCAGGCAATATAGATATCACTTCCATTGACAACCATCCACGGTTTGTCAACGCCGTAGCTGTTCGTGACCGTCGAGGTATCTTCCCAGGTCTGACCGCCGTCCCGCGACAGATAATGCTTAAGCAGACTTACAGAAAATTGAATTATCATGTGGACATGACCAGAATCATCGAAAGCAATAACCGGATCAGTATGCCAGTCTATTCCTGTTGTGTTGTCGGTAAATGGTATTTGAACAAATGATTGTCCTGCATCGAATGAAAAAGCATAGGGTGCAACAGGTACCTGTCCACGCTCAGCAGTATTACATATCGAGACAATGGTATCACCATATATCGCAAAACAAGACTCGCCCTGATTCAGGGTATCCCACGGTTCATCAATACTAACCCTCACATTGGGAATCCACGGCGTATCAGCGTAAATCAAAACGGCCAAACCAATAACCAAAACAAATAACTTCTTCATTATAACCTCCTTGTTTGTGTACAATATTATATCAAAGGTCTATGATAAAGTCAAGACAGAAAGACACGGAGACCTGGAGAAACGGTGAAACGGAAAGAAATATACAAAATACTTGGAACTAAGAACCACCTGTTTTCTCTTCGAGCGACCCCGCACTTTTACAAAAGTGCGGGGGAGTCGAGAAGTACCTCAATGTGTGTTCTCGACTTCGCTCGAACAGTAAAGAGTAGAGCGTCCCGGTGAATATATGAAACGGAGAACACACTTTGTTGGAGACATGATTCTCCCCGTACAACGTCGTTTAACGGGGCAGGCTGAAGACACATCCACCTATGGCGGACTGGAGACACGCCTTCGGCTGGAATAGTTTGAATCCCAAAGGGATTGGAAGTTAGCACTGCGTGCCTCTCGAAAAACTCATCTCACGCCGTTCGATATCTTCGACGAGACCTTCGGCTGGAATAGTTTTAATTCCTTACATTTTAAATCATTCCATTCGAAGAATCCATTCCATCCCGCACTTTTGATGAAAGTGCGGCGATCATTTCCATACGAAGTATCTCTTCTATGCGAAGCATCATTTCTCCCATACTTTCCCTCTGGTCGTTGACAATTTTAGAATTATGTGTAGAATTTAACATGGCAAAAATAATTGTTCCAATCGCACTACTCATTATTGCCATTGGTGTTCTTTTGTTCATTGCCAAAGAACTCGACCCCCCAAAAAAACGTAAGCTCTCGGGCATCATATTCTTCCTTTTGTGCATACTCTTTGTAATATCACAGATTTCATACCTTATAAACCCATTGGAGAGGTTCAAGAATTTGGGCGGGTTGTTTGGCTTCTACTCGTCAGCCTGGACGTTCTGGCTTGTCGGTTTCTATTTCTTCATTATCCCGTGTATCCTTGTATATCTCGGCTTTGTGTTCTTCTTTAAACCTGAAAAAAGGTTTACGACTGTTTTATTATATTTTGTGCCGATAGGTGTAATAGTCGATGCGATATTTGCTCTGTTCTTAAAACTGAGTGTGAGCAACATCGGTGCGGGCGGTACATTCGGCTCTATAGTTAACACATTTCTCATCAACTACTTTGGTCGACTCGGCACGTACCTTATCCTGGGTTTCGGGATCATAATCGTCGTATTCATGATAGTCAAGAAAAGCATCTTTCCTAAACGAAAACCAAGAGATGAGATACTCATAAAGGAAAAACCAAAAAAAGCAAAGAAACCGAAAAAGGAGCCAAAACCAAAAGAAGAAGACAAACCGTCAACCACTACGAAAATAACAAAGCCGCTACCAAAAATAGACTTCAAAACGGCATTCTTGGAGATCCTCCAAGAATCACCAGAAGACAGCGAGCTGGATAAAAAGGCTTTGGAAACAGAAGCGACTGTCTTAGTAAATCGCCTTGCTGAATTCGATGTTGAAGGAAAGGTCGTCAACGTCGAATCAGGACCGGTTATCTCGCGCTTCGAGTTTGAACCAGCGCCAGGCGTCAAGGTTAGCCGCATAGCCAACCTCGGTAAGGACCTGGCTCTGGCGCTGAAAGCAACGCGCATAAGAGTTGTCGCACCGATACCTGGCAAATCAGCAGTAGGCATTGAAGTTCCGAATCGCGAACGCAGCCTGGTCTGTTTGAAAAAAGGTATCATTAGCAGTGAATTCCAAGATAACCCATCACCTTTGGGCATTGTGCTCGGCGAGGACATTATTGGTCAACCAGTCATCGACGACCTCTCATTGATGCCCCACATGCTCATTGCCGGCACTACTGGTTCTGGAAAGAGCGTTTGTATTAATACAATTATCCTCAGTCTGCTCTATCATTCTAACTACAAAGAGATCCGGTTCCTCATGATTGATCCAAAACGTCTTGAACTACCAATGTACAATCCAATCCCGCATCTTTTGCGCCGCGCCGTCACACAACCTAAGCATGCAATTACCCAGCTTGAGAAATTAGTTAAAATTATGGAGATCAGGTATCGCGATTTTGCTCGTGAAGGCGTCAGAGATATCGATGGCTACAATGAAAAGATGAGGAAAAAGAACGAAGAAACAAAACCCTATATCCTCGTCATCGTCGATGAACTTGCTGACTTGATGCTCACTGCAGCGAATGAAATTGAGGAAAACATAACAAGGTTAGCCCAAATGTCGAGAGCCGTCGGCATCCATCTTATTTTGGCAACCCAGCGACCTTCAGTAGATGTTATTACTGGTTTGATAAAAGCAAATTTCCCGTGCCGTATTGCTTTCCAAGTTGCCTCGAAGACTGATTCCCGAACCATACTCGACATGAACGGTGCTGAATCCTTACTCGGAAGAGGTGATATGCTCTTCTTGCCACCTGGCAAAGGCACCCCGGTTCGCTTACACGGTGCCTACATATCAACCGAAGAAATTAGCGGTATTAGTAATCTTATTGCTCGTATGTATTTATTGGAACTATTAAAGGACCTTGAAGGAGAGGTAAACAAAATCACGAATGTAATAATTGAAGAGGAATTATGGACCGCATTCGTAAATACTAAAGACCCGGCATTTGATGAAAAACGACGCGCACTCTCCAATATGATGCCGGTCGAAAAAATCGACGAAATTATCCAAAATGGTTACTACCCTAAACTCGGCGAAGAACATGTCAAGATCGAGCAGGTAGTACAGGAGGAAAATATTGAGGCTGATCCCCTTTTCATCGAAGGCGCAAAGCTCGTGTTCAGACACCAGGTGGCTTCGGTTTCACTTTTGCAGCGCCGGCTCGGTATTGGCTATGCACGCGCCGGAAGGATTATTGATCAGCTCGAGGCAGCTAATCTGATCGAACCGTTCCAGGGTAGTAAATCGCGAAAAGTCCTCGTTGAACGAGAAGAAGAGTTCAATAAGATACTGCAGAAATACACGCAGTAGACACGAAGAAACCGCACTGCCGTACGGGACTGGTAGCTTCGCAACGGTTATGGTTCACTAACGTGAACGGTTACGGCACTACGTGCGGGAAAAGAAGCGTCAGGAAGACACGTTCGTCTTTGACGAACTGGAGACATGCTTCGCTGGAAACCACTTAATCCTGACGGATTGGAAGAGATCCCTCGACTTGCTCGGGATGGAAAGGAGCTGACGCTGGAAGTTAGCGCTTTGCGCTGGAATAATATTTTGATCTTTTTCATTTCCATAATCATCATCATCTTCATAACTTCCTATCTTCACAGCTTCATTCATTAATCCTCTTCTATGCTTAGTATTTACTCCGTTACTCCGATACTCCATTACTGTACTAAAATGATCTTCTCAGTTATCTTCTTGTCGGCGGTCTCCAAGGTTATAAAGTAGGTACCTGAAGGTAAACGTCTCCCCTGCACGTCATTTCTGTCCCAAGGAATCGTGAATTGTCCAGAGCCCTTAACTTCAAGTAGTTTCCTGATGAGTTTTCCTGAATTGTCAAATACCTTTACCCGGGAATCAGTAACACCAGTAGTCGTAACCCTGATCATGATATTCGTACCCGATACAGTAGGTCGAACCTGTAGACTAGTATGGGAAATAGAACTGTACTCAAATTCCTTTACCGAAGTAGCAGGCGAAATTCGGAAACTCGCCGGCGTGATTGCGGTGCTCGTATCAGTTTGCGTGGCTGCAGTATATTTAATAAAACAATTGTCTGACGAAATAGCAGACTGGATAGACCACTGATACCGACAATTATTCGGCGTATTAGCGATGATCTGTGACCATGGACCTGACGGACCAGTAGTGGACAGCTCAAGGCTTATCAGAGCTGTGCCGCTTGGTACGCCACATGTCCAGTCAATAAAATGTACTGACCCCGCAATAAACGTTTCTCCGCCGCGTGGAAATACAGGAAATATGAAAAGACTACCCGGGGTACTGGTTTCCTTGTAGAAATGGAGATGGTTTATGGCATTCCAAGCATCACCTTCATCACCGACCAAGACAATATCTGGATACCCATTGTGGTCTGCATCCCCGCCCACACGAAAGGCAGTGAAATCGCCTGGTCCTGGGGTGTAAAAAGTCGTTGCTTCGGTCCAGTTACCTGCACCATCACCTGACCAAATAGTCACTGTGCTATCACCAAATGCCGCGACATCCATATAACCATCGATGTCCATGTCACACAGCTGTGTTCCATAATATGGACCGCTGCTCGGTAAGGTTCCACTGTAATCCACCCAATTATTGCTGCCATTCCACACCCAGACCTCAATACCGCCAGCAGTATTGGTAAAAGCGAAATCCTGATCCCCATCATTATTCACGTCACCAAGAGAAGAACCGCGGCGTCCCACATTACCGCCAGGTGGCAGATTACCATCTGCCAGGGTGAAGTTGCCTGCACCGTCACCAAGATATATACTGCCGTATTGATGACCAACCGCAAAATCTGCATTACCATCGCCGTTGACATCGCCAAACTTAAAAAACATCGTTGAGTTACCACCAGAAAAACCAAAAGCGTAGGTCCAGTTACCATCGCCATTGTTTGTGCAAAGGTGGACTCCGTCATCTGCACCAAAAGAAACTGAACCAATATCTAAATAGCCATCGTTGTTAATATCGGCAAAATCAGTTGAAAACATACCCCAGTCACCACCTGTGGAAATACCATCATCCCATGCGGTCCAGTTCTGACCAGTGCCGTCGCCCAAGGCCGCCTCAAGTATCGAATCGCCAAAGTCAGTGCTTGAATAATTATGGTGCATGCCATACCCGATATCCATATGACCATCATTGTTAAGGTCACCGATCGCAATACCGCCATAACCAAAATTGCCGTTCTGATATACACTCCAGTTGCCTTGGCCATCGCCAAACCAAACCATGACTCCGTGTTCATTCGTATTGATATATGGTGAACCATGATCACCAATTGATAAAATATCAATATTGCCGTCACCGTTTATATCTGCCATCTCAACTTCAGTTCGTCCACCTTCAAGTGCCGGGGTTTCCAAACCACTTGATGACTCAATGTATTCAAGAGCATACATTACCGCGACGATGAGAAATGTTCCAAGAATAAAAACTGTGAGTTTTTTCATACCTCCTCCATTTCTCCCACTCCCTTTGTTTATTTTACTCGCCTTAATCATGATGTCAATAATTGCGTAAAGCAATTATTAAGTAACTAGGTAACTAGGTAATTAGGTAACTAAGTTATTGAGTTATTATATAAAGAAGATAGAAACCAAATGTGTAAACAAGCAAGAAGTAAATCCACTCCTTTGGCTTTTTGGTGAAAAGCGTCACCAAAAAAGTGACCGATGACCACATAACTGCACCGGGCAAGACCTTGGGAATGAAAAATGCATAGATCAAATAGGAAAATCCGACAAGCATTGCCATGGGCAATCGCAACAATAACCGATCCCTTTTATAGAAAAGAACTGCCAAGGTATAAACATGGTCTTTCTTGTCTACTTCGCAGTCGTGTATATCTTTGGCAGCAAAGCCTAAGCTTACCCCGATGAGCGTAGCTAAAACAAGTGGTTTTGGTATTGCATGCAACGCCATGTTTTTGTAAAAGAGTGAAAAACCAGTGGCCATTGCCAAGACAATAGCTAATGCATGGATAAATGTTGAGACAAAAAGAATACGCTTCAATCGAATCGGCGGTACTGAATAGACAACTCCAAGCAGGACAAACGTAATCATAATAAGAAAGGTTGTGTAGTTAAGCACAAACGCATAAACAAATACAAACAGCGCTAAGGTAAAACCCCACATGGCATAAAATCGTCTAATCCCCTCTTTTAACAATGGATTTCTCTGGCGCGCGATGCGATCACTCTTTATGTCAAAGAAATCATTGATCACCTGAACTGTCCAGAAGCCAAACGCAAGTGTCAAGAAAACCAAAGCAATAGCTAAAGGATCAAAGACATTGGCTTGAATTATAGGTACTTGATGTTTTGCCAATAGATAACCAAAGATCCCCCATACCACCGAATAGAAACATGCGCTCAAGGCACATCGACTCGAGTATCGAAGAGAAATTCTTTTTGTCTAATAAATACCAGAAGATGAAACATAACGGCAATAAAAGCAACCCATAAACTGCCGAGAATTTCTGTGTATCATAATAGAGGAATCCTCGACAAAGGAAATAATGCTCTGGACGATTACCAGCAAGCAGGGTGGTCAACCCGCCCCAGAGCATAATAATTACTAGACTGAATAAACCAGTAAGCAATGACCTTGCTATTGACTTAGTTTTGATGTATACGTAAACAGCAATGAGGAGTACTATGCTGACAGTAATTATCCTCTGGCCTGGTGAGACGCCTATATTGCCAAGATCGATAAAGGGGTTTAGAAAATTAATGAGATAAGGCTCTATGCGTAAAGGATAGGTAAGCAAATAACCGCCTAAACACGCATCGAGGATTGGTATTAAAACAATAAACCCGAGACCGCAACTAGCGACCCTGGTTACTCGAGTTATTGATTCTTTAATCATGAGCGCTATGAGAATCACCAGGATGAGAAAAAGACCGAGGTAGAACAATGGAAAATGGACCAAGTACATCAGCAGCGTCTCATAAGAAAAAGAATAAAAGCCGATACGTTGAGAGCTTTCAAGAACCCCTTCGAAAAAGTTCCTTAGAAAAATCCAGGTGATTACAAAAATAAACGCACGGGTCAGTGATTGCGACTCAAGAATGTCTACTAATTTTTTAAGCATGACTGTCGGTAGTGACTAAAAACAAAATGTGGGCAAGGTTGTGCTACAACCTGCCCACATTTCAGATTGTGTATACGTCAACTAATCTTCTGCTTCGAACAGTTTGGAGAGCTCATCCCAATGTTTCTTGACGAGATCTTTGTTACCCTGAGGGACTTTCTCGGCAATTTTCTTCATCTCTTTCATTGCATTCAATCCTGTTTTCATCATCTCTCTCTGAGCCTCAGGGATTTTGGGATCTTTCAGCTGTTTTTCAACTTCCGCCAAGCTCTGTTCCATCTCATCCATTTCTTCGGCCATCATATTGGCAACCGAAGCCATCCAGGTTTTGGCAAGGGCAGGCCAAAATTCATTCCACGGCATACCAGCGGCGGTTAATTTGGCGTTAAGACCAGGAACTTCCTTGTCTATGGTCGCAAACTGCCCCATCCAACCTTCCCAATTCTCCACGTCACCCTTGAATTCCTTACCGCTTTTCTCGATTTCAATCTTGGCAACAGAAAACGCCTTCATAAACTTCTGGAGTTCTCCTTCAGTTAGTTTACCATATGCTATTTCGCTACCTGTTTTGCTTTCAGTGGGCTCGGCTTTAGTCTCGCCTTCAGGTGGTGCACCACAAAAAGCTACAAAAAAAACACTCAATAAGCCCAGCATCAACAACTTTTTCATCTATACCTCCTTTTGAAGTTGTCCTCTATTATACATAGTTTGAATATTAAATCAAGTGGGACAGTGGGAACTAACAAAATTCCTAAGCCGACTCAACGCGATTCTTACCGAGTCGTTTCGCCCGGTAAAGCGCACGGTCGGCGATTTGAATTAATGCTACTGAGGTTTCTGCATTACTCGGGTAGGTCGCAATGCCGATTGATATAGTCATCTTTTTTCCACGTCTGCCTTTTATTTTTAGTTGTTTTCCTTCAACCGCACTGCGCAGCCTCTCAGAAACCTTTGAAGCCAAAGGATGACTCGTTTCTGGAAAAATTACCACGAATTCTTCACCGCCGTAACGTGCTACAAAATCCGTATCGCGTAAATTCCTCTTTAACGTATCTACGATGTGAATTAGCATCTTATCGCCTGCGACATGGCCAAAACGATCATTGAAACTCTTGAAATCATCCAGATCAATCATCGCGAGGCTCAACTGCCTTGAATAACCCCTTGCTTTTTTTAGTTCATTATCAAGCATAAGGTTGAAATGCCTTCGATTAGCAATCCTGGTTAAGGCATCGGTTAATGAGAGCTCCTTGGTTTGATCGTACAACCGAGCGTTCTCAATCGCAATAGCAGCTTGCGACGCAAAAACTGAGAACATGCGCAGGTCTTTCTCAGTAAAGGCATCGAGCTTATCGCTCTCAATATCGAGGACGCCGATTACCTCGCCTTTTATCTTCAGTGGAATGGCTGCTTCGGATTTGATTGACTTCCTAAACATATGATAAAAAGGGACTTTTAAGACGTCGGGTGCATAATATAACTCGCCGGTCGAAGCAACATGACCGCAGATACCGTGCTCACCGATTTTCAACTTGACCTTCTTGAAAACCCGAGTCCCATAACCATGGGCTGCCTTGATGTACAATTCATTTCCTTCAATGAGCAGGATTGCGATGTGTGCGTAACCAAACGTATCGCGTATTACCTTAAGGATAGTATTAAGAACATCATCGAGTTCCAGGGTCGAAATCAGGGATTTGGCAATGGTGAAGGAAACAGTCAGTTCTTTTGCGCTGTTTTTTGCCTGTTCATAAAGATGGGCATTGTGCAGAGCAACACTAAGACAGTCTGCAATCAATTCGAGAATTCTGATCGTATTACTGTTAAAGGCATTTAGCTCATCACACTCAATATCCAACACGCCGATCATTTTTCTTCCAACCTTGAGCGGCAAAGTGAATTCTGACTTGGTACTGGTCTGACCATAGCCGCGATAGAGCTTTTCCTTAGAGACATCATTTACCACGATTTTCTTGCCGGCCTGTGCCACAGTACCAACTATACTCTGACCCAACTTGAGTTTGAGATCTCTCGGCACTTCATCCTGAAACCCTTTGGATAATTTTCTGAGAATGACTACATTCTTTTCTATTAAGAAGATCGAAACATTGAAATTACTGAAATGTTGAAGAATAGACTTTGTGACACTCTCACAGATCTCTCCGATATCAAGGCTTTTGGTCAATTGGTGGGCGATCTTGTTCATCACCTCAAGCTCTCTGGCTCTTTTCACTTCCTCTTCAATCAACCTTGTATTGGCAACGACGACTGCTGCTCTGGCGGCAATCCGGTTCAGCAGATACTCATCTTCTTCAGTATAAGCATTATTATGCTCATAATCTTGAACTGTCATTACGCCTTCAACATTGTTCTTGTAAATCATGGGGACACCTAACCAGCTTCTGGCATTCCTGCCATGTGGTTTGACACCGATCTTTCTGCAAAACTGCTTCAACTTAGAATTAATACGAACTGACTTCTTTGTCTTGATAACATATTCAGTCATGCCTTTTGACAAAACCCGGGGGGCTTCATTCACTTCCTTGCCATTTATCATGTAGATCTCGAAACTAATTATGTTCTCATCACGGTTATACAGGGCAATATAAAAATTGCTGCAGTCAAGAACCTTACCAATTTCCCGGTAGATTTTCCTGATAACCTTAGTCAGGTCATACGATGAACCAAGGATATTATCGATCCTCGTGAAAAGCTGTACCCTTTTCTTCTCCCTACTCATATCGAACCTTAGTAGTATAGCACCAAAATAATCGCTTGTCAACAGCCTGTCTCATTCAATTGACAATACCAGAAAAATACGTATAATATTACATATGGTTGAGAAAATAAGCGTCCGTACACATCACCGAAATGAATTATGCAATATCACAAAGCAAATTCAGCATATAATAAACAAACAAAAGGTCAAAGATGGCATCTTGCACATATTCTGTCCACACACCACTGCCGCGCTCACGATTAATGAGAATTGCGATCCAGCTGTGCAGAGCGATATCTCTGACACCTTAAACAAACTCATACCAGCCAATGCCGGGTATAAACATGCCGAGGGTAATGCTGATGCCCACGTCAAATCAGCTATCACCGGTTCTTCAAGAACCCTTTTCATAGAAGGTGGTAATATCTCTTTTGGAACCTGGCAAGGCATATATTTATGCGAATTTGACGGCCCAAGAACCCGTGAGGTTTGGGTTAAGATAATTACGGAGTAATTATCTTAGGATGCAGACGGATGAATGCGGATACAGACAGATTTAATATTCATTTAAATCCGTTTGAATCTGCTGAAATTTGTCTGAATCAATTTTTGCGAAGCAAAAAAAGGAGGAACGATGCATAAAAAACTATTCATCCCTGGACCGACTGAGGTCAGGCAGGATATACTTGATGCCCAAACAAAGAAAATGATTGGTCACCGCAGCAAAGCATTTACTGAGTTATATACCGGCATTATCAAGAAACTCCAGGAATTGCTCGCAACGAACAACTTCATCACTGTACTAACCGCTTCGGGCACTGCCTTTATGGAAGGTGCGATTAGAAACTGCGTGAATAAAGATGTATTGTGTTGCGTAAACGGAGCTTTTAGTGACCGGTGGTTCAAAATAGCTCAAAAATGCGACAGAAATGCAGAGGTGATTACTCTGGATTGGGGTAAGGCGATAAAACCTGAGATGGTCGAAGCGAAGTTGCAAGAGAAGAAATATGAAGCCATAATTCTTGTACAGAATGAAACATCTACTGGTGTGCGCAACCCTATTGAGGAAATTGCTGAAGTGCTGAAAAAGTATCCCGATGTACTCTTCCTGGTCGACGCAGTCAGTTCACTGATGGGTGACAAGATTGAGATTGAAAAACTCGGGATCGACGTCTGCTTTGCTTCGTCACAGAAAGCATTTGCACTACCACCCGGTCTCGCGGTCTGTGTAGTCAGTGATAAGGCATTAGAAAAAGCAAAAACTGTAAAGGGTCGCGGACTTTATTGCGATTTTGTCGGACTTAAAGACTACTTTGATAAAAAAGGACAGACCCCTTCAACACCAGCCATCTCACTCATGTACGCAATGGACAAGCAGCTCGATAAAATTAAGGCAGAAGGTATGGAAAAGCGCTACGAGAGACACGTTGCAATGGCTAAGTATGTACAAGACTGGGGCAAGAAGTACTTCAGCATGTTTTCTGAACCTAACTATGAATCAGTCACGGTCTCGTGCATGAACAATACCCGTGGCGTAAGTATCGCGGATTTGAATAGCGAACTCGGAAAACGTGGCTTTGCGATCTCCAATGGCTACGGTAAACTAAAGGAGAAAGCATTTAGAATTGCCCATATGGGTGATTTGACACCCGATGAAATTAAGGAATTAGTCGATAATATTAACGCGCTATTGAAGCTGTAAAAACTGGAAGCTGGGTTTGGGTTTGGATGTAATCCCGCCTTTTCTTACGAAAAAACGGGATGCTGACTTTTGCGACCAAATTGGAAATTTGGGCAAAAGTCGCAAAGGAGGATAAAAAATGAAGGTTTTGATTTCTGACCCAATTGCTCCACAAGGCATTGAGATATTAAAGGATGCCGGTTTTGAAGTTATTGAGAAAACTGGCTTGAGTCCTGAAGAATTAGCCAAGGTCATATCTGATTATGATGGGATAATCGTGAGAAGCGCCACCAAGGTGACTAAAGAGGTAATCGAAGCGGCAAAGAACCTGAAGGTCATTGGTCGAGCAGGTATAGGCTTAGACAATGTCGACCAGGAAACAGCCAAGAACAAAGGGGTAAAAGTAGTCAACACGCCGACCGCGACTTCAATCTCAGTGGCAGAGCTTGCTCTAGGTATGATGTTTGCTGCGGCACGCCGAATCCCCCAGGCAAATGTATCAACCCGAGCTTCGAAATGGGAAAAGAAGAAATTCAAGGGATTTGAATTGTACGGTAAGAGACTCGGCATAATCGGGCTTGGCCGGATTGGAACAGAATTAGCAAAACGCGCCAAAGCTCTGGGTATGTCAGTAAAAGCCTATGATCCATACGTGAAAACGAGCGACTATGCGGACCTTGTTGACTTTGAAACTCTTATCAAAGAAGCTGATTATATCTCGCTGCATATCCCTAAAACAAAAGAAACCGAGCACATCCTAGACAAAGCCGCCTTTGAAAAAATGATGGATAATGTTGTGATAATCAATTGTGCACGCGGCGGTGTCGTTGATGAAGGTGCCCTGTATGATGCGGTCACTTCTGGCAAAGTACGCATCGCTTGTGTTGATGTTTACGAAAGTGAACCAGCAAAAGAAAACAAACTTTTCGAACTCGAACAGGTTATTGTAACACCACATATCGGTGCGCAAACCAAAGAAGGACAGACGCGCGCCGGTACGCAAATAGCTGAACTGGTGAGGGATGCGCTGAAGTAGTTGCGTAGTTGGATAGTCCAATAGTCGGATAGTCTCCACAAATTCGTAGTTGCCTGTCCGCTCACGAGACTCTCGGAGATTTATCAGGCACCAAATTAGATAAGGAGAAGAAATGCCTGAGATAAAAGCATTCAAAGGAATAAGATATAACCTTGAGAAACTGCCTGATCTAACTGATGTTATTTGCCAACCTTATGATCAAGTAACAAACAAAATGGAGCGCGCATACAAAAACCAAAGTCCGTACAACTTCATTCGTCTCGTCCTCACCAAATACTCTGAAGGACATAATCGCCAACGGGAATACCTGGATGCGAAAAGACATGCAGAGACATGGTTAAAAGAAGAAATATTCAAGAGTGACGATAAAGAAACGATATACCCTTATTGGCAAGAGTTTACAGTTAATAAAACGGAATATACAAGGAAAGGTTTTATCTGTTTGGTCAGACTTGAGGAACTGGGCAAAGGCAATATACTCCCTCACGAAAAGACGCTTTCAAAACCAAAAGCAGACCGTCTAAACCTGCTGAACATCACGAAAAAGGACTTTGAACCAGTGTTCTTGCTTTACACGGACACCCAGAATCACGTGAATGGCTTGCTCGAAAAGCACTGCAAAGACAAACCTCTCGTCGAGGTCAAGGATAACAATAACGTAACTCATAAATTATGGCGAATCGACAAAACCAAGCCAATTGAAAAAATTGCTGAGTTCTTAAAATCATCGATTTTTGTGATTGCTGATGGACATCACCGTTATGAAACTGCTTTCAACTACAGTAAGGAACTGGGCGACGTTGATAAGAACCATCCGGCAAATTTCAAGATGATCGCCCTCGTCAATATCGAAGACCCGGGTTTAGTCATTTTGCCGACGCACCGGCTCATTAGAAATCTTGGCGACTTCAGTTTGGGCAGCTTTCTTGAAAAGATGGAGAAATACTTTGACATAAAAAAAACCGACAAAGATAATATCCTCCATGATCTAACAGAAATGAAGTCTAAGGCTTTTGGTTTTTATAGCTCGCAAACTGCCTACATCCTAAGGCTAAAGTCAAAAAAAGTCATGAAGGAATTACTGGCTGACCGTAGTAAGGAATACTGTGATCTGGATGTCGCAATACTCCACACCCTGTTGATCGAAGATGTCCTTGATATAAATCCTGAGAAGATAGAAGAACACGTGCGATATGAACGAGGTGCGCAGGACGCTATGAGACGGGTTGATACTGGTGCCTTTCAGTTCTGTTTTCTCTTAAACCCCACGCGCTCTGAGCAAGTAAAAAAAATCGCCGAGAACAAGGAACGAATGCCTCAGAAATCGACTGACTTTTACCCCAAACTCATTTCCGGGCTGGTTTTCTACGATGTAGAAAAATAGGAATTACTCCATCGAATATGCTGTAGAACGCAAACGCCCGGTAAACCGAGCCGGATGTTTGATGTACAAAAAGTAGAAAATTGACACGTTCACTAAATGGCTGACAAAATTAATAATCGAAAACTTGGGATTAACCTATCCGGTTTTTTTGAATTACCTTTTATCGGTCGTAGAAAAGAACAAGAAATTTTAAAAGCTAAACTTAACTCGGCCCTGGAATATCAAGGAAGCTGTCTACTTATCACGGGTGAACCAGGCATAGGAAAAACAAGACTCATTGATGAATTCACGCTTGAGAAAACTAAAGACTATATAATCATCAGTATTAGAGTAAAGCCATATATATCTCAAGCAAGAGAGTTGTTTGCTGAAATTATTAAATATTATTTAAACAAGACGCCCAATATTGTAAGAACTATTACCCGTGTTATTAACAAAAAAATATACAATGAGTTTGCTGAGATGATTCCTGAGTTAAAAACCTATTATCCTTATGAGCCTAAAATAATAAGTGATGACAGAACTCGTATAAATATGAATGAAATTTTCTACCGGTTTATGGCTAACCTGTCTAATTTTGCTCCGGTAATTTTAATTATTGAGAATATCCACGAATCTGGCTCTGATTTCCTCGCCATGCTACAATATTTTCTTCAAAATTCAGAATCCTTGCCCATTTTATGTATTCTAACATCACGACAAAATTTAAAGATTACAAAGTGGTGCGACGGCGTCAATTTGAAACATGTTGAAAAAATAATTATGAGTGGATTGAAAGAAGAGGATATCCGAGAACTGAATAGTTTACTATTGGGCAATGACCTCGATGAATCTTTTTTTGTATGGCTCAGCAATCGGACAAAAGGAATTCCATTATTTATAAAAGAATTCTTGTATGCACTTTTTGAAAAAGGCATAATATTTTTCGACAACAAAGATAATAAATGGAAGACAATAGAAGCATATTCCCGTATTATTGTCCCTGAGACAATTACTGAAACGATAAAGGCGAGGCTTAACAGATTTGCCAATAAAGAAAGGCAATTTTTGAAATATGCCTCAGTGATTGGCGAAGAATTCAATCCATCCTTATCAATCTTTAAGCGCCCAAAAAAAATATTGCCAACGCTGTTAAAAACCGCCATTATAGTCAAAAGGGAATACAATTATGCATTTTCCCATCCTTTAATCAGAGATGTCATATATCAAGATATAGAAAAAGAGGAAAGGTTAAAACTCCATCAAATACTGGGTGAATATTTTCTTAAAAAGAACGACAGGATTAATGCTGCCAAACATTACTTGCTCGAGGAAAATAAAAGTTTACAAATAATTAATTTATTATTAAAACTTGGTGAAGATTTCAGGAAATCAGGTAACAACCCTCGAGCCTTATCATATTTAGAAAAAGCCTTCAGCATGGCAAAATCAATGAGGAAAATCTCAGACCAGAAGATGTTTGATATAATGTTTAATTACGCAGCAAATTTATTACGTATTGGCAAATACAATAAAGTAATTGAGGTTTCAGAAGCGATTATCAAATTATTAAAAGGAAGCCTGAAAATAATAAAAAAAGAGAAACTTGCAATGGCTTATAGCACGTATGCTCATTCGCTTGTTCGCACAGCAAGGTATGTAGAGGCGATTAAGGCCGCTAAAATAGGCATAGAATTAATCAAGAAAAACAACTCGATTAAGGTTGATAGCACCTTAATCGAGTTGGAAACAGATAGGGCATTTGCTTATAAGTACCAATGGCAAACAGATAAAGCACTTAAACTGGGACTAAAAATCAGAAATCGCCTTGTTCAAACATCCAATCCATATCATTGGTATCAGGTATTGAATCTTTTAGGTTCAATATACAATGGCATGGATGATTATAAACGGGCAATCCAATTTCGCAAAAAGGCATTGGACTACGCCGAAAAATTTCAAAGCGAACCTTTGATCGCTTCAGCAAAGGGTAATCTCGGCATTAGTCTTATGAATGCGGGAGAATTAAAAAATGGAGAAGAACTTCTGTTAAAACACCAGGAATACAGTATTAAAACAGGACGCATAAGAGAAGAAGCACTCTCTTATCAAAATCTGGGTTGTTGTTATTTTTACGAAGGTTACTTAAATAAGGCAGAATATGAGTATTTAAAGGGAATAAAAAAGTGCCAGAAATTTAAAATTGAAGCGGATTTGGTCTGGTTCTATAAATTTTATGGAATGTTGCTAATATTTAAAAAAGATTACGAACGAGCAAATGAATATATAAATAATGGTATTATACTGGCAAAAAAGCTGAAGATTAAGAAATCACTTTTTGAACTCTTGATTCATAAAGGACTATTGCTCTATCTGGCTGGTAAGCTAACAGATTTAAGCAAATTGATGAGAAATATCAAGAGGGAATTCGCGCTCGAGTCAAAAACACAACACGGAGAATATCTTATCCTCAAGGGATATCACACGCTTCTGCAGGGTAAACAAGAAAGCGGACTGCAGGAAATTGAAACCGGAATGAATATTATGTTTGAACATGAAGAATATGTTGAATTATGTAGATTATTGTATTTCTGCGGCACTCAGTTATTAAAATATGAATTTGCGAAGCTCAGGGCAAAAGAATATCTGAAAAAAGCGAATGAAATCGCCGTAAAATACAATATGAACGGCTGGCTTGATATATTCCAGCCTGGAGCAAAACAAAGTAAAATCCAACCACTCAAAGTATTCTGTCTTGGTAAGCTGCGCATTGAAGTTCCCATACATGGGGAGGGTTTTAGCGATGAATGGCAATGGCAAAAACCAAGACAACTGTTTTCTATCTTTATCATCAGCATACTCAGAAATGAACAATTGAACCGTGAAAAGATTGGTGCTTTACTCTGGCCTAACCTTGCTTCCTCAAAAATTACGAATAATTTCCATGTTTGTCTTTCTCAATTAAAAAAGGTTATTGGAAAAGAGTATCTCTTTTATAAAAGTGGAGTATACAAACTGAAAAATGTCTGGATAGATGCACTCGAATTCAAAGATCTGATCCATAGTGGCAAGGCAATGATCAATCAAGGAAAAATTCATTTAGCCGAGATTAAATTAAAAGAGGCAATAGGACTCTACAAGGGAAATTTTCTTGAAGATTCTTATGACTCATGGGTTGATGAAATAAGAAATGAATTACGGTCTTTATACGGGAGGGCACTTTTAATGTTAGGAGAAATCTGTTTAAGAAAACTAAGATTTGATGAAGCAATAGAAATTGGAAAAAATATCCTGAATTTAGATCCATTTGATGAAGAGGGACACAGATTTTTAATAAGAAGTTATTCAATAAGTGGTGAAAAAGCAAAAGCAATAAATCAATATAAAAGATGCGTTGACTTGTTTCAAAAGGAACTCAATTGCTTACCTTCAGACCAAACGCAGAACCTGTATAAAGGGATTATTGGATAACGAATAACAGATGGTAGATGTAAGAAAATGCCTAAATACCTAAAATACCTAAATACCTAAATGCCTAAAATGCCTAAAGATAAGCAAATACCTAAAAATCAAAATGCCTAAATGCCTAAAGCTCGATTCATCGAGCATTAACCCATTGCCCTATCCGATAAACCTGTCCTGAGAGTAGCCTGTAGTCGCTCGATTCATCGAGCATTGTCTGATAAATCAGACAACTACAATGACACCCCTTAATATCTTTTTTCTACCCTTTCTCCGCCTTGGAGTAGCGAGACTTGTCTCGCGTAGAAAGATAGCGCAGACCAAGGTCTGCTACTCCAGAAGAGAGGGTAGTCTATTTAATAGTTTCCCTAATAGTCTATATTATAATATTGCGTGGAAAAAGTTCTTGGAATATGCCCAAAGTGTGGGTTTGTCTCATTGAACGAGAAAG